>NZ_JAUSTU010000013.1:0-141828 GCF_030813005.1 Anoxybacillus andreesenii
TGGGTTTCTTTAGTATTGCCTTTTTTAGATGCTGGTGGGTTTAAAATTTCCAATTCCTTAGATTTTTGGGCTTGACATATTACCGCAGGACTTTTCCAGTAAATATCTCATCTGATAATATTTATGGGCAAAGTCTGTCACCCTTTTTGTGAGCTGATAGTTCATCCCTGCTCCAATCGCCATACTCACGAGTGGTATTCCTTGAAGTCTTTTGTTCTTAAATAAAAGAATCGTCACCGCCTTTAAAATTTGCTTCAATGGCTGTTCGATCCATTGAATATCTGTTATTTCCTCTTCGCCATCATAAAAATAATGCTCATTCGTCGATTGCCATTCATTCATCAGCTGCACCCAGCCATCCCCTTGCATTCTTGCAGGTAAGGTAGCTGCATGAAACACCTTCAATGAGGTCATCATTTCAAAAGGGTTATTTACTTCATTGCCGTAGGCCATCGCAATTAATTGCACCACGCGTAGGTTGATGATTGCAATAGCTGGTATATCGGTTCCAAGCAGCAACGGACTCCCTGTTCCAGATAGTCCCCCTTGTACAAAGGAATAGAAGCGATGACGAGTCATTTGCTGCTGGGCTATGTATTGAAGCTGGTCTATCGAAAGCCCTTTCAAATCCCCAATTTCACCAATATCCTCCTGAAACATTAGTCCAGCAGAAATAATTCTCCCCTTCGCTTGATGCTGAAATTCACTTCCCTGTATCAAGGCATGAAGATGAAAAAGCCAGGTATCAAGCACTGAAAAGAACTCCTTTTGCGTTTCAAGGGGAAGCAATGAGAAAGCGCGATCTAAATATTTTTCGTATGCTAAGATTAAATCATTGGACTCATAGCTAAAAAGACTTTGCTCCCAGTCCTTTATTTCATTTATCAGCATTTGCTCTCTTTCCGTTAACATGAACAAACCTCCTAACTACGCCATACTAAATTTCAGTATAGCATAGGAAGGAGGTGGAAATGAAAAGTGGGCTTTGAATCAAAAGCATTTTCACGAAAAATACAAGTTATTTCCAAACCTGATCCAATTTATCTGAGTAAAAACTTATCGCTCTCTTATAGTTCAAAATTTCTTCGTCCTTTGTTGTCTCTAATAAACAGTTCAGCAGCACTTCCATGGCCATTTGATGTTCACTCAAATTATATAAGGTCATGGAGTAGAAAACTTGCATTGCTCTATTATCAGGAAATAATTCAAGCCCCTTCAAAAAAACACTCTTTGATTTTTCATAATCCCCCAATGTCCGATAGGTGCTACCCAATCCGAGTAGAGCCCCTTCTAAATCTTTACCCGATAACCCTAAATCAATGGCTCGCTCATAAAAAGGGACAGCCTTAGATTCTTCCCCTAATAAATCACAGCTCCAGGCACATTGATAATTCACAAATGCATCGTTTGGAAATTTTTCAACTAAAGCGAGCAAGATTTCATTCGATTCCTTTGCATGACCGTTTTTCCGCAACTCCATTGCTCGAGTAAGTTCCTCTTTCACTTTTTCCACTCCCCCAAATCATAGCTACCGATTGAATAAACATTCACAATAATTAGACTGAAAAAATCGGGTAATGTTTCAAAAATAGGCCTGTTAAATCCAAAAAATCAAATTAATAGAATAGAAAAATCCGCACATACTGTTATTAAAAGTGCATGCGTTTTGTTTAAAAGTCTTATTAGATTGAGGGGAAAATGGAGAAAACACTAAGTAGCGATGCGAACAAAAACATTTCAAGTCTAATATGGAAGATGGCTCTAGGCTCTGCAATTGCATGGGAAATATCAAAATTCCTTGGTTCTGAGCATCCTTATTTAGCGCCATTATCTGTCATATTATGTCTTCAATCCTCATTCAATAAAACCCTTCGCCTCTCCATCCGACGTATGATGGGGACGATCCTTGGGATTATTGTGACGGTTCTCATTGCAGGCCATCTGAAAATTAACGGAATTAGCTTAGGAATGCTGATATTGATCGGTTGTTATGTGGCAAAATGGTTGAAGCTAGATAGGATTGTCATTCATCAAGTGGCCATCACCATCTTATTTGTCTTTGTGTTCGAAAAACAATCTCACCTCTATGCCATCGATCGCTTAAGGGATACTTTCGTTGGTGTCATCGTCATTGGTTTGATTCAGTTCATTTGGTTTCGCTTTATCGCCAAGGAGAATCATCTCAAACCCAAGCGAAGCTCCTAAACAAAGGAACCCCCTATGATGTTGAAAGGTTCAGCATCATAGGGGGCTTTTCATTGTGGATTTTTTTAGCCATGATTAATGACTTAATCTCATGACATCCCTTGCGATCATAACTTCCTCATTCGTTGGGATCACCATTACTTTTACCGGTGAATGTGGATAGCTAATAAAGGCTTCCTGGCCACGAACTTTATTAAGGGCAGGATCAAAATACACACCCATAAATTCTAGACCTCTAAGAACACGCTCACGGATGGCAGAGCTATTTTCGCCAATTCCTGCTGTGAAAATAATCGCATCCACCCCATACATACGAGCGGCATAGGAGCCAATATATTTGTGAATGCGGTCTGCAAATACCTGTAGAGCTAACTCTGCACGGTCATTTCCTTTTGCTGCTTCTTCTTCAATATCTCTTAGGTCGCTTGAGAAGCCAGATACGGCAAGCATCCCACTCTTCTTATTAAGAACATCAAGTACTTCTTCAGCAGACTTATGGGTCTTTTCCATAATATATGGGATTAACGCTGGGTCAATATTTCCTGAACGAGTTCCCATGGTTACCCCTGCAAGTGGTGTAAAGCCCATCGAAGTATCAATCGATTTTCCGCCTTGGATGGCAGCAATACTAGCTCCATTTCCTAAATGACAGGAAATTAAGCGCAATTGCTCCAAAGGACGACCGAGCATCTCCGCAGCACGCTGGGATACATATTTATGTGAAGTACCATGGAATCCATATTTACGAATGCCATACTCTTTATAATATTCATACGGCAAGCTATATAAGAAAGAATTCTCCGGCATCGTTTGGTGGAATGCTGTATCAAATACTGCCACCGCTGGCACATTTGGAAGTACCTCTTTGAACGCTTTAATTCCAGTCACATTAGCTGGGTTATGAAGTGGTGCTAGTTCTGAAAGTGCTTCAATTTTACTCAATACTTCGTCGGTAATTAGAACTGAATCGGCAAATTCCTCTCCACCGTGCACAACCCGATGTCCGATCCCTTCAATCTCATTCAAGGACTTGATGATTCCCTCAGATGTCAAAC
Source organism: Anoxybacillus andreesenii (assembly GCF_030813005.1). Lineage (NCBI taxonomy): Bacteria > Bacillati > Bacillota > Bacilli > Caryophanales > Anoxybacillaceae > Anoxybacillus > Anoxybacillus andreesenii. Next base: position 3,261 of record NZ_JAUSTU010000013.1, read on the forward strand.
GATTTAACAGCATCTTAACCGCAACACTATGGTCTGGAATGTCAGTTATTTCCGTTTTTTTCTCACCATTCACTGTTATATTAAAAATGGAATCCTTTAATCCGATTCTCTCAATTAAGCCTTTTGTGATAACTTCCTCACTCGGCATTTCAAATAACTGAAACTTAAGAGAAGAGCTTCCTGCATTGATCGCAATTACTTTTGCCATGATTTCCGCCCCTTTATATGTATTTATGCTCCTACTTATTTTGTTCAAGTAAGGCTATTTCTATCTCCAATTTCTCATTTAATCATTGTCTCTCCTTCAATTCAAGATATAGCATAAATTGGGACCGCTTTCACCCTAAAGTAATTATTTTCTGTTTTTTAAACATAAATTTGACGAAGAAGTGAACAGAATAATGAATGCACTTTCATTTCGCTGTGTATCAACTAGGAACACTGGGATCAAAAAAACCGTCACAGCTGCAACGGTTTCATTTATGAATTATTTATTTTCGGCGATCCAGCCGTCAATTTTTTGCAGCACGCTTTCCACTGCTGTTCCTTTCGATAGACTTGGAAGATTGACGAGAAGAACCTGCTTTGGCGCTTTAAGTCCCTCTTCCTTTTTCTGAAGGATGAGGATGCTTTTCGCTGCATTTTCATGGCGGAACATCGTCATAGGAAGCTGTAAAATAGCCTGAATATATGCATGGTCCTGCAAATATTGATGAAGCTTTGGTGCTTCCACACTCTCAAAAAGTCCATTCGGAATTAAGAAGAAGAGATATCCTCCAGCTTTTGTATATTTCATGCTCTGTTCAATAAATAGATGATGCGCATAGGAGTGACCCTTATCTGCCTTGAGATGATAATCAGCAGCGCGAACATCATTCGGATAATATCCAACGGGCAAATCACTGACAACAGCATCTGCCAATTCAATAAATAACGGCTCTAGACTATCTTGATTGAAAAGCTGAATCGGATGCTGCTGTAAATTCGCATTCACATAGGCAAGCTTAATGAGTAAATCGTCAATATCTATGCCGATTCCCTCTACATTTTTTCCAGCCTGCTGATTCATAACGGTTGTTAAAAGGTTTCCCGTTCCAACAGCGGGATCAAATAATAGAAAGGACGACTTGGTCACAAATTTATTCACTAAATAGCCAATGAGCAGTCCGATCGAATCTGGAGTCATCTGATGGTTGGGCTGGACACTTTCCTTCATTCCCTTAAGGATAGCCAGTTGAAAGGATTTGCGTATTTCCTCCACCGTATAGTCCTGAATATTTAATGCTTGGTAGCTCTTTCGCAATCTTCTTAATGTCAGCTCACTGATCTCTTCTTGCAGAACGGATTGCTGAAAAATGTTTTCACCTGTCTCCGCCAGCGCTTCAAGAAAAGATATGCCTAATTCCTCTTGGAGAAGTGCTGCCGTTTGATTAAATACCGTAAATAAATCCTCTACCGGAGTAATTTTCACGTTACTTTCCTCCTTTTTCTAACTTTCTATTTTAACGGGAAAATTTATGTAGCACAAGCGGGGTCTAATTTTTGCGGCACTAGTTTACAGAGGTTTTCATACAACCGATGTTCAGTAAAGAACTTCCTTCTTCGAGCTCTGTCTAAAAGACAAGCAAGACCCCGAACGTTTCGAGGTCTTGTGTTTAAGCTTTTGCTTGTTATTCCTTATTTCGCTGCTTTAGCCGCTTCAATCGCTGCTTCATAATTTGGATGGTCTGTTGCTTCACTTACATATTCCACATATGTAACGGTGTCATTTGAATCGACAACAAAGACAGCACGAGCTAGTAGGCGCAATTCTTGAATCGCTACTCCATAAGCTTCACCAAACGAAAGATCGCGATGATCAGACAAAGTTTGTACATTTTCAATTCCTGCAGCTGCACACCAGCGCTTCTGAGCAAAAGGCAGGTCAACGCTTACCGTTAGAACCTTCACGTTCCCTAGACTTGCTGCCTCCTCGTTAAAGCGACGAGTTTGAGCATCACATACTCCAGTATCAATAGAAGGTACCACACTGATTAAACGAACATGACCCTTTGAGTCATCTAGTGTAACAGGGGATAAATCATTTGCCAATACGGTAAAGTTCGGAGCTTTATCGCCTACCTTCACCTCTGAACCTAGTAATGTAACAGGACCACCTTTAAATGTAATTGATGCCATTTTCCATCCTCCTTACCATCATATGTACAGTGTAAATCATAAACGATTCCCCAGCATAATTGCAAATAATTGCTACCAATATTTTCATTCCATTTGAATATACAAAAGTGCAAGCGCCTTGGTCAGCCCCACAAGCACAGCAAAAAAAATAAGCTCCCGCGAAAGGAGCTTCTATCTTTTTAAAGTTCCAAATCCTGCTTTGGTCCACCGTACTCTGGATTTTGATATTGGTTCTTTTGATTTTGTTGATTTTGTTGGCTGCTTTGACTATTTTGTCCTTGTCCTTGACCAGATCCATTTTTATTAGAGAACATTTGCTGAATTTTTTCAACCGCTTGTGGAGCCAAATCAAGAATCCGTTCATATAAATGGGTGCTTTCATCCAAATGAACCATTTTTACCTCTTTGGAATTAACAATCAGGAAAGCAATAGGAGTAATGGAAACACCACCACCGCTACCGCCTCCAAAAGGATGCTTAGCTGCCCCCTCTTCCTTTTGACCATTATCGATAATAAATTCGCTACCTCCAGCAGCAAAACCAAAACCAACCTTTGACACCGTTAGTATTACAGAACCATCTGGTGTTTCTACTGGGTCTCCTATAATCGTATTGACATCGATCATTTCCTTTAAATTTTCCATTGCAGTTGTCATCAAACCTTGAATTGGATGCTCTGTCATTCTGCTTCCTCCTTCTTAAACGGATTTTGTCTTACTTGAAAAAATGGATAATGGCTTTGATTTAAAGTTGGGTCGTCCGCCCTTCCAAAATTTGATTAGTTTAATACCTGCAAAAATAGCATGCCCGATTCGAAAATGGAGCATACATTGAAAAGAAGTTTGGCTTATGGCCCGATTGAATTCTGGTGTGATCATAATTTTAGGTATCGTTTTAACCTTCATTAATGTGCTAATAAGCCCCAAAAGACTTCCTTTAGCCGTCCAAAACGCACCTGTAAGCATGCCTGTATAAGCAGCATCTCCGACTCCAACTACCGTAATCCATTCGATCCTTGATACGGTTACTTTTTTCAAAAAGGAGCGAACAATCTTATAAAAACCAGAGACATGCTTCAAAAAATGCTGCATATCTTGAATGCTATGCAGAATTTCTTCTGCTGTAAATTTTACTTTTTCATGTTTTTTATCTTTTTCCTCATTGCCTACTCCAACCTTTTTGTGAACAACTAGGCTCGGGGAATCCTCCGCCACTTTTATCACAGGAACATTGACCTTGTACTTTAGAAGGCCAAATAGGGCTCTGAGGGTAATCTCTAAGTGATCATTATCATTTCCATGGTAATAATCAATAAATACCTTCAATTTCAAAAATAAAATTGTACAGAGTATTAAGATAATGACAACTAATGATAAAAGAACCCATATCATCCCGCTCACGACCTTTCAGCCTACCATTATCGACGAAATAAAAAAAAATAAACCTGCCAACGAATGTTGACAGGTTTGTAATACAGACTAGTGACAAAACCTATTTTTCATGTACGACTGTTGTATCAGAAAACAAATCATGAAGTCCTTGCTTTTTTGGTAAAAATGCAACAACCGCATAAGTAATCCAGATCGTGGTAGAAATAAAACGACCGATCCATTCACGGAAAAGAATCGTACTCCAAGACAATTTGTTCCCCTTTAAATCAACAACCTTCAATCCAAATGCCATTTTTCCAAGGGTTTGGCCGAAGAACTTCGTCATTAGGACAAAATAAGCATAAAAAGTAATAGCCGTCGCAATCGAAATAGGAGCAAACATACTAATGGCACTTAATTCAAGATCGAACGCACGAAAAACGGGGTTGATCAAGATGCGATCAATGCTTCCGATGACAATAAGATCTAAAATATAGGCCCAGAATCTCATCCAGAATCCTGCATATTTCATATTTGGAATCTCTTTGTTCCGATCCGTTTCTATTGGAACAAGCTCCTCCTCTTTCGCAATCTGTGGAAGGGAATGTCTGGAGTCTAATGTTCTATCTTGAGTCAAACCTTGTTCATAATCCTTTGAATCCATTTTGACCTTCCCTCCTATTCAGCATATAAATACATCAGACGTGGAGAATGAGACTTCGATAAAATTTGAATCAAATCCGAAATTTCATGCTGCTCGCCCATCATTTTTTGCGCTCCCATGCTGAACAAAGAACCAAATCCAAAGGATTCTGTATAACTCACGACTTGAGCATCCTTTAATTTCTGTTCCTTCTTCACAACCTCAACAACATCGCTGAAATAACCGAAGCCATCTATCAAATTCAATTCTTTTGCTTGTCTGCCATCATAGACTCTTCCGTCGGCGATCTTTTTGACCTGTTCCTTCGTCATTCCTCTTCCTTTAGCAATCACATCGACAAAGCCTTCATAAGAGTTATTAATCATCTCTTGAAGAATATTTCGTTCCTCCTCAGTCATTTCCCTTGTTGGGCTCATAATATCCTTATACGGACCACTTTTAATGGTGACAAATTCAACCCCGTATTTTTCCGCTAAACCAGAAAAATTATAGCCCTGCATGATAACTCCTAAAGAACCTGTTAATGTTTCTGGCGTTGCATAAATTTTATGAGCCGGTGCGGAAATATAATAGCCGCCAGATGCAGCCATGGAGCCCATGGAAATATACACAGGTTTCTTTGCCTCTTCCTGTATTTCAACAATCTTGTCATGAATTTCCGCACTTTCGACAACGCCACCGCCTGGCGTATTCACCCGTATGATAACCGCCTTCACGGTATTATCATCTTTGACATGCTCCAATTTTTCCATGAAGGAACGGTGATTGTAGCCCTCACTGGCGAAAAAGGAAGTCACATCCCCCGTATCCTGAATCGTACCATTCAACTCCAATACAGCGATTTGATTAAAAACATCGCCTTCTTCAATAACTTCCTCTACGAATAATTCGTCACTCGCACCAAATAGTTCATCTAAGGATTTCTCAAAATTGCCAAATGCAAAAGCAGAGAACATATTGATTGCAATTGAGAAAAATAATAGAACTGCTGCTATTCCTAAAGCAGCCCAACGTTTTCCTGTCATTCCTCTTCCTCCTTTGGAATCATTAAGAAAGGTATTATGGGTTCACCATCAAACTTGAACTCCTACACAATATAAATCTTATCCTCTGGTTCAGACATCAATGTCAATTACCCTGTAATATTTACGGGATACCTTTCAAAATGTTTCAAAAACCATTACACTTATTTAGAGAGCCTTTTCCAATTATGGCAAAATTAATAATGAATATCTAGAGTATCTTTAGAAAAAATTCAACTACATACGGGAGGATGACAAGATGGCTAAACGCAATAATGTATTTTTATTTCATAAAAATAATGAAGAATTGTTGGAAATCGTTCGCCCTTTTTACGAGCATGCAGAGAAATATGGCTTTTCCATTGTCACGGATCACAAGCAAGCAAATATTATTATCAGCTTTGGAGGAGATGGGGCGTTCCTGCAATCCGTCAGAAAAACTGGATTCCGTGATGATTGCCTGTATGTAGGGATTTCAACTAAGGATAGTCCAAAGCTATATTGTGATTTTCACATAAGTGACACCAAAAAAATTGTTGAGGCGATGGCGAATGAACAGCTGGAGGTTCGACGTTATCCGACCGTTGAAGTCACCATTGATAATGAGTTCACCGTCCATTGCTTAAATGAATTTAGTCTTCGTTCATCCATTATCACCACGATTGCGATGGAAATATATATTGACGATTTTCTTTTCGAAACATTCAGAGGGGATGGAATTATTGTAGCCACTCCAACAGGCAGTACAGGCTATAATAAATCCGTCAATGGGGCCATTGTCGACCCGCTCCTTCCATCCATTCAGGTGAGCGAGCTTGCCTCATTAAATAATAATCAATTTCGTACGCTTGGATCATCGTTTATTTTAGGTGGAGATCGCGAGCTTACAATCAAGATCGTTCAGGATGGAAATGATCATCCAACAATGGGAATGGATAATGAAGCGCTCAGCATCCAAAAGGTTGAGGAAATCAAAGTCAAGCTAAGCGATAAAATTATTAAGACCGTGAAACTAAAGGATAATTCCTTCTGGGAAAAAGTTCAAAGAGCCTTTTTATAAAGGCTCTTTGTATATTTCTCCTATAACAGGTTTTCAGAAACAGTAAATTTTCACTTATGCTCCTAGTCCCTTCCCTTTTTTCCATTTAGATTCAATGGATACGATAAGCCTTGTCCGTGATAATGAATAGACGGTTAGCGCACCCCAAATAAGCATAAAGGACAATAGATGTATTCTTGAAAAATGCTCGCCGTAGAAGAATACTCCTAAAATGAGCGTCAGTGTTGGAGCGATATACTGTATAAAGCCCAGCATGGAAAGCGGAATTTTCTGAGCTCCCATCGCAAAATATAAAAGTGGCACTGCCGTAGCTAACCCAGAGCCGATCAGTAACAAATCTGTCGCAACGGATACGTTGAGAAAAGCAAGGTTCCCCTGGAAAAATAAATAGATGATGTATCCTAGGGCAATCGGCATGACCACCATCGTCTCCAGTGTCAATCCAATTGTTGAATCTACTGTAATAAGCTTTTTCGCTAAACCATAAAAACCAAATGAAAATGCAAGTGCAAGCGAAATCCATGGAATCTGTCCATAGGAAACACTTAAAATAATCACACCTGCTATCGCCATGAAAAAGGATAGATACTGGGCAGGAGATAACTTTTCTCTTAGGAAGATGACTCCTAGTATGACGCTCACAAGCGGATTGATATAATAACCTAAGCTTGCTTGAATCATATGGTCATGATTGACAGCCCAAATATAGACAAACCAGTTACCGCTCACCAAGAATGAGGCGGTAATAAGTGTCCAGAGCTGTCTTTGATTTTTCCCGAAACCCTTCACGGTTACAACGAATTTGGACCATTTTCCTGTTATAAGCAAAAGAAGAATCATCAGAACAAAAGACCAAACGATTCGATTGGCGAGGATTTCATCTGCCTTGACATCGTGCAAAAGCTTCCAATAGATTGGAAGAATTCCCCACAGGAAGTAGGAGAAAGCTGCTTGAATGACCCCTAATTTCATTTCTTTATCTTTCATCGCTACGCCTCTATTCCTTCTAGACTCGAAATATCTCCATTATAAACACAAATAGATACAACTTCCATCCTTTTTAGATCGTTTCGCAAAAAGAAAGCAGAGGGCATCAATAGCTAAACTGTCTCTTTTCTAGAATAAACCATTTCCCCACCGATGACGGTTTTCTCGACCTTTATCTTAAGTAGCTCATCAGGCCGGCATCCGAAAATATCCCGATCGAGAATGGTAAAATCCGCTAGAAAGCCTTCCTTAATCATTCCCCTATCCTCCCCATGACAAGCAGCAAATGCACTTCCTTTCGTATATAAGCACACCGCTTCATAGATGGAAAGGGCTTCTTCTGGCCGATAGGCGATTTGGTTTTCATCGGTCGGACTCGTTCTCGTTACAGCTGCATGAATTCCAAGCAATGGAGAAATGTCCTCTATAGGCGCATCAGAGCCACCAGCACAATGCAAATTCTCCTCCAAAAGTGTCTTCCAAGCATAACAATACTTCATCCTGCTTTCACCAATCCTATCTGTCACCCATGGAAAATCAGATGCTACAAAGCTTGGCTGCAGATCCAAAATGATTGGTAGCTTCTTGGCACGATCAATCAGATCCCTTCGTAATATTTGAGCGTGTATGAGCCGATCCTTCCCGGGCACGTTCAAAGGATTTTCCTCGATCGCCTGTAGCGTCATTTCAAAGGCTAAATCCCCTATTGCATGGACGGCGATTGGCATCCTTAGCTCTCTAACCTTTGCAACAAGAGCATTTAGCTCCTCCTGCGAGAATATGGCCACACCATTTGTTGTCAGGTCATCGGCATAAGGATGGCTTAATAGTGCCGTTCTTCCCCCTAAGGAACCATCAGTGAAAATTTTTATCGCTCCGAATTCAATCCATTCGTTTCCTTTTAGAAAATGCCCACCGGCCTTTTGGAAATCATCCATTACTTTATGATGAACGAGCAAATGGGCACGAAAATGAGTTCCTTCTTCTTCAATGACTTCTCTAAAAATATTGTATGTTGGGCCAAACCCGTTATAGTAGGATAAATCCTCTGTATGCCCTCCTGTTAAGCCGTGGCTGTGGGCATCCCGAATCGCAGTTCGAAGTGCTCTTTTAAGATATGAATTAGTGGCCTTCGGAACGGCATCTAAGACAAGAGATTGAGCCTCTTCCTTGAAGATTCCATTTAAGGCCCCATCTTTATCCTTTCCGATAACACCTTCCACCTGATATTCTTTTCCTTCTACGATCGAGGCTTCCTCTAAAGCACAGGAATTAACGACTAGTGCATGGCGGCAAATTCTTTTTAATAAAACAGGATGGTTCGAAACCACTGCATCAATATCCGAACGAACAATGGGTTCAGCCTCTTCCCACAAATTTTCATTCCAACCCTCACCGATCACCCACTCCCCGCCCGCAACACTCTCAGCATAATTCTTCACAGCCTCTAATACTTCCCTTTTTGAACGATATCTGGAAAGATCGAGGCGGATGAGCTTTTCCCCGTGACCGATGAGGTGTAGATGACTGTCGACAAATCCAGGGAGCAAGGTTTGACCATTTAAGTTGATTCTTTTTGTGATCTTATATTTGATTTCAAACTCTTGAATATTTCCAGTTGCAATAATTTTATCATTTTCGGTTAAAATAGCTTCAACCTGATGCCCCTCCTCCGTCATGGTGTAAATCGGGCCTCCATACCAAAGCGTAAACATTTCATTCCCTCCCCAAAAATAAAGGTGCAGACAAAAAATAGTCTGCACCCTTATTAATTCTACTTCGCACTTTCTAATTCCTTTTGCCTTAATTCTATACGCCTAATTTTTCCCGACGTTGTTTTCGGTAGGTCGGAAACGAATTCAATTCTGCGCGGATATTTGTATGGAGCCGTTAAGCTTTTTACATGCTCCTGTAGTTCTTTGATTAGACTAGGATCTCTCTCGTCAACCCCATCTTTTAGCACAACGAAAGCCTTTACGACATGACCCCTTATTTCATCTGGACTTGCTACAACCGCACATTCCTTCACAAATGGATGCTTTACAAGGGCATCCTCCACTTCAAACGGTCCAATCGTGTAGCCTGAACTAATGATGATGTCATCACCACGCCCTTCAAACCAGAAATAGCCGTCTTCATCCTTTTTCGCTTTATCCCCTGTTATATAATATTCTCCCCTGAATTGCTTGGCCGTCCTCTCAGGGTCCTTGTAATAATGCTTGAACAACGCAGGAGTATCGATATGGACCGCAATATCCCCGACTTCTCCCGGTTCACATGGTTTTCCATCATCATTGACAATTTCAACACGGTTCCCTGGAATTGGCTTTCCCATTGAACCGGCTCTTAATTCCATACCCTTTGTTATGCCAACTAAGAGTGTATTCTCGGTTTGACCGTATCCATCACGAACATCGATGTTGAAATATTTCTTAAACGTATCAATGACATTTCTGTTCAAAGGCTCTCCAGCAGAAACCGCGCTGCGAAGATGAGCGAGCTTATAGTCCTGTAGGTTTTCTACCTTCGCCATCAAACGATACTCTGTTGGGGTACAACAAAGAACATTCACAGCATATTTTTCAAGAAGCTGTAAATATTTATTTGGTTCGAATTTACCATGATAGACGAGACCTGTTGCACCCGAACCAAGGACAGAGAGGAAAGGACTCCAGATCCACTTTTGCCATCCAGGTCCTGCCGTTGCCCATACGATGTCGCCCTCTTCAATACAAAGCCAATTCGGTGCCGCTGCTCGCAAATGTGCATATGCCCAGCCATGTGTGTGCACGACACCCTTTGGATTCCCAGTCGTTCCTGACGTATAAGAAAGAAAAGCCATATCCTCTTTATCTGTATTTGCTAAGGGCAGTTCATCAGAAGCTTGAGCCATTTCATCGTCCAAATGGATCCATCCCGGTTCTTGCTTGCCGACTACAATCTTAGAAAGATGATCAATTCCATCCACCTCAGCAAATTGTTCAACATACAGATGGTAGCTAATGATTCCTTTCACATCCCCATGTGAAATGCGGTATTGAAGGTCTTTCGTTTTGAGCATTTCGGAGCTTGGGATGACGACAAGTCCGATTTTTAGAGCAGCTATGTAGACCTGATAAGCTTCGATCAATCTAGGAACGATTACTAGCACTACGTCCCCTTTTTCCAGACCGCTGTTTGTGAAGACATTCCCGATCCTATTTGCATTCCTTATCAGGTCTTGATAGGTTATTTGCTTCGTTTCCCCGTCTTCTGATTCCCAGATAACCGCAACCTTCTTCGAATCCTCCGCAAACCTTTCCATTTCAGAAACTAAATTATAGCTACTCGGTGCTAACAAGTCTTCCCGTCTCATTCGAACTCCCCCTAAAAATTGAATTATTATCTAGTCATAATATCAAGTGTTAATTTTATTTTATCGATTTTTCCGAGTAATTTCTAGTTTTAGTTTTTGAAATTTATTTGAATTTGGCTTTTTTTCTCAAGAAGTTCATTGGAAAACAGCCTCGAAAAAATAAAAAGGAGCGGGCCGAAACCCACTCCTTGTAGCCATTTTATTTATTTTTTTATTTGTAGCCGCCGCCTAATTGAGATTGAGCCATTGATACTAAACGCTTTGTAATTTCTCCACCAACAGAACCGTTAGCGCGAGAAGTTGTGTCAGCCCCAAGGTTAACACCAAACTCTGTAGCAATTTCATATTTCATTTGGTCGATTGCTTGTTGAGCACCAGCAACTAGTAGTTGGTTTGAACTGCTGTTGTTTGCCATAGGATATCACCTCCTTGTGAATATAGAGTGTGTTATCCGTATGGTGTTCATTCAAAAAAAACATTGGTAAATTGTTTCAATCAAGACTTGCCAATCTTGTAAATTTTGGGCAAATAGTCTTTGATCAATTACCGCCTTATACATGTACGTTCTCGCTAGTTTCGTACCGCATAAAACCCGTTCACGTACACGTATAAGGCTAAATAATTTTTAGAACAACTCTTCAATCTCATCTTTTTGAGTTTGATCTATAGGTCTAATCTGAATCGTTTCCGTTCCGTTAACCGCTTCAGCTATGAGCGGGTCAAAATCGATAAAACTCTCATAAAATTCAACCTTTTCCTTCTTCGGCTTCGTTTTCGGTGAAGATGGAACAAAAACCGTACAGCAGTCCTCGTAGGGTTGAATGGAAATATCATGCGTGTCTATGTCCATGGCAAGCTTAATAATATCCGTCTTATCCATCATTACTAATGGACGCAGGATCGGTGTACTCGTCACATCATTAATCGCAAACATGCTTTCAAGGGTTTGACTCGCAACCTGTCCAAGACTCTCACCCGTTACAATAGCTAATGCATTGTGCTTCTCTCGTAGAGCATCAGTAATTCGCAGCATTAATCTTCTGGTCGCAGTCATGGAATAATTCTGTGGAATCTGTTGCTGTATGGCCTGCTGTGTCGCAGTAAAAGGAACGATATGGAGCGTAAAATAGCCTCCGTTGGCCATGGCGAGCTTTTCTGCAAGGTCGATTACCTTTTGCTTGGAACGTTCACTTGTGAAAGGAGGGCTATAAAAATGGACTGCTTCAAGCTCTAAGCCCCGCTTCATGGAAAGATAGCCTGCAACTGGGCTGTCTATTCCACCAGAAAGCATCAGCATCGCCTTCCCGCTAGAACCGCTCGGCAATCCACCAGCACCTTGAATATTCTCACAGGATAAGTAAGTCGCTTCAGCACGAACCTCAATATGCAGATCAATATCAGGGTTTTTGACATCCACCTTAAGATTAGGAATATTTTTTAATAAATGGGCACCAAAAATTTGATTAATTTCATTCGTATCATAGGCAAATGTCTTATCCGACCTTCTAGTGGAGATTTTGAAGCTTTTCCCTTCTTCATATACCTGTTCAAATAGTTTAAGAGCTGCTTCCTTCATTTCCTCTAGCTCTCTACTCGTTTTTACAGCTGGACTGAAGGATTGAATCCCGAATATTCCTCTTATCCGCTCGATGATTTCTTCCCCATTCTCTCCATTTAAGACAATATACATCCTTTCCCGCCCGCCTTGAACCTTGGCATTAGGAAAGTCTTTAATGGCTCGCTGAATGCTTCGTTGTAGCTTTGTTACAAATTTATTGCGATTTCGACCCTTTGTCGAAATTTCACCGTATCGTATCAAAATTCGATCATAGTTCATCCTTATTTCATTACCTCTCTTAATTTGTTTACTGTTTCCTTGATCGCATCTACTACAAAATTCGCTTCCTCTATTGTATTCTCATGGGAAAGACTAATTCGAATGGCACTTCCCGCGATTTCCTCCGGTACCCCCATTGCAGTTAATGTGCTGCTTCCTGCTTTCTTTTTTGAGGAGCAGGCACTCGTCGTCGAGACGTAGATGTCTTTTTCCTCTAGTGCATGAACGAAGACTTCTGCCTTAAATCCTTTTACTGAGAAGTTAATAATATGGGGAGCGGAGTTAACTGCAGGTGTATGAACAACAATCTCTTCGATATCCTGAATCCCCCTGATAATTGTTTCCTTTAGTTTAAGGATTCGTGGAACCTGCTCATCCATATTTTCAAGTGTCAGCCGAAGAGCCTTTGCTAAAGCAACTGCTCCTGCCACATTTTCTGTACCACTGCGGTATTTTCTTTCCTGACTCCCTCCCGTTAATAGAGGGGAGAGCGTCACACCCTCGCGTACGTATAGAAGCCCTGTTCCCTTTAAGCCATGAAATTTATGACCGGAAAACGAGCATAAATCGACATGACTCTTTTGCAGATTCAAAGGCACCTTGCCGACCCCTTGAATATGATCGACATGAAAAAGAACTTTGGGATAGCTTGTCAGAAGAGCCCCTATTTGTTCAATCGGCTGTATTGTCCCTACTTCATTGTTCACATGCATCACAGATACGAGAATTGTTTGATCGGAAATAGCATTTGCCAGTTCTCGAACGCTCACTCTTCCCTCATCGTCAACGGGGAGAATAGTCACTTCAAATCCAAGCTCCTGTAATTGCTTATATGGTTCCTTAATCGAGGCATGCTCAACAGCGGAGGTAATAATATGATTGCCCCTATTTCGGTGCATAAGCGCAGCACCTTTTACCGCAAGATTATTGCTTTCAGTTCCACCCGAGGTGAAAATAATCTCTGATGGCTTGACCGCGAGCTGTTCTGCTATTTGCTTCCTACCTTTCGAGAGTAGCTTCTCTGCTTCCCCTCCAATCCGATGCAATGATGATGGATTTCCAAAATAATCCGTTGAGACTTTTACAAAGGAATCCACTACTTCTTTGTATGGTTTCGTTGTGGCACTATTATCGAAATAAATAAAATTAGATGTCAATTACATTCACTCACCTTAAAAACGTTGATTTAACGGTATTTATTATAGTTCAAACTGTCATAGAAAGCCATTAGCTTTTATAAAAACTAACCAAACGTCAATCATCGGCCACTTTTTGATCACTGAAAATCACTTAAGAATGAAGGAAAAGATGAAGGATGAGAGTCGAATTAGAAAGTGTAAATGAAGGGATATACACAATTGAAGTTAACGTGAATTCGGAACAAAAGAAACAAGACAATTTTCACAAGCTGGTTTAGAAGAATATTTAGAACTAGCTGACACACTTAACTATTTCCATCTCAAAAGAGAACCCGTTACTCTAAAAGGGACTTTTTTTAATTATATAACTATAATTATATTAGTTTAAGAAAATTCAAGAATAGAGTAGAATACCCAACAAAACATAGAAAATTTCAAGCTATACGGAGAAAACATAAAATTCCCTATCTTGTTATATTATTCAAGAGCAGAAAGGGGGAGATACGGAAATGAAGACAAAATAATCTTGCTAAATGTTGATCTCTTAGCATTTATTTAAGTTCGGTTGGTTGACCAAGTTTCAAATCATTCTTAAGAAAAAAAGAGTTATTTTTCAATCGTATTTAATTGAAGAGGACTGATAAAATGAAAGCTTTATTTCAAAAAAACTTAAAAATCACTATTCTTATGTTAACTTTTGCATTAGTATTCACTTTAATTCCAATGAACACAACGTTTGCAAATTCATTAGAAAACACTGAAAATCTTATAATTTCCGACAAAGTAATTACTCTTTCCAATGAAGAATATCAAGAACTTGTGGATAGTCTTGAAAATGAAAGTAATATTTCCGCAAATGTTGATAATAATTTTAGCACATTCGCTACAGACAAGCATAATATGTTAAATGATTGGACGACTTTTCTTGGACGTTCAACTTATACTCATACCAGTTCTGGGGGTATTAGACAATTTACCAATAAGGGAAATAGAACTGCTGCACAAGCGGAGTTCGGTAAGCTCGGTGGAGGAGGGGAAGTCACATCTTATGTAAGTGGAAACAATATAACTCATGTAAAGAAGACACCAGCTGGGAATGTTACTTTATATACCAGCTCTAGTACGACTGCTGGTGCACAAAGACCTACTATATCTTTTCTAAAAGATAAGGTGAGATTTCTTGGGGATTGATTTTAGGAGGTTGTTTTATGGAAAGTGAGAAGCTATTAGTTTGGGAACCTATCCATGAGGCGGATAATCAATTTAGCAGATTTAATAATGAGTTACTCTTTGTTGAAATGCACTATCAAAAAGATTTTACCCTTGTTTTTGAAGATGCGAATCACACTAAGAAATATATCTTTACATATAAACAACCAGAATCTAGGCCTAACGCAGTTATTACTTTCCGGTTGTTTGATGAGACAGCAAGACCTGATATTGAAAACCTTATTTCCAGAGTAGGAAAACAAAGAGAAGAAGATGGTTTGGATAAACTTACCTACGAACCTACTTTTTACAAGGTTTTAAATTCCAGCTTTTTGTCTTGGTATGATAATATTTTTCCCGCTAGAGTTCAACTACAGCCCATGGCTGAACATCATTTATATATCTCTTCAGACTACATTATTGATGTACTAAGTGAGCACGATCCTTTTGTTAAAGTTGATGTTCAAACATGAGATATTCTCAGTAAAAGTCCCTCCCCCTATTCGAGGCGTATTGTCAAAACTGTTATAAGAAATAGGTTATGAAAGACCTTGATAGAGGGCTTTATAAGCAAAGAAATTGCCACTCCCTGGATTCTAAGGATTATTGAGATTACGACACATTTCAACAACCTAGAATAGGAAGTGGCAATTTGTCACTTCAAATAATTAGCTATTTATTACAGAAAAAACCTTATTTGTTAGATACATTGTTTTATTTGAAAATAAATAAAACGGCTCGCTTGCGATCGCGAACCGTTTCTTATTCCGTTCCCTATTCAATGATGAATCCCTGTCACAAGACCTGTTCGTCTAAGAGGGCCTCAATTCTTTTTAATGCCCCTGGCTCTACTTCCTCGATAGAAGCCGCCGCTTGCTCCAAAGCTGACTGATAATCAAAGCCACGGAAGGATGATTCTGCTTCCTTCAAGCCTTTATCAACAGAAGGAAATCGGCTTCGGTAACGATTTCCGTATTGAATGACCTTTTCAACTAGCTTTGCCGTTTCAACTAGCTCATTCGTTGTTTCATGTGTTTTCTCCACATTTAACACAGCCACTTCAAGAACCCTTTGGACTGAAGGAATATCCAGTGGTTTTTCCTCGAGCTTCTCCTTTACATCCTGAATGCTTTCTTTTGAATCCTCCATCAAAGTGATAAGGTCCTCAGGGATGCCAGGAATATTGTTCTTTGAAACGAGCTTAATCGATTCAGCCATTTTTCTTGTAAGCTCCTGTATTTTCTCACGGGCAGCGAGCTCATCTTTTCTTAACATTTTTAGATCCTCTGAGAAGGCTAACAGCTCCGTATTCATCGCTTCAAGCTCTGTCTTAATCTCCATTAATTCTTCTTTTAAAAGAGAAAAAGCTGTTTCATCCTCTTGAATTTTAAGCTCCAATAGCTCGTATCGTTTGAGAAGTTGGTTCAACTGCTTTTCTAGCTGCAATTGTTCGTCTAATTTGCTTTCTGAAAGATGGTAGCTTTGTTTAACTGCATCCATCTCAACTTTGAGATCGCCATTTGCAGTCTGTGCCGTATGTAGCATTTCCTTCGTTCTCTCTTCATGCTCATCAATAAATTGTTTGGCAAGGACCTCTGCTTCTAGCATATCATAAAGAAGCTCAATGCCTTCCTTTATCTCTTCAATTCCCGTTTCGACTGCTTCCGTGTCAGACTGCTCTAACAACTGCTTACAATTCTGAAGCAGATTTTCAATTCTTTCCACTTCTTTGTCCAACTGGACATGCTCAAGTATGTATCCCTGCTGGGTCATTTCTCGAAAGCCGTCTTTTAACTCAGCGAGCTGGGAAGGGATATGTGATTGAATTTCTATAAGTAGATTAGGAACCAATTCCATTTTTATCTGAATGACGTCAAGCTTTTCTCTTATCGACAAAACGGTTTCTTTTGCGTACAGATAATCTCCATTACTCATGAATTCATCGAATTGCTGAAACGTCCTCATAATATCATCAAGCTCTGCTTCCAAGCTGGTCACAGCAGACCCGTAGTTATGTCGATGAGCTAGGAGGTTTTTCTTAATCACTCGGTAGCTTTCTTTTAATTCCTCAATTTCAACCTTACTAGTTTCTTCACTACCTACCAAATCTTTTATTTCATTGATTAAAGCTTGAATCGTTTCATCTGTCTCTTTTAGATGCTTTTCTATGGCTACTTGTATTTGTTTCGCCTTTTTGAATCGGTATTTATCAATACACTCTTCCGCATCAAAAAGAAACTCCTCCACATCAGGAAGCCCTGTGGTGACAATCTCGTCCCAGTCTTTTCTCCATTTTTCGAAAAGCTCTTCCGTTTGTCCTGTCATATTGAGCTTTTTGACCTTCGCCAGTTCTTCCAAAACAGGACGATTCATAACTTCTATTTTCCAGGCTTCAAGCCGATCAATATCCTTATAATACTTCTTTTTGAAAAAATAACCAGTTATATATAAAATTAAAATTAAAATAAGGGCAGCGATTATAAACTCCATTTTAAAGCCTCCTGTCAAGCTCCGTTTGCTAGGCCACCAACGTTTTCAAGTGTTCATTTCAATGTTACTATGATAACATGTAAACGACAATTTTTGACTATTAATTTCAAATTTTTTGTAGGAAATGGGCGTTTTCGAAAGATTGTTCGTCCATTATCTCGAAAAATGGGGTCTTAGTTCATATTTTTAGATGATTTAGGAGGTCATTAAGATGCTGAAGGACGGCCATATTCATACTCCATTTTGTCCTCATGGGACAAAAGACGGGTTTGAGGAATACATAGAAAGAGCGATTGAGCTAGGCTTCAGAGAAATCTCCTTTACTGAGCATGCCCCCCTTCCCAAGGGATTTGAGGACACCACTCCGAAAAAGGACTCCGGGATGAAATTAGAGCAGCTAGAGGAGTATTTCGCTAAGATTGATCAACTGAAAGATAGATTTAGTGATCGATTGGTCATTAATTGTGGATTTGAGGTTGATTATATAGAAGGGTTTGAGGAAGAGATCACATCCTTCCTTAATCAATATGGAAGCAGATTAGATGACGCCATTCTCTCGGTACATTTTTTAAAGCATGGGCATTCCTATGATTGTCTTGATTACAGCCCTGAAGCCTTCGAGCAAATGGTTAAAAAGTACGGAACCGTTGAAGACATATATCAGAATTATTATCGGACCTTACTTAAATCGATCCAGACTGATTTAGGTCCTTATAAACCAAAGCGAATTGGCCATATAACTTTAGTAAGGAAGTTTCAAAAAAGGTTTCCTGTCCAATCCGATTTTCGAAATGTAATTATGACCGTGCTACAGGCGATTAAAAACCAAGGGTATGAGATGGACTATAATGGGGCCGGAACCGCAAAGCCCTTATGCAGAGAAACCTATCCGCCAAAATGGGTTGCGGAAGAAGCGAGTAATCTACAAATCCCTCTTGTCTATGGGTCTGATGCCCACCAAGTAAAGGAACTAAAGCAGGGTCATGACGCGCTGCTAATCAAATAAACCAAACGGGAAATTGGCCGTTTGGTTTATTTACGTAATAACCATTGGGAGCAACTCGCTCCTCTTGTTACAAAGTACCCCCTCCATCCAGAAGCATAACTCCTTGTAATATCTCTTTACGAAATAGGATTCATTCGGAAAAACCTGCAATACTTCAGTTAGATAAAAGGGATTTAAGAATGGCATTGTCAGCAAACTCTTATATTGGATAATCAAATAATTGACGGAAAATGAGTGGAATTCTTTCGTGAGGATTCCCTCCTCCATCACCTTTTTAAAATAATATCTTTCTTTCACCAAATACGTAGACATAATCTCCCTAACCATTTGGGAGTCTAACGATATTTCCCTTAAGACTAGCCTTGTTAATTGAATATTTCGAGACTGGAATTGTAGGATATTTTCCGTTATTTGCTTTAAGCGATGAAGGGCACTTTCTTTGGATTCATTATACCCTATTTCAATTTGCTTCAGGTATTCCTCAAAATAAGTTGTAAAACAAGTTTCAAGAAGGCCGTGCTTGCTTCCAAAGTAATAAGAGATATTAGAAACATTCGTATTCGCTTTCTTGGCGACATCTCTTATCGATGTCCCCGCAAAGCCATTTGTATTGAATAGTGAAATGGCTGCATCCATGATCGCTTCTTTCGTATTTTTAACCATCACTGCACCTTCTTTCATTTACTTATTTACTCCCTCATCCCTAATAACCGATAATTCCCTTCCTTAATATTAAAATTCTTGGCTTCTTCATCTTTTCCTCTATAAAAAACTTGACAAAGTATCCTATTTTTCAACGATTTTTGATACAATAAAATGATAATCTTAGAAAAGTAAGGTGATTTAGGGTGTTTAAAGTCGAAAACTATGACGGAAATCGTCAGGCTCAATATAATCTTCTCCGCAAGCAGCTCGTTTCTCTTCTAGAAGGAGAAAGAAACCAAATCGCTAATCTAAGTAATGCCTCTGCTCTGTTAAATCAATTCTTTGATCGAGTGAATTGGGTGGGTTTTTATTTGACAGAAGGAGATGAACTCGTGCTCGGTCCATTTCAAGGCTTGCCAGCCTGTGTAAGAATTCCTTTTGGCAGAGGCGTGTGCGGGACAAGTGCGAAAGAGAGAAAGTCTGTTCTTGTTGCAGATGTCCACCAATTCCCTGGACACATCGCTTGTGATGCTGCTTCCCAATCAGAAATCGTCGTGCCGATTATAAAGGATGGCCAAGTTTTAGGTGTCTTGGATATCGATTCACCTGAAAAGAACCGCTTTGATGAGATTGACCAAGAGAATCTTGAGGAATTCGTACGGATACTAGTGAAGTTTTTATAACTCTAAAAGGGGGAGCACGGTGCTCCCCCTTTTGCTGGTTCTTGATCAAATTCCATTCAAGGCTGATGCCAAGTCATCCCTGATGTCCTCCCATGCTTCAAGACCAACCGAGAGCCTTAATAAATGATCCTCAATCCCCATTTTCTTTCTTTCATTTTCTGGAACGACGGCATGGGTCATGGTTGCTGGGTGCTGGATTAGTGTTTCAGCGTCTCCAAGACTCACCGCAATTTTAATCAATTCCAAGCGATTCATAAATCGTTGGGCATCTTCCTTACTTCCTTTAATCGTAAAAGATATCAGTCCACCAGGTTGAGTCATTTGTTTTTCCATAATCGGATAGTCTTCATGATTCGGGTCACCGGGATAATAAATTTTTTCTATCTTTGGATGCTCAGATAAAAACTCGGCTAGTTTCGAAGCATTGGAACAATGACGATCAAGCCTTACTGCAAGAGTCTTTAATCCCCGTAATAATAGCCATGCATCGAAAGGAGAAATAATACCGCCTATATCCTTTTGCGTCGTCATTCGCACTTCATCTATAAATGCTCGCTTTCCTACGATAATGCCCGCAATGACATCTCCATGCCCGCCTATATATTTCGTTGCACTATGAATGACAATATCTGCTCCAATGGGGATGGGCTTCTGTAGATACGGGGAGCAAAACGTATTATCGACGACCACCTGTATCCCCTTTTCCTTTGCGACACTGCAAACTAACTCCAAATCGACCAATTTCATCGTGGGATTAATCGGTGTTTCTACATAAATACAAACGGTTTCAGGTCGAATCGCTTTTTCAATCTCATCCCTTGTAGACATAGGAGAAAAATCATGTGTAATCCCATATTTTTCTTTCATCATTTGTAATAAGCCAAATGTGCAACCATATATCCCTTGTGAGCATACGATATGATCACCCGTTTTTGTTAAGGATACCAAGACGGCAGATACCGCAGCCATGCCAGAACCAAATGCCAATGCAGCTTCCCCATCCTCCAATGCAGCCATCCTTTCCTCTAGCACCTTCACAGTGGGATTTCCGAGGCGGGAATAAATAAATCCTTCCTCCTCCCCGGAAAATCTCTTTTCTCCACGTTCTGCAGTTGCAAAGGTAAAGGTCGAAGTTTGGAAAATAGGTGGATTTAAGCTGTCTTGAAATTGATTAGAATCATAGCCTTTGTGAATAACTTCTGTTTCGAATTGGTAGCTTTTATTTTTCCCCATGATAACCTCCTGTGTGAAATCGCTTACATCCATTTTCATATTTAGCATATGATAAATACTTACAAATGGAAAGGAAAAAATAAATAAGCACCCTGCCGAAGCGAGTGCTTATTCATTAATATCTATATTCTCTTGAACGACGACTTTATTTTTTCCTGTTTCTTTTGCAATATAGAGAGCATTATCAGCTCGTTTGAACAGTTTGGTGAAGGTATCGTTTGAATATTCCTTGCGCCAAAAAGAAACACCACAGGAAATCGTTACACTTGGATTGGTTTGCTCTCTAACTTTTTTCACTAATCTTTCTGCAATAATCAAAGCTACATCGGATTGGATTTTTGGCAAATAAATGGCCAGTTCCTCTCCTCCCCAGCGGGCGGCCACATCCGTATCGCGAATGTTATCCATCAGAATGGAAGCTACCTGAACCAGAACTTCATCTCCAACCTGGTGTCCATACGTATCATTGATTTTCTTGAAATCATCAATATCAATTAAAATATAGGCGCCATAGGCGTCCTCTTTCATCGATTGATGGATTTTTTCATTTAAATAATTACGGGAATGTAATTTCGTTAGCTGATCCGTGATCACCAATCTCTCCAATTCTTCCCTTAGCATCGAGTTCGTAAAGGCTAATGTCGAGTGATGAATAAGAGCCTGCAAGAGCTTGAACGTCTCAAAGGTAAACCGATATGGATTATGATGCAACACGACCACAAAGCCAATAATTAGACCTGTTTGAACCATTGGCACAGCCATCAAGGAACGGAACCTTATTGGTTCACAATCAATCGTTAAGTCTCCGATAAAGATCGAATCCCGTTCTCGCTTTATTCTCTCTACAATAAAATGAAGATAATGCTCAGATTCATCGGCAAAAAAGAATTCCGTACTTCCTTTTATCACCTTTAATTGTTCAAAGTCTTCAGATACGAGAACAAACCCGATTTCCTCTGCACCAAAGGACTCCTTAATTTGTCCAGCCATAAAATTGATCGATTCAGTCAGCCTTAGATTGGAGTTTAAACGATGAGAGGTTTCATTAATCAATTGCAGATCTGTAATCAATCTTCTCGATTGTTGGTATAATTGAGCATTTTCCAAAGCGGAGCCAGCTGTATTGGCCAGAAGAGTGATAAACTCTACTTCATTTTTTGGAAAGGTCATCGTATTAGGAGCAATGACCTGAAGTACTCCATAGACCCCTTGCTTGCCCTTAAGCGGTGCATATAGAATTGAACGCTTCTCTAAAAGGGAATCCTCAAGCTGAATCGTTCCTGTTACGTACGCCTGCATCGCCGTAATGTTCTCGCTATCATACTCCAAGTCCTTGATAGGGAGGTCACCATGGCTATTATTATCCTGAGAAAGCATCAAATAATAGGTAAAGGATGGATATACTTCCTTTAACGTGTAAATAATCTCTCCTAAAACCGCATCCATGTCCATGGAGGAGTGAAACTTTTCGGTGACTCGGAATAGCTGCTTGTACCTCTTTTCCTCAAAAACAACATTACATATCACCTGTGCTTTATGAAGAAAATTGGAGCACTCCTTCGCAACCTCCACAATTAAATCATCGGGACAAGGACAATCCGTTATCCCTTTAATGGCAAGATATCCATGGAATTGTTCTCCCCTTCTTAATTGTAAGACTAAATCATAATTCTCTAACCCCGCTAAAGAAATGGGCTTGTGTAAAACACATACTTTTGAAAAAATACTTCTAATTTCTTCGCATAAAATAGGACTAATTTCAATATCAAATTTCAATTTTTCGTTTGTGGAGGCCTCCACAAACCATTCATGCTTCCATTCATTGCAGTTAAATAATGTAACTTCATCAGCTCGAATAAAGCCCTTCACGATAAAAAGCATTTCCTGAAGAAACTGTTCATAGCTTAACAAGCCACTATCCGTATCTATTAAATCAAAAAAACGGCTTTTTAGATTTATGATTAATTGTTTTTCTAGCACTTTCATTCCTACCATCACCTACATCACGTCTTTACCAACGGATCAACAAATATTATTATAAAGTAATTATTTGGATATTCTTGTTAAACTTTTGTCTATTTCGTATCAATTGTCGAAATCTTCACTCCATGATTCGTCAAAATCAACCATAGTCTCTGATCGATAGATAAAGGTAAAACTTGTCGAACGATTTCATTGACTTCTACCTTCACCCTTTCCCCATCCCCTAGAACTATCCATTTTCCATCCTCAGTCTGTACCTCGGTATAGGGAATTGGCTTTGTTGAACTTTTATATTCAAGGCTTCTCTTCTTCGGCTGTAAATCTTGATCAAAATAATGCCATTTGCCTGATATTTTTACCCAGACCCCTTCGTCCCGATCCTTTTCCAAATCGGTGACTGCCTGCTTAATTTCCACGGCATGAAGTGTCTTGAATCGATAATCATGATTCCTTTCAATCTCATATTGTGCTAGAATATGTTTTGGCTCCCGAAAATCGTACATGATCACAACCGGGTTATCCTTTTCCAAGCTTCCTTCTATCACGATCACTAAAGGTACAGGATCATCTCGTTTTGCTTGATCGATTCCATTATATTTATAAAAAAGGGCTCCTATCGTAATACTAACAAACACCGCGACTAAGAAATATCGCAGCCTCTTTTCTCTTTTGGTTTCCATACATAACCACTCATTTTTCATACTTCATTTTTTAATTATATCATATGTTCCAAATAGACTTCACTAATATTTTTGAATCCACCCTTGACTTTTAACAAGAATTGTAGTTATAATATTCTTTGTGTAAAATATCGCAGCCTATGAGAACACCTTTATGTCTTCATTTTGTTCCTCAAGAGAGTCTTTCCTCTCTGACGGGGTATTGCGTAACCCGCTGCTGCAGGGCGAAGATACATGAAAACAAAATGTGCATAATCGCTGTTGTCGTCTGTTTTTATTTTACCAAAATAAAAACACAAGGAGGAGTCAATCAATGGCTCGTTATACAGGTCCAAGCTGGAAATTATCTCGCCGTCTAGGTATTTCCCTAAGCGGTACAGGTAAAGAATTAGAGAAGCGTCCTTACGCTCCTGGACAACATGGTCCAAACCAACGCAAGAAATTATCAGAATACGGTTTACAATTACAAGAGAAGCAAAAGCTTCGTCATATGTATGGTGTAAATGAGCGCCAATTCCGTAACCTATTCGACAAAGCTGGCAAAATGGCTGGCGTACACGGTGAAAACTTCATGATTCTTCTTGAATCTCGCCTTGACAACCTTGTTTACCGTCTTGGCTTAGCTCGTACTCGTCGTCAAGCTCGTCAGCTAGTTAACCATGGTCACATCCTTGTTGATGGCAAGCGTGTAGATATTCCTTCATACCGCGTAGCACCTGGTCAAACAATCGGTGTTCGTGAAAAATCACGCAACCTTGACATCATCAAAGAAGCAATCGAAGTAAACAACTTCGTACCTGACTATTTAACATTTGATGCAGACAAACTAGAAGGTACATTCACTCGCCTTCCAGAACGTTCTGAGCTTCCTGCAGAAGTTAACGAAGCGTTTATCGTTGAGTTCTACTCTCGTTAATAAAATCGCTTCTTAAAGAGCGATAACGAAAACCCTAGAAACGTTGATTTATCAATGGTTCTAGGGTTTTTTATTTTTTGTGTCATGTAGTTGTATTCAATCGGAACGACGGATTCGTCGAGCGTTGCATGAAAGTCATAGTTAAAGTCGCTATCGAAGGACGAGTACCAAGGAATGTTCCACCCCATTCGTTCCTTTTAGCTTTGGAGCTTGGGAAGTGGAGCACGAGATATCAGTGCCAGTGACGTGTTGCGTGCATGCAGGTGGGCGAGATGATGACCAATATTGTCCGCAGCGAGCGAACAAGCCATTCCTCTCGTGAAACAACATTTGGTAGTTGTAAATTTCAATTTCAAAACATTCTATCGGTTTTAGGATGTTTTTCTTTTTTATTCAATTAGCCACTAGTGGGATCTACAAAAACATTTCGTAAGTTTCGCATATTTTAATTTCGCGAAACATAGGGTATACTAGGGGGTGAAGAGGTGAGAATAATTATGTACGAAATTCAAACAGAAGAATTGGAAAAAATGAAGCGAAATTTACAATTGTCTCCTCCAATGGAAATGTATATTACAGCCATTGAAAATTTATTGGTAGCTGAAAAGGTCTTAAAAACAACAAATATCGATAGTGATTTAGCTTATGCGAATCAAAATGCAAAAGGGTTCGCAACGCTGGTTAAACAAATCGTTCAGAAAAGAGATAATATAGCAATTATCCCAAGTGAAGAAAAGGTCCTCGATACGTTTGAATTAGCTGATTACTGTGGTGTATCTGCGCAAACAATTCGTAAAAAGTGCGAATCTGGCGAGATTAAAGCAAAAAGAGGGAAGAGAAATCAATGGATTATCCCAGAGAGTGAGTTATCCAACCCAATCATTTTAAAGTGGTTAGAAGACAAAGAAACTCGATTTACGAGTATAAAAGAAGCACAGGATGTTTTAAGCAAAAGCAAAGCTTTTATTGACGGTTTAAAAGAAGAGGAAAAAGCCAGAAAAGCAGAGGCAGAAGAATAAAGTGGCAAGATACTTAATTGATACAAATGTTATTCGGTTATATGTAGATAGACAGCCTGAAGTCGAATCGTTCATTGAAAGCTCCCTTGCTAAAAATGATACATTTTTCATTCCTGAAACCGTCAAATATGAAATTTTGAGTCAATTTGTAGAGATGAAAAAACATGAAGTCGTAGCTGCAAGGAAACTAATCGCAGCTTTTCAACCAATTGAAGTTGAATTGAGTGATTTTAAAAGAGCACATCTATATAGAAGACAAGGTAGAAAGATCAGAAAATATCATAACGGATGGAAAAAACCCCAAACTCCAGCACTTCCAGGATTAGCTGATTCCTTTATAGCAGTAACAGCAATCAATGAAAAAATCGATCTTGTAACGAATAATCTAAAGGATTTCCACCTATTGCGTTTTTTTGGAAGAACAATTATTGAACCCATTACACGGGAGCGTTATGGACCAATAGATTTCAAAAATAAAAATACCATTCCTAATGAATATCCAAAATCTTAAGCAACTATCTCATTAAATTGGGATAGTTGTTTTGTATTAATGCAACTCATTCGACATTAAGAGACATAGTCATTAAGACTTGATTGGTGCTGGGCTACTAAAAACAATGCAAATTAAA
This sequence comes from Anoxybacillus andreesenii, assembly GCF_030813005.1. Lineage (NCBI taxonomy): Bacteria > Bacillati > Bacillota > Bacilli > Caryophanales > Anoxybacillaceae > Anoxybacillus > Anoxybacillus andreesenii. The sequence goes on from NZ_JAUSTU010000013.1 coordinate 29,366, forward strand.
GAACCTCCCAATGTTCGGAGACTCTTTTCAGAGTTTTTTTGCATAAAATCAGGCTAGTATCCTAGTGTTATGTTTTCAATCTCATTAATCAATCTTTCAACTTCTTTTATTCCCAGAGCTGTTATTTCGCATGAATCTTTTTGAAACTCAATAAAACGAGATGCATGTAAGCTCTTTAATACCTTTGCAAGAAAAAGTTTCTTTACTCGTTTTTCTACTGTTACTTTGACTTTTCTAACATAATAATAGCTCGTACTTTTAGGTTGTACAAGACTTACGCAGGGTATATAATTCACCCAAATGGAGGTATTATATATCATGAATGACTTATTAAAAGAAAAGGCAACGTACTGGAAAATCAGATTAAAAAAGTGTATGGATGCAGCAAGATATACTCAAGCATCCTTTGCTGAAGCCTTAAACAATAAATATGGAACTAGTTATGGCCAAAAAGATGTTAGTAGATGGATGAATACAGGAGCCAAAATTAAAAATGGAGAAGTCGGCTTTCCAAAATACGATACTATGCTTCTAATTGCAGATTTCTTTAGTGTAGATGTTGGCTATCTCACTGGTGAAACTGATGAGATTTCATTTTCAGTGGAGAAGGCCTGTTCTTATATGGGTTTGAATGGCGAAGCGATAAAAGCCATAAGAGAAATCACACAACCTGAAAATGAAGCAACTTACATGAGGAAAGATATGAGAGAATCATTTAACAAGTTTCTTTCAGCAGAGGGCTTTCATAATTTTTTTGATAGGCTACATGATCTTCAACTTACATCTATATTACCAAATCAAGAGAATCACGTCTTGGACAACCTTGATAGTGCTATTGACTACATCCGTGGTTTAGAGTACAAAGGGAAAATTGCACGATATGAATTGAATGAAGCTCTAGTACTACTAGTTAATGAATTATATCCTAACCCACCACAAGTAGATTTGAATATAAAAGAATGAATAATATAACTTATATCAGATTATTCAAGGGTTTCCACCACAACAAAACACCAAGATAGCGGCTCTAGGATAGACTATGCTGGCATTTAATGAAAATCATATTGAACGTTGCCTTTTGTGTTTTTTGTTATACACAATCAAAAATTCAATTAATAAGGGCATAAACCCTTTATATTCTATGCCCTTTATAGCTTGGCTTATTTAACTTCTACCCGTTTATTTAAGTGAAATTCTTCACAAAAAAACTTAAAAATAGAGGTTGTTTATTACGCATTATGAGACAACTACGTAATATAAGGGTTAATCCAAATATGGCCCTTTAACCGAATAACCATTTAATTACTTTACAATACTTTTTTATCCTATTTCATGTTCAATCGTAGCAATTTTTATTATACTAAGAGTATACAATTGGGAATATGTGTAATATTTTATTGGCCGATGAAATCAAAAAGAGTTGTATTTTGTTAAACTATAAAATAGGTACTTTTCATAGTTAAATGGGGTGAAAAGAATGTTTGTAGCAGTCGACCAAAATGGGGAGAAGCAATTCGCATTTGATGAGGATAAGAATGCATTACGATATTTGTCAGCTGCAAAAATACTCTATTGTCCCAACTGTCAGAAGAAAGTTTTCTTTCGCGGAGGACCAAAACGCATTCATCACTTTTATCACGAACCTCATGTTGAATGTAGTTTCGTTGGGGAGCCTGAGACACAGGAACATCTTGGTGGTAAATTAGCAATTTATAATTGGTTGAGAAAACAATATCCAAATACCTTTATAGCTTTAGAATACCGAATTACAAAAACGAATCAAATAGCTGATGTCTATGTGGATTTTGGCAATGGCAAAAGATTTGCATTTGAAGTGCAGTGTGCCGAACTAACAGCAGAAACTTGGCTAGAGCGACGTAAACTATACCGAATTGCTGGAATAAGAGATATATGGCTTTTTGGAACTATTAACTATTACAAAGAGATAAATAGTAATGAAATTGGTGAAGGAGAGCTTCTTCTTCGATTAAAGTACTTGCAGCAAACAGTTAATGAAAAAGAACGTAACGTGTACTTTATTGATGTGAAAAATAATCTGGTAAAGCAAATTGGTCAATTTTTCGGTTTGTCTTATTGGACAGAAACAAGAGCAGTTGTAAAAACACAAGAAATTTCTATAGACGAAATGAAAATTTTTCAAGTACCAACTCCTTGTAAATATGTCTTAGGAGATCAAAGCTCCCTCGCAAGGCTTCATGAATATTTTTCAAACCGGAGGAAAAAAGCAGCAGAAATTTGGGAACAACGGAAAAAGGAAAATCATTTAAGATTACAGAGAATACAGCAAAAACAACAACGGATAAAGAAATTTGAAAAATATAAACGGTATTTGAATAACTTTAGTATACAAGTGGTGTTGCAGCGTATGTCACATAGAGAACAAATTCTTTTTAAACGTTTAGTGAAAGAATACAATCTATCCGATACAAGTTTTCCGGGAATATTTAACATTCAAATGGAAGATTATGAATATATACATACGCCTTATCCTTTATGGCAGTTACTCGTATTCCATAAAGCAATTAGACACAACTATAGTAAAAAACAATTAATCTATTCAAAGTATTTATTTCAAGATATAAAAGATCAGATCCGGTACAATTCTAGGGACAGTAAAGAAGTCGCTACGATAATTCATAGCTATCTAGTTCTATTAGAAAAGTGTGGATTTTTAGATAAAAGAACACTCTATCGCAAGTATATTCATCCATTTACAATTGAAAACAATGTGTTACCAATTGTCGATGATAAAGAACTTAACTCATTTGTGGCTTTGTATTTTTCAGAATTTAATTTACTAGAGATTGGTTGGGCTGAATATTACGATACTCAAGTATTTATCGAGGTTGAGGAACAAAAAAAATTAAAAAAGGCAGTGAATCGTTATCAACATCTCGTTATCAATCGAATGGAGTCCCCTCTTCACATTGAAGAAGGTTTAATTGAATGGTTTCAGAAGGCAGTATTGAGTCAATCTATTCAATTAGAAAAAAATGAGGAAGAATTTTTGAACGATTTAGTGAATCTAGTTCAAGAAGGTAATTTTATCTCACAAGCAATATATGATACGTTTTTTGCGTTAATAGAAGGGAAATTTAATTAAGGAAATTTAAGTTAAAGAGTCAAAGAAAATTTAAAAGACCGAGTATATAAGTCTGTACATAGATTTTCTCCAGTTACGAATACTCACTATGTAATATTTAACAGTCGAATGCCGTATCTAATGGTATCTATTATTAGATACCACACTATTTTCACCTATAAAAGCGACATATTTTTGGTGCGTATCATACTATTAGAGACGAATAGTGGTAACCATGAAATTTATTCATCCCACTAAGGTTATATCAGTTTTGCTAAAGTAAATTTCAATAGATACGATTAAGTGACCCTTATAATAGTAACCAATGTCAGTTTCTAAAATAGATTACTCTCTTAAAAAACTTTTTTGCGACACTTTGTAATCATATTCATAAACTGAGTAACTAAAATCAATAAAATTATTTGGTTTCAATTTTTCTTCCTTATGATTTATCCCAAGCCAAATCGTTGATAATCTGTTCCTCCATCAATAAAAATGCTACCGCAAGAACATTTCTTAAAATCATGCGCAAATTTGAATGAATGTTATAAAATTTTAAATCTCATTATATTTTCTGGCTAAATTATCAAATTATCAATGTCAATAATTCCAACGTGCCTATTTTACTACGCACGTTGGGGGCGTCCGCTGCATGAGCATAGTTCAAAATCTTTATATCCCAGTAGTATCAACACTTATCACCTTTAGAAAGAACAAGAAAAAAGCCCGACTATAACCAAAAGTAAGTGGTGAAAAAAGCGCAATTACCGTCCGATCATAGCCCCCTTTAATCAGGTCTATTGATATAAATATAAATTTTAAAAAATCTTAACAGAACTGCACATTTCTTTTTCGTTATTAACTACACATTGACTAAAGTTACAAAAAAATCACCCATGGTTAATGAATAACCTTGGGTGATTTGGCTATTAGATTATAGCAGTCTCAATGTTTTATCCAATGAAACCTCTTCACTTATATCATTGCTTTCTATTACGTATATATAAACATATTGTTCAATTCCAGTATAATCATCATAGTTAATGCTACGTAAAAGATCTGGCAAAGAATCCGTTACAATAATAAAACGTGTTTCATCTTTTGTACCTTCACTCGTAAAATCAACAAGACCAAATGCTTTTCTCTTTTGGATATTGAGTCTTCCATTCTGGTATTCATATTCTTTTACCTTTTGAAATACATCATCTGGTATCACTCTGCCTGTTTGTTCTGTTGGCTCCAAAATTAATTGTGCAATTCGTTTGATTGGTTGTAATTGGATGCTTCTCTCACGCTCGATGTCATCTAATCGCTCACGACTTCGTTCTTCTAGGTCTTCAATTTGAGAATAGGTTAGGTTAATTAACGCACTATTTTTATTGTCAATATTGCTCTGTTCATACTGTAAAAGACGATTTTGGAGCGTAATCATTTGTTCATCAAAAGATTTTCGTAGGTACACACTTTTCTTATTAACATAATCATCCCGCTTCATTTGAACCCCTTGTAACAACCTACGTGCTTGCATAATAGCTTCTCTCTTGAAGGAAGGATCTTCTCCCCCATCCGTGTTTATCACATCAAATGGCTTAGTAAATAAGCAATATGGATCGATTTGAATCCATTCACCTGATTCACGTTTTCCCAAAAGCATGAATGAACGCTCTAATTCTCTTCCTGTCCCATCTACGATACTAACTTGATCTAATTCAACAGTAATCTGTTCACTTACATTTGCTTCAACATGGCAAACAGGAATGGCAACTTGCTGAATTTCAGTTCCTCCTAATTCCAACGCCAGTTTATATAGTGGATGGTCGTTTTGTAATAAAGGCGTTTCTTCGGTTTCTTTTTGAGGTTTTAATGCAAAGCGAATTGATTCATCGGTCTTCAATGGGATTCGTCTTTTTTTAGCTAATTCACGGATATTTTTTGGAAAACGATCAATTCTACCTAATGTCCCATCAGTTGAAAGGTGGAGACGAATTCGAGTTTCTTCAAACTGAGCTACTGCAAATTCACCATACACCCTTGCTGGCAGACTATTAATTGAAAGCTCTTGGTATGCTCTCCGCATTCCCGGTAAGTCAAAACTTTGCTCATCCATCCTCTCCTGTTTTGCTAAATCTAATAACCTTTTATGTTCTTCTGAGAGCGTTTTTTCCATACGTGCAATGAGTTCATCTAAGTTTTCCCTACCGCTTACCGCTTGTTCCATTAAGTCTGAGAGATCGACACCTTGTTCCTTTAATACATCGCCAATAAAGTCATATACTAGCTCTTGCCCTAAATCATTTCGCATCTGTTCCATCTTCTCAAGCAAACGGACCAATACATCTCCTTCACGTGTATTCGATGCCACTAAGTTAAAGATAAATACTTCATTCTTCTGCCCGATTCGATGAATACGGCCCATTCGTTGTTCGAGCCGATTTGGGTTCCACGGAATATCGTAATTAATCATTTGATTACAAAACTGCAAGTTGATTGATTCTCCACCTGCATCTGTGGCTAACATTATCTGCAGTTCATTACGAAACTTTTCTACCTCCATGCGCCGCTGATCCATCGAGAAATTCCCAACTATTTTAGCTACCTCTGGTACATGAGTAAGTAATTTCTTTTCTAAGTAATACAGAGTGTCTTTTGATTCGGTAAAAATTAATATCTTTTCTCCTTTAGCTAATAGTCCGTTTCCTCCAAAAAGGGTTTGCTCTAATTCAATATATTTTCGTTCTACATCTTGCTGACGAATCCAATTCGCTTTTTCAACTAAACGACCAAGTACGTCAATTTCGAGCTGCAATTCTTCTAAATTAAGAGTTTCCGTTTCCCCTTCTAACTGCATTTCCAACTCTTCTTGTTCATCTGCTGAGAGGTCTTCGAAATCTTCAGTATCTACCTGCTGCATATGTTGCTGATTATATAAAACAGCCTCAAGTTTCTCTTTTCTTCGTACTAGTGACAGGTAAATGGCATCCAATGAAGAACTTAACCGACGTTGCAGAATCATCATAGCAAAAGCTACATTGGGCTTATTATTCTGTTTTGCGCGGTTAAAATGCTCTCGAACATACTCAGTAACCTCTTCATATAGTTCTTGCTCTTCAGCGCTCAATTCAAATGAAATGGTTTTCGTAGTACGTTTAGGAAAGAGCGGTGTTCCATCGAAATTGACCATTGATTCCTTTAAGCGACGGATAACAAAAGGGTTACTTTTCTCGTACATCGATTCCCCACTATTTAGACGAGAAAAGATGTCATGATCAACCAGACTCATTAAATGGCGATAGTTCTCCTTATCCCCCTTATGCGGTGTTGCCGTCAGCAACAGACAATGCTCTGTATGTCGTAATAGGGCTTCCCCTAATTGATACATCTTTGTGCGCTGAATTTTTTTCTTTTTTACTCCATGAGTATAAGCTGCCATTTTATGAGCCTCATCCACGATGACAAGATCAAATTGAGATTTCAATATCAGCGATTTTATTTCTTCTCTTGATGCCCAATAAACTGAAGCGATCACTTTATCGTATGCTTCAAATGGATTAATTTCATTGGAATTGTTTAAAAGAGAACGAGTCACAATCGTAAAATCTTCTCCAAACTTCTCTTTTAGCTCTTCTTGCCATTGCTTTAATACTAATGGTGGGACAAGAATAAGAATCCGTTCTGCACTCTGCCTAGCTAGTAATTCACGTATTAGCATTCCAGACATAATTGTTTTACCCGCACCCGGATCATCCGCTAACAAATACCGAACTTGTGGAGATTGCAACATTCGGCTATATACTGCTTCTATCTGATGTGGCAAAGGAATAATTTTCTTATTTCCTTTAGCTCTAGATTGTGAATATTTCTCTTCTGTTTTCAAAATATAATATTGAAGATAATGTTGCAGGCGATCTGGATTAAAATAAGAATCCTCCTGCTGGATCTTCTCTAACTGTTCTAGTTGATATTGCTCTAAATAGCGGTCATAGTATTTATTTGTGTTCCTACCAATTGATTCAACTTGATAGAGACCATCATCAATTAGTTCACAATTTTTGATTTCAACAATTTCTGGCCAAAAAGGTCCTTTTATTATTTCTCCACTCTTTAGCAAAATCAAAGCCTCCTTCCTGAAAAACCTGCCAAGCTCTTTTTGCAAGGCAGGTATAGATCATTAATACAATGCATCATACATTCGAATCGTAAATGTTTCTTCTTTATAAAATTCATATGTCTTATCTTGAACGGTTTCCACCTTTAAAGTACATACTTGTCCCAGAGTGTAATACGCTTCTGCTAAATTAAAGGTTAGTTGTTCTGTACGTTGATGGTTTTCACCTGTTAAGTTAAACGTGAATTCGATTTCATTTGAAATACGTTCGTTTTCAATATAAAAAGCAGCCTTTATTTTACGAGGCAAAAAGTCGCTTGAAATGCTTTCTTCTTGATAAAACGTGACTGGTACACGGAAATTTGTAATCACTTTATCTAACATGGCAACACTTACACCTACTAATTCGGCACGATCCGTACGTCGGTAATCAATTAACGGAATAATAATTTCTTGTGGCATGGCACCACCATGAATGAATTGTAATCCACCACCACCAGTAAAGCGGTTAATGCCTTTAGCTAATACAGTTTCAGTTTCTATTAATTCCGATTTGTTCTCGTCAAGCTTAACAGCTCCCTCCGGAATGGAAAGTCCTTGTCCTAGAGCAAACCGTCGATTGCTTTCTATAATTTTACCGTTTACTGCTTCAATTTTCACGTCAGCTTCTATTTTAGAATATTGATATAAAAAGCCATGATCGGCTGTTATATAGACTCTCTTAGCCTGTAATCTTGATAGCCGATCTATCGTTCGTTCCAAATCATTTATTGCTTTTTCCGCTGCTGCATATGTATCTCGCTCCGATTTCTTTGAATCCCCTACAGCATCAATTACATCATGATAAATATACACAAGCCGTTTTCCCTTAAATTTTGAATCAGCCTCTGTTTGGGTCCAATTGTCAAATTCATCCCATCGATAGGCAATTGCATCTTGATTTATTTTTTGTAAAATTTTCGTTCGATTTGCTGTACCATTAGTTGGTTCACCATCTGCATAAATGATTTTGTTTTCGCCTAAAGTCAGCTTGCGATGTGGCAGCAAAGAGGCCATTCCTAACTGTGTATACGTTGGCAAACTAGCTTGCATTGGTGATATACTTGCTTCTCCATTAATACGGCGGTTCAGACGCTCACAAAGTTCAAAACCAACCTCATAGCGTAGTGCATCCGAAATAATGACGAATACTCTAGTTGATTCCTTATCTAAAATTGGTTGTATTGTTCTTTTGAAAAATCCACTTTGTAAAGGGATTTTAGAATGCTGTTCATTTGCAAGGATATAATTTGTTTCTTCGGCTATTTTTCGTAAATAGACGTTTTCATACCAGTTGGTAAGAACTTCTGCTATTGGTTCAACCATCTCTCGTTTATCAAGCTCCGTATAAGCTTGCATAAAGTGACGATAAGCTCGATCAATGGAATGAATTCTTGCAGCATATTGTCCATACAGCTCTTCACGCGTATCATACTGAGTTAAATAGGATTTATAGTCCGTTAATCGCACGGCCTCCAATAATGTGCGATATAGACCAGCTAGTCCTGATTTACTCCCCCAGTGAGTGCTTATTCGATTAGGAATTCTTTCTTTCCAAGCTTCTAAATCAATGGTCTTATGCTGTAGTTCGTCCGTCACTTTTTCAATAAGTAAAGCATCAATGAGTGGGAATGTAGTCACTTTTTCAAATTGCTCAATAGATATATCCTGTAAGTGAGAGCGTAAATGAAAGCCACTTTCCATAACCTTTATATATTCTTCTAACACTTTAACTTCTTCGGTCTTCCCACGTATCCAGTCATCAATAAATAAAGCACAAATGTTTGCTCGTACCGTTGAGTATTTTTCATCCAATGCTTTAATCGTAACTGTAGCCTCTCTAGAAAAATGAGCAAATAAAAGTTGTTCCATTAAATATCGCAATGTACGCTGTTCATTTGAAAGACGCAACCCAAAATACTGTTCTAGCAATTCCCACATGCGGTCAATCGAGAACAATTTGCTAATTTTTTTATAATTACTATTATTATTTTCTTCCAGACCATCAAGCAATAGATGTTTTGTAATATGAGAAATATTAGATGTTGGAGCGCCTGTTAGTACAGCAAGTATCGCCAATTCAATTTCTTCCTCTTTAGGTGAAGGATTGATTACTCTCTTTAATTTTTCTCTCCGTTCTTTACTGTTAAAAAACGACGGATAACGATTCGCTACTGTACGCAGAATAACATCTTTTACGCCAAATTGTTCAGACCATATAGCAATCTGATCCGCTTTAAATTCAGATCCGTATAAAAGAATATCTAATAAAAAATTCTCTTCATCTGCTGGGCGAGAAAAAGGAGCATACAATAAATACGACCTTGTAGGATGCTCAATCTCGATTTCTATCTTTAACTTAAAAAAATTATTTTCTGTTATTTCTCTTACTGTTACTTCTTCATGTGTTAATTCGTTTGATAAGGCCTCTACAGTTTCTTGTCCAGTGGAATCGTACCAAAAAACAACAGCACGTTCTTTTTTATCTTTTTCATCCCGAATCCTCTCGCGGACCATTTCGATTACATCCATTTTTTCACCTCAGTTTAACTACCGTAATAACATTTCTAAGTCGATAAGTATATTTTACCAAATCAAAAGTCATTTGCCGAAAAAAATCAAATGCCCACCGTTATTCGCATCATTAAAGCGACGGTGGGCGGCAGGTATTGATACACAAGTTATAAATATTACTGTTTATTTAATCTTTGCTAGTACCTTATCAAATTTTTCATAATTCACTTTCACACCATCATCCAAGTCAATTTCAATCTGTGCATTTGCATATTCAGCCAGTTTTTTATCAAACACAAGCAATTCTTCCAAACGTTTTTGAAAAGCCGTTTTACGCTTCTCAAGATCACGTTTCTCTGTAGCACTTAAATTTGGATTCACAATACGTAAATCAATTGCTGCGATTTCATTGTTATACTTTGCTTGGATTTCTTGTAGATGCTCAAAGCGAATCGTTGCCATTGTATCTGGCTGATAACGGTGCATATAAATAAGTGTACGTAACCCTTTTTGCTTGCCTGAATCAACCAGCCAATAGATGGGACGTTTTTGATATACTTGGCAATGGTCTTTAAAGAACTCATCTAAGAAATAACGACGCAAACGTTCTTCTGCTATTTCATTACGTTTTAATTCAAGAGATTCTGCTAACCATTGCATGTTTTCCTCTATGGTTTCTTCTCCAAACGTTATAGATAAAAATTTCCGTAAGCGAGCAATTATATCATTTTCAAAGTAGTGTTCATCTGTTATTTGTATTAAGCCAAATTTATTTGGTTTAAATGTTTTATATTTTGAGTCATCCCACTCACCTCCTGCATAAGCTAAACCTTCAACATCTAAAGAATAACGACCCATTACGCATCCAATGAAGTAGGAAAGGAATGACTTTGAATCAAATTCTTGATTAGCTTTACGAATTGTGATATTGTCGCCCGATACAGTAGGTGACAGTTCATCTTGTAATTCATACAATTCGATGAATATTCTATTTATTTCTTCTTCATTAGTTTTTAATTGTTCAAATTGTGATTCCATATTTTCCATCCATTTGTTAAAGACATTAATTAATAGTTTACTTTCATGTCTATAATTTAGAAATGGGTGGAGTTGAAAATCCCATGATGTTTCGAAAGAGTTCCAATCTTTTGTTGCAATTGATATGTTGGTCTGTGCTAATTCATTGATTTTCTTCTGTTCTACTTCGGGAATAGAATCAATTATTGGTAATAAAGCAATATTCCCAACTTGAAAATTAAGGGTGTCATTTTGAACTTTTAAAAATTCAAAAGATAATTTTGAATTTAAAAATGCAATAAGTAATAATAAATTTTCATTAGGAAATACAGAAGAACCACCTATATCAAATATTGCTCCCTTTGGCGAATACCTTACTCCAAAATTACCAGAACTTACAAATGACCATGTTATACTTTCACGGAAATAATATTGTACGTTTTTGGGTTTTGAATTACTCTCAAGACATTTTCCTATAGAAAGTTTATAGAGTTTGTCATTACGAATATCTTCACCATCATTGTACCAATTTACAACATACTCATTATTTCCAAACCATTTTCTATAATCTCCACCTTTGTTATATGGAAACCATTTTTTCTGACTACTTTTTGCTTCATCTCTATTACCACAGCCTATTCCCATTTTAGTATAATCAACTTCGCTCCAATATCTTACAAAAGTTTCATTTTCGCCTGTCTGAAGTCCTGCACGTGGTTCAGCAATATCTTTTAATGGTTTAAAGTTCAGGAAAATATCAATAATTTTATCACTTATCCAAAAAGAAAAGGGGTAATTGGGTAGTTTTTTGAAATCAAATTGATTAAATAAATATTTTAAATTTGAACTTTGTGCTACTTTCATTAAATCTAAATTGGAAAAATGTTTATTTTTTTCATTATCCTTGCTATATAAGAATAATTCTCTTATCTCGTTTGTGTCAAAGTACTGGAATAATCTTTTATACAGTTTAAAATATGTTCCTTTATAGTTAATACCCTTGCTCTTTCTAATTACAAAAGCAACTGAACCAAAATCAATACCAAAATTACCTCTACCCATATACAAAAGACTCTGAATAATAGTATTATCTAAAAGGAATTTTCGTAAGTGTTTATAATATGATAATTGCACCCAAGAAGGTTGAGTAATTAAGGCAACAAATCTATTTTCTTGTGCAAATGAATAACATCTTTCCATGAAAACACTAAACATATCATATTTTGAATTATTAAATCTTTTTTTAACATACGATAGCAATTTACTACCCATGCCTCTACTTCCCATATATGGAGGGTTAGTCATAGCCACATCATACTTAGATGCTAGGATATTTGCTTGCTTCAATAAATATTTAACTTCTGGCATTTGCTCAAATGCAAGATAATTTTCGGTGGTCAATTGTTCAAATGAGAGTTCATCAATTCTACTTATATACTTCTCATAATCAAGAAGCGGTGGTTCTAGAATTGAACCAAAATTTTTCGCCTCAATAAATCCCTCTATAAGTGAAATTAGATCTTTTTTCTCATCTTCGTTTTTCCCTAATAGGAATGCAATACCAACTTTATCTATATGATTAGATTCATGAATCGACAATATATTTAGTTCAATACTTTTACGAAAGATTCTGCGGGATTTTTCTCTTGCCTTCATTGTTAATGCAAACGATGCTAATTGAGTTGCGCGCTCATCTATATCTAGCCCGTATAAATTTTTTTCTAGTATTAATTGTGGAATCTCAGCACTTGGATAACCTGCTTCTTCATACATTTGATACAATAAATCAAATGCATAAACAAGGATATGACCGGAACCAACACAAGGATCAAGTATCGTAATTTCCTCTAAGTTAACATTTTTATATCGGATTTGTTCTAATTTTTGTTTCACTTTTTCATCTTGTTCTGCGGGTTCTATGTAATAGCGCATTGTTTCTTTTAATAGTGAATCTGGATTAGATTCTAACCATAACTGACCTAAAGAGTTCTCCACCATGTACTGGACAATCCACTTTGGTGTAAAAAGTTGTGTTGCAGCAGGTATATCATATTTCTCTATCTTCTTATTCTTTTTTAGGTTAGCAAACACTTTGTCTTTAGGCTCTGAATTGTAAAATTGATAAAGCCAACCAATTACTTCAACTTCTTTAAAGCTTTCCGATAATGAATCATTTGAAACTAATTTATTGATAACTGACTCACTGTCTAATAAAAAATCAGGAAGTAATAATTCTGTATAGTCATGAATTTTTTCGAACATGAAAGGCAAAATTTCGTTTAGTGCATTACATTGGGCTATAAACAACTTTCGATAAGCATCATCTGTTTCCCCTTGACGAATTAAATCTTTGATTTTTAATGTGTCGATATCTAAATCCATTGTTTCAAATTCTGAAAAAATATCCGGTTCAACCTTACCTGTACTACTTGTTAATACATTCACTCTCTCAGGAAGATATTCATTCACTTCCATATACCGTATGGCAATGATACGGTTAAACCATGTATAGGCTACTTCTTCAATCAATTGTTCATAGCCTTTTATTTCTAACTGTTTTTTTAATGACAAAAATGCTGATTTTTTATCGATTGGATAGGTTTCACCATTAATGGCTAGTTGACCAAATTTTTCTTCTATTGTTAGGCCGTTCTTCTCATCAATCCCAAAGATTTTTGCTCGTAAAGCGACTTTTTCGAGTAAATCTCTTCGAGCAGAGACCGCAAAATTCTTTAACTCCGTTTTGTTCATCTAACATAACTCCTTCTCTGATATAAAAAGCAGGTCGTTAAAGACCCGCTTCTGTTCAGTCAATTTCCAACGTGTGGTCTTTTAATTCTTTTAATAATGCAGAACGTAACTGATTAAGAGCTTCATCTAAATCTTGCTGAGTTTCGATCTTATTACGACCATTAAAAAATAAGCGATACAATTCATTTGAGCCAATACGTTTGCTTTTCTTCTCCCTAATTACTACAGGTGGTGTATCATCACTATCATCTGGATCAACAACTGGTGGTTTTCTCAACTCTTCTTCCAGCTCTTTTGCTCTTTTTTCAATCCTTGTCGCAATTTCATTTAATTGTTGCAAAAGCGCACGAATTGTTACAAGACTAGCTTCTGTTAAGATGCTCGACTTGATTTGATTAAAGTTATAATATTCGGTTTCAATATAATCAACAATAGACTGCATACTTTGGTAATAATCTTTTAGCTCATTTAAATTTGTTTCCATTTGTTTTACTTGTACCTGTATAGCTTGTCTTTGCTCATTTACTTCTTTATTAACACTTTCTTCTAATTGGTAAGTTAACTGCGGAAGTCTTGGTATATCACGATAAGGTTCTTGCTTCGTTAAAATATCGGTAATCTGTTTCTTAATTAATTGAACATCCGTACTTTGAATAAGGGTTAGATCCCTTTGATACTTCTCTAATATCTCAACTGCCTCATCAAAAACAGTAATTGGCGTTTTATTGTAAAACCCTGTTAGTTTCTCTAAAACTCCAAACCAATCATCAATATCATCTTCTGCATTAATAAATTCTTTCACCATCTGCTCCGGATTACGTATTTGTAAAAGCTTTTGTAATCCCATTGAAAGTGCGTTTATTTCCCTTTCGCCCGGATAGGGATAATTACGTAACCGTGCATTTTGGCGTTTTAAACGAATATCTTCGAGGGGTGACTGGAAGCGTTCTTTCAACTCGACCTCAATGGCATTCGCAAATTCTTGATACGTATCTCCTGCTACGGAACGACCAAAAAAATCTCTTATTAACGAGATGAACTCTCTTCGTATTTTTGAGTCCACTTCAATTTCCGGTATTACTCGTATTTTTTCTCGCTCAGATACACGTGCTAAACGGTCATAGAAGTTAGAATGGTCAGGTGTAAACTTATCATCACCGAGATGAAGATTCACCTTTCCAGCATTCATATGGGCCAATATTAGGCCGATAATATCATACTCACTCCAGCCATACGGGACAGCATGGTACTTTTCAATAATTACTTTTATTGATGGTTTTTCATGCTTTCGGGCAACATCTTCAAAGTAGTCTTTCAGTTCATCATAGGCTTTCCGATTGCTTGTCATTTGCAATAAGTCATTGTCAATGCCTTGTTCTGCAAGTCTCTTCCAGTCTTCTTTATAGGACTTAAACGCAATTGGAACATCTATATAATCTAAGTATTTATACGTATTACTAATTAGCATATCAAAGGCACTGTTTACTTGATTTTCAAAGGATCCTTTAAAAGAACGTTCTTGTCCTTGAATATAGAAATGAGCTTTTTCACAAGCCTTTTTCAGTAATTCTTCCGCTTTTTGTTCAAATTCATCAATGGCAGCAAGTTTTGCATCATAAATACGATGTTGGGCTTGGGTTGTACTGTTATTCCGCTTTAAATTGACATAGCGTTGAACTTGCTCAGAATATTTAATTGCTGCCTCTGCTTCAGCAACTAGTTCTTCGTCAAGACAAATCACCATTTGCCCAGAGTTTGCTTTTAGGGCAGCTTCCATATCAGACATATAGACAGAAAAGATTTGCATCGTTAATGGATGAGTCATATTACCCTTTGAATAATTATCAAATCGTTTATTAAAATCAAACGGTGGCGTATCTTTTCTGTAATCATATTTTGTTTTTGGATACATTTTAGTGAAAAATAAATCCCCAAGTTGCTCTTTAATTTTTGTAGGATTTACTTCAACACTTCTAATTTCCTTATTAATTTCTTGTTCCTCATCAGATAAGAACGAATAAGTACCATCAGCATGTTTTTCAATAAACATTGCCTGTTCTAAACGATTTAACGATTCTTTAATAGGAAGATCATTTTGATCGTCATTTATTGTTTCTAAAAGAAGTGTAGCAATGTTATTTGGTGTTGCTTTTATTTCATCAATTCCTTTTATTAAGTAAAGGACTTTCAATACTGAGATGTCTTCAGGTAAGATATTTTCATTATTACGCGCACGGTCTTCAGCTCTACTGATTGTTCTCGTAATAGATGTTTCCAAGAAATTGCGAATCGAAGGAAAGAATTCTGCCAATGTGACAAGATTTCCTATTTGTTCTTCAGCATTCAATTTTGCTGCTTCTTGGAACGCTTTCAGTAAGGAGCGTTCACCATGAGCTAAACTCGTCCCACCTTCGCCATGAATTCTAATTTTGTTAAATACCTTTTGTAGTAAATCAACTTGATAAGGAACAAATGGGTAGAGAGCCGAAAATTCTTCTGCTGATCGATAACCTGAACGAAACTGTGTCGTATTAGGATCAAAAGATAAACGATTTCGAACTAGTTGTTCAATTGGTTCATAAGTCATTTTCAACGTTTTATCTGCTGTATCTGTTTTTTCTAGTATACGACGCTTAATAACTTCATCTGTATTCGCACTCGATAAGTTAATACGGGTAGCAAAACGGCCTTGAATCTTCGAAAAATCATTTGTACTATGAATATTTGCAACGGCTTTAATCTTTTCTTGTGAGGTAACTATTACCCATGCTTGACCCATTGTGGCGCCACCAATATCTTCAACAACTGTTTGTAAATTGAGCATCAAATTAACGTCAGTTCCAATGTATTGCCCAACCTCATCAACTAGGAATACCAGACGATATTCTTTCCCACGATTACGACAGTATTCTGCAATTAACTGTGAAAGTTTCTCAGATGTCATACTGAAGGTATTTTTACTAATTTCAAAAAAGCTATTTGCCGTTTCTTCGTCATATCCTGTTTCAACAAGTGCTTGAACAATTTTCTTCCGTCGGATAACAGCCTTTAAACGGAAATCTTCCCATTCTGTATCATATAAACGATGGATGATTTCTTTGAACTCTTTATATTTACCTTCTTCATCTAATTGTCGCTCCATATCTGCAAGCCATAACGTATCTGAATAGCCTAAATGGCGGTTAAAAACTCGTAAAAACACTTCTACAATACGTTCCTTGTTAGTTGCACCAGAGGAACTCATCGAATCAATATTAAATAGAATGGCATCTGAATCTTTTCCATCTACTTCTTTCATCATCGATAGTAGTTTCTGATTATTTGTTTTTTCTATAAAATACTCATACGGCTTTTTGGCATCAATTTCTTTTCCATCTAGTAAATAAGACAAGATTTTTAAAAAGTGTGATTTACCTGAGCCAAAGAAGCCACTGAGCCAAACCCCGATATCTTTTGTAGGAGTGTTATAGACTGCTGAATAATTTTCATAAAACTTTTGAAAGTATTCTGTTACCTCTTCAGTCATGACATACTCTTCAAGCTCCGTTTTAATCGTCTCATGATCAAGCTGTCCCGCTTGAACTACCCCGTTAATTGGTCGAAATATATCTTTTTTAAATATTTCTTTAATGACCATCTCGTTTCCCCCTTTACGAAATTCTTGATAATTGATACTGATCTTCATTCTGTAAAATTCCAAACAGCCTAAGTTCTAAGCCGGTAAAATAACCGGGATAAAAAAGAATGATTGGCTTTCGAAAGGCATGATTGGATAACTTTTTAAGTAATTGGCTAGATCTTAGGAGTGGATGAGCATTGCCTACACCTGTTATAAAAACGATTTCCGCATCATTAACTTGATCGACGAAAGCTTCCACAACAACATCTTGATCTTCTAATACAGTTTGCAGTGCATGGACTAACTCGCTGTATCCTTCTTCCTCACTGATTTCAATTAATTCTTCTATATCATCTTCAAAAAGACTTAATAAGAATAGGAACAAATTAATTTCCTTAATATTTAACGATGTCCGTTTCAAAACTCCTTCAACATAAGTTCGAACGATTAATTCATCCTCTGCTGGATAATCAAATACGAAATGTGGAATCTCACTTCCAATACCGGTAGGAGTTGTAAAACCTTCTTCATTTATTCGTCTTTCCATTTGCTTTAAACGCTCATATGTACTACTCATTTTTTTACCTACCTTACTTCACTTAGTAAACAAAGCAGCTGGTCATGTTTAATTGCGTAACTCTTTAATCTACTGCTCAAATGTAATGGGTGTATTCGGAATGTATCTGAATTCTCTTCTTGTAGCATTCCGCCTTCCTTAAAGAACATTAATATAGAGCTGCGTAATCTTTTTTTGGTTTCAGGTCTCCAGCCTGCCACTTTTTCAGATTCACTTTCTTTACGTTCTATAAAGAATTCGACATCAATATTTTGAATAAATGGCTTGTTGTTACGGTAATTGTATAGAATAACTTCATTAAAAAATTCAAATGGCAGTCGATAGCATTTTAAATAGCTATATAAGAGCAGTGCTTTTTGATCTAGACGAGAACCATTTATATAAAGTTTTGCTAATTCAGTATTAAATGTTTCGGTCCTACGATAAACCATTTGAAATCGTTTCTTAATACTAGATTCACTTCTCAATTGAAATAAATTTTTTTCAAGAACTCTTTCAAGTATTTCACTTCTTGGTAACCCTTCAATCTTTAATGGAAGAACAATATTTATTTCATTTTGAAACCAGCCTTCGCTCGTGAAACCCGCTGAGTATTCCAGCATTATCTCGATATCCCCTTCCATTACTCGTTTGTAATCATGTTGAAACTGTCAATTGTATTGGTAAATATTCTCACATTAAATTATAGCAGTTCAGAGAAAACAAAAGAAGGAAACATATAACATAAAATACCCCTTACAACGATGACAAAATTTTTTATGTGTTTTAAGGTATATTAATAGAGTACAAGATTTTATCTAAAGGAAGGAATGAATTAAATGTCTTTAATTAAACAACTAGAGCCTGCTTATATCTCTTTTTATGTTACCTTTGAGCAGGTGAAAACAACTGCCAATAATTTAATAAAGGATGAAATAGGTATTGAACTGCCTATACATATTGAGGCAGAAGATTTTAACAACAGCTTAAAAATATTGGTTAACATTGATGATAGTTCACTTTCAGATGAAGATGCAAGGTTTCTTTCAGCTGCAGGATTTAGTTCAGAAACACCATATAAAAACGCAGATTTAGTATTGGATGAAATTTTTAGTGGAGTCGCCCGCTTTGACATTGAAATTCAACCCTTGACCGGAGAAGATGATGAATGGGGTACATATTTTGTAGTACAAATACCATATTCAGATTATGAGGACTGCTTAGACTCATAAACAAAAAATGGAAGATTCGCTATAGAACCTTCCATTTTCCGTTTAATCATAGGTGATTTTATTAGATATTGTTTTAGAAAACTTTTTATTTGATTTTCTCTAAATGATATTCAAAGTTCCTAATACTGCGATTTTTGTTCTCTTCACGCAAGTTATATTCCATTTTTCTAAGACGATATGTGTCTTGTTCAGAAATATTTTCGATTTTTATGTCTTCTTCATTTAAGATCATCATTAGTTCAGCTTCAGATGAGATTAAGTCAACGTCTATCAAAGAATGACCTGTATTTTTATATGCGCGTATTGTAAATGTATACTTTTGAAATTCCCCGTTTATAAATGATACTCGGTGGTTTGCAGTCTGTATCTTAGGGAAATCATGTCCATCTCCATTCTGATCATACGAAAATTCATAAGCATCACATTCACCATATTGTAATAATAAGGGTTTATCCTTTTTTCCATTACGAGCAATAGCAATTATTAAAAAATAAGGTAAATCCAAATAATCTGCTGCAGCACAATCACCATTACTTGGATTTGCCCATCCTTCAAATGGTTCGTCGTACGGATGACTATGATAGGTTGCTATACAATTAGAAGTTGAAAATAATTCTTTAGCTGACTTAACTGCTTGATCCACTTTTGAATCAGGCATAACCGATACATCGCTGCGTTCCATTACGCTTCCAACAGGAAATGCATAGTCACACTCCACTGAGTTTTCTTTATCGATCCCAAATATTAACCCGTGTGCTTCAGAATGAACTTTCTTCTTATTCTGCGGAAAGAACTGTACAGCGTCTAAAATAATTGTAGATAAGACATGCTGAATGAATTCAACTGGTTTTTCATTTATCATTCTACGAAATTCCTTCTTTCTAACCCGTAAAGAATTTAATCAAGAGATTTACTAGTAAAAATTGTTGTTTTCGTGTTGGCTGGCGTTACTAAGACTGGCCACCAGAAAGGGCAACCCCTCCAACCATTTTCCTCTTTACCATTTTGGCGAAGTAATATTAAGGCTGGAATATCAGTGGCAATCTGCTTCGCGACCCTTAATTCACTTTTTTGTCCCGTAGGGGTATCTGGCGCATCTTCAAATCGGTCATCTTTTCTAACACGACTTATGTTTCTATCTTTTCTTACGATACACCATACTTTTCCACTATGTTTTGAATCCGTATTATTGGAGAGAAACTCCATACTTGAGATAAAAGCAGCATCATCCCACTGATTGCCTTCATCTTCTGCAAATGTAGACTTAATTTTTTCGATAATAGTAATGGCTTGATCTACATCGATAAGAAATGGATGCTCATCATTTGTAGAAAGTTGCTCTAATACTTGATCGATTTCTGTAATAGTTTTCGAAATATAAGACTTATAGCCGGTTTGAAATCCTACTGGCAACAAACGTTTTAAAGGCTTTAACGCAGTAGTTTTCGATAATAAAATTTTGTTTGGACTGCAAGGAATGATTTTATTTTTATCGTCCTTTTGGATAAAAACAACACCCTTGTCTTGTCCCCCATTTTCAAATGCTGCTCTTAATGAAGAATCAAATTCATGAATCTTTTTCATCACATCATAAATATCATTCGTTGTATAAAAACGAGTTACTGATAAATC
The DNA here is from genome assembly GCF_030813005.1 of Anoxybacillus andreesenii. Taxonomy (NCBI): domain Bacteria; kingdom Bacillati; phylum Bacillota; class Bacilli; order Caryophanales; family Anoxybacillaceae; genus Anoxybacillus; species Anoxybacillus andreesenii. The sequence goes on from NZ_JAUSTU010000013.1 coordinate 49,934, forward strand.
TTCTATTGGTCGGTATCCAAACATTCGCGAGTGCTGTAAAACAGTATCTTGCTGAAAAGTTTTAGGATTTCGTCCATAGTAGAAGCCAATTAGGTTTCCAATTGTAATTCCTCTATCTAAAATCTGACCACCTATAAAAATATTAAGTGGTGCGCGAAGCTTTAATTGTCCGGAGTCATCCAGTAATTGTGTGATATCTTTTTCTGAATTTACCTTTGTAATCATTAGATAATCCTTGCTCAGTGCGGTTAACACTTCATATTTTACATCTTCAAGGCTTGGAATGTAGCTTTCTATTAAACTAAGGGACTTAATTAAATCTTCATAAGACTCTTGAATTAACTCATTCAATAATATCGGATTTTGATTAAGTATTCGCTTCAACTGATCTTTTATTTCAGTAACAATCGTTTCTTGCCATTCATGAGCAGCTTTTGCCTGCTCTGTATGTACTATAAAACTATATTTTTTCTGTCGGACACCTTTTTTCTTATCTTGAATTCTTCTAATTGAACCACCCACAATAAAGTTAACAATGGCATGTCTGAGCGAACTAATTTTATTGCTTGTTAGCACATCTTCTAATTTAAATCTTCTTCCATCAGCCTTTTTCAAAATTAATAATTCATTCGAAGAAATTGGTTCATAAATATGGGAAGCTATTGAGTCATGTTCTTCACTTTCCTCAAAATAATATTCACCACCTATGTACGCATCAGGTACAGGAACCAATCCTGTAAAAGCTGGTTTAATCGGCTGAAATGTTTTGGTTGTACCATCTATTTTCAAGTCTTCTGGTTGCAAATATAATGAGTATGGGGTAGCTGTAACTTGTAAAAAATCTGCACTGCTTAACTCTTTACGGATATTATCAATTAAACCAGCAATTACATTGATCTCATATATTTCTTGCTGAGTTTTAGAGAACCCAATACTTGCAAAATCCGCTTCATCATCAATGATCAAGACTTTTTTATTGGCAAGAGCAGGATATGTTTCAAACAATGCTTTTTGTAGTCTTCTTAAATTGTTTGCTTCCTTCTTTACAACAAAAATCAACTTTTGCTCTAACTCATAATCTATCAAATTGTCCGGCAAGGTCATGATATCGAAAATCTGTAATACATCATCATCCTTGAAATCTTCAAATTCTTTTTTCAGTCGTTCATAAGTTTGCTGTGCTAAAGCCCTTGTTCCTTTTGTTAATACAATCGTTATGTCATAGTCATTGTCGAAAGCAAGCGCAGTTATCCCAATAAATGTTCTTGTTTTCCCGCTTTGAATTTTCCCTAACAACATACCGGGCCTGCTGACAGTTGTGTCATTTTTCATTAAATTTATTAAGGTATTTTCAATACATTGTTTCGTTTCCAAAGAATAGTTATTCTTTTCTTTAAATTCAGGATAAAATAATCCCTCTGTATTTATCATAGTAGTTTGCAAAAAAATCTTCCCCTTTTCCATTGTCTACTCCATAGGTGGCAAATTTGCTTAAAATGAATTTATAAGCTTAATGCTAATTTAAATTCAATCCAAAAGCCCTCGTTCCAAGTTTTTCCTTATAGAGAGATTCATATTTTATAACTTCATTTTTAGTTAGTTCCTTTTGTAAAGTTCTTAGAATGGTAAATTTAAAATGTTTAAAAGACTGAGGATTTTCTTCTAATATTGTTTTTAATACTTCGTTTCCCCCATGTTTTGTTTGGGCATAATGTTTCCACCTACCGAGAATACCTTCTTTTCCATAAGCTGAGCCAACATATTGTTTCCCTGTTTTCGAATCGACAATTAAATAAATCCCGGCAACAGAGGAAAGCATTTTATGCCACTCTTTATTTGAGTCTGGAAAATTAACGATTCTTAACAAATCATCCGAATCTAAAATGAATTCTAAAAAGCCGGGAAATGAGTCATAGTAACCAACTGGGAAAATCTCAACAATTTCTTTTGGCTTGTTAATATTCAGCCATTGATGCCAGCTTCGTGTGCCTGCTCCCCAATCAATGACTAATCTCTCTTTGAGATCATCTAGTAATGGCTCTTCGATCATTTCATAATAGTAATTATCGTTTAGAAACATTTCAGGATAAATAAAATTGTCGGGAATTTCAGCGTCTGAAATCGGTATTTCTTGTATCACCCTGTATACCAACAAGTTTTGCCTTATTATTTTCAATCCCAAGAAAAGATATGATATATTCACAGTCGCTAAAGACATTGTTCTCCTGAAAGCTTTGATAAATATCCATCATCCCATTTTTATAGATGTTATTAATATCAAACCTTGAATCCTGATGCCTAACCAATTTTGTTTTCGCATTTATATCAAAATTCCGCATTCTTAATAACTCTATTAAATTCATTACATAACCCTCCCAACTGAAGAAAAATTTGCTTTGTTTGATAGGTTCCTTCGCTTCTTAATTCAAATTGTAGATTCGTAAGCATTCGGTCTATATAGTTATAAATTTCAGTTATCTCACCAGCATCAATTTGATCTAAGTTCATCGTTCATTCCCACAATTTTCCCCAATATAATTTCAAAGCATAAAATTAGAAGTTCGTGACTATAACCTCTTAGAAACTAGTTATTTAGATATAGATTTTATAAACCTTATTATATAATAGAGATGGAAAAATTTGAAATTGAGGTGATGAAAATTGAACTGTTTTCTTGCCGTGTGTAAAGATCGTCCAAATGATCCGAAGCAATTTTTTTATACGATATATTTTGTCAATAATACAAATTTAATAATCGAAGAAATATTTTATGAAACTGGAGCATTTATGTCCGAAGATGATGATCTCATTGAAACATCAAGACATAAACGTAACCTTGGGAAGATCGCATCCAATGATTTTGTTGAAGTTGAAACAGCTGACGAAGGGACTTTCGATTTTGAAATTGATTTTTCATTCAAAATGAAATTTTCAACAGGAAAAGTGGTAAATAAGGCATTTTCCATAGGAAAATATTTAAGAAATGCAACCAAATCTGATTCCATACCTGTCCTTCTTAAAGCGGGTTATACGATAAAAGAAAGGTGAGGTAATCATACCATGTATATAAAATTTGAGCCGATTTCTCCCATCGATCAAAAGCAGTTTATAGAATATTGGGCAGAATTATATAATTATGATCCGAAACATCCACTTTGCAACAAACTATATGATGAAAACATAATAAAAGAAGAATACAGTGAAAAAGATATATTTGCTCTATATGCTTGGAAAAACGGTATGGCTCTAAGCAAGAAGAAAGCGGAAGCCGTAAAACAGATCGTTTTAAACCTAGACCGGATAAACGAATTAAAAAAATCTAATCAAACTGATTTGTATTCATCTTTATATTTTATTCCTGATGGAGTTTGGAAGTTATTTTTACTCCATATCATTAATCCAGCTTATTATCCTATATTCGATCAACATACATACCGAGCATATCAATACATAAAGAGCGATATGATTTTAGAGATGCCAAAAGATAAATCTATCATGATTAAATTTTATTTAAATGACTACATCCCTTTTATTCATGAATACATTCAGGATAGTGATTATGATCTGAGAAGAATGAACATAAGAAAAATGGACAAAGCCCTATTTGCATTTGGAAGGTTTTTGAAAAGTCCTTTTGTAAAAATGATAAATAATCCCTTAGATACTGAATTGATTTTGAGCATCTTCTCATCTGTTTATTCCCATAGAGAAAAGGGAACCTATCAATTTTCATTGTTACTCGAAACGTATTTGACTGAAAATCCTGATCATATTGAAGATGTTTGCCATGTTTTAGAAAAAAGGGATTTTTATATGCAAGATATAAATTATGATAAGAGATGGGAAATGGGTCGGTTTTTAATGGATCAATTCGGCATTCAATTCGAGCAATCTGAAGGATCTGAATTGATATTTTCGTTATGCTTGGCGATTAAAAATGCATTTTCATTAACGGATAACAATATTGGTAAGTTGCTTGAGATAGCAATCTCAAAAAAATATTTAAGATAGAAATAATATTTTGGAAGGAGCATCCCATGAGTTGGTTTCATGAACGTGCAGCTTATGCTGAACATATGAAATATAGAGAAAAGAATCCTAACCGCTATGTAGTAAAACATGGGACAAATAAACATTCAGATCATAGTAAAGTTTTGTCTAATGATTTAATACTTAATCAAAGCTTAGTGGATACCCTTTTTTGTCAAATTATGTCCTTAATACCATCAAAGTCCATGTCGCTCCCACTCTCAATTGAGATTTGTTTTGAAAATAACTGGTTGGAACATAAAGATAATGACAGTTCAGTAATCGGAAGCTTTTTGCCATATAAATTATTTCAGCATGGAAAATTACTACGTGAAGGTCGAATGCTACTTTCTAATTGGGGAAATCGGGGTGAACCTGCTTCTGTATATGAAGATGCCTTTTCACGATTCCTTATCATTGAATTGAAAAAACAAAGATCAACAAATAATTATGATGGGCTAACTCAATATGGATTTCATAAATTCTTGAATGCAAGATATGCAAAGCTGTTGCCTGAATACAAAATACTCGGTGTCGGAAAGGAACTAAAGCCAAGAATTTTAAATATACTAGTTGACAATTTTGAACTGAAAGTATCAGGAGATTTTATCATTTTACCCGAAGTAGAAATTAAAAAGGATAGTGATAAGGATTTATTGAATTTTATACAGCAATTATTTGTTGTTGGCCTTGCAAAAGAGTTCAGTCGTGGAAGATTATCTGAGATGCAATTAGACAAATAGAATAAATTAATCACTACTCTATAACAATAGTAATCTCAATATTTACAGAAAAACGAACTTCCAAGATGGAGTTCGTTTTTTATTCCAATAAAAACTTTGTCGTATAATTAATATCAATGCCACTATCTTATTACTATCTCTTTAGATGTACGAACCGAATAAGCTAATTCGCTTAACACCATATTTTCTTTCTACGCATTTAATTTAACAATTCATCAAAAATTTCCTACTCCGATAACATATCTTCAACGACATATCTCGGTATTAATTACGATTCGTTGTATATCCGAGTAAGATTTCATTAACTATTTGAAACCAAAATATTGATATCTTATAATTTAGTAAGATCTATTAAACATTGTAGTTTATGGAGGATTTTGTATTGGAAATTATTCACGAACCGCCCTATAGCTGGCAAGATTTAGAACTAATAGTTGCGAAAATATTAAATCAATGTGGATTTGATGCTGAGCGTGGCAAACAGATATCAACCGTAAGAGGTACTGTTGATATCGATGTGTTCGCAAAGGATAACAATAGCACACCTTCATCAGAATACCTAATCGAATGTAAATATTGGAACACTGATATCCCTCAAACGGTTATTCACTCCTTTAGAACGGTTGTTAATGATTATGGTTCACAGCACGGTCTAATCATTGCTAAAAAAGGGTTTCAATCAGGAGCATATGAGGCAGCTAATAACACAAATATACAGTTACTTTCTTGGAATGAGTTTTTATCATTATTTGAAAAACGCTGGTTACAAAACAGAATAAGAAGTATTCATCATACAGCAAAACCATTGCATATTTATACTGATCCTTTAGATGTTTCTGACTATCTGGATACTCTCACTAAAAGTGAAATATCACAGTACCAAAAGTTATGCAAAGAATATATCGGGTATAGTATTTATTCTCATAAGATTACTTTTGGAGAAATCGCAAGTATGTCATTGTCACATAAAGAACAAATAGACAACATTATTCAAACGGCTCAGAAGCATTTTGATGACTATTCTTTTAATAATTACACTGATTTCTTTGAACTTATAGAACAAAAATGTTTGGAGGGAATTCAGCTATTTGAAGAGCTTTTCAAGAATACTGATGCAATACTCCACGTTCAAAAATATAGTTAATCTTGCTCTATAATGTGAAAAAAATGGCGCTTATTCCTTACTGAAGGAAAGCGTCCGATTGTGGAAAAATCAATATATTATATTTATAGTAAAGTATCATGAACTAATCTGCACTCTACAAATTAATAAAGTTACAGAATAATACATTACTTACCATCATTTTAAAAAATCCAATTTAATTGTCGACCACTATACCATTTTTATAAAATTCCCATATCCAATCAGATATGATATTTCCATTGTAATCACTTAACATATATGAATCGTTAAAACTTTCAATTTGTATGTCGTGTAACTGAAGAATAGGATTGTAATAAAATGAAATTTCTTCAGATTTCCTACTATCTTGATATATTTTCTGACTCATTTCTTTCTCAACTTCACCATTATAATAAAGGTAATTTACTATTGCTATTAGAGCATCTCTTTCCGATTCTCCACAACATACGAAACGAAAATCTTCTAATGTACTAATTTTATTTAGAAGGTTATTGTATATTCCCTCATTCATACCATACTTTAAATATAGAGCATATAATAGATATACAGACTCCAAATAACAAGTTATTACAATATCATAGGGCGACTGCATAAGCAAGACCTCTTTGTCTTTTTCTGGAGATGCAACTTTTTTTAGACCAATTCCGGTTTCTTTTCTCATATATTCATCCAAAAGAATATTGTTAGAAATATCTATTTTAAAGTTTATGAGCTTTATTTTTCTGTTTTTTTTATATTTTATTCCTTCTTTTAAATTAAATGTTTTACACTTAACCTTTTTAGATTTTAAAACGTAATAAAAAACAAAATCCTCTATATCATCTAGATTATTTATCCGGAGTTGATTGTCCGCAAATTTATTATATTTAAGCAAACAAACACCTAATGATTTTGAATAACTTAATAAACTTCTATCCTTCGAGTTATTAACCTCTTTTCGAATTTCTGTTGCAATATAACTCTCAAGCTGAGTTACTCTAAGTTCAGGAAGGTCTTTTTCAGGAATATTATATTCTCTATGTTTTCCATTAATATTTGCACTATCTTCTATCCTAAAAAGCATATAGCCTCCTTGAAATCTTATAACATTTTTACCCTTTAAATTTTTTAATACTAAAATCTATATTTCATCATAGCTAGTTATTTGTTCAGGTGAAATATCTACTTCATCTTTTACATATAGGCGTATTTTGACCAAGTTGACCACATTTCATCTTCTTCCACGTAGCTAAACCTAAATTTGAAAAGATCCTTTCCTTATTCATGAAAACGAGCCTGATTATCGAAGATTAAGTCTGTGATTATTACCATTTACTCAGGTAGCTGTATGCGAAATAGAATCGTCCAGTAATAAGCCAAATTCATTCGTTTTCTCATGAGCATAATTCGAAATTAATTGGCCAATCATTTCCAATAAAAATGCGCGCCCAAGTCGAATTGGAGTTTCTTCTTGAATCCTGTCTTCATCTCTTAAAGGCAAAATTAAGACCTTACGAGAAGGTTCTTCAAGCGCAACATTTTTAAGTGCATCTGTACCATGTGTTGTAGTACAAAGTCCTCCATATATTAAACGATAGCTGTCCTCTTGACCTAAAAGCTTCGCTAATTGGTAAATAGAAGAAGGGCCTCTAAATAGAGAATACCATCTAGGATCATCATTTCTTTGTCTTGAGAGCAGATTTTGTTTTGCTCGATTCCATTCATTAGAGATTGGTAATAAAGTTGCTACATTAAGAGCATTTTCAATAATTGTTTTCTTAGTTATAAGTTCTGATCTTGGCACATCTGGTTCCAAAATATTATCTGCAATGGCAATATTGAACCAAGAGATTTCTTCTTTCATAGCCCCTACTTTATAGGATAAAGCTCTTTGAATTGATTTAGCTGGATCTTTCCAAATATAGTTTAGACCAAGCTGGGTTTCATAAGCATTTCGAAGTGATGATCTAGATAAAGAAAGGTTACCCTGATCAATTCCAATAAAAACTCCATCCACTTGCTCAATTAGCTGCCTACACAAAGCAAAAACTACAACCTCTGTTTCTGTATAATTCCCTTTCTCTGCGATGTATTCCAGAAGCTCATCCGCAAAAATAATAACCTGACTTAACGAATCCAATAAAGGGTAATCTTTTTCATCTGTTGCAGAATTATTCATATTATTACTCCCTTCTTATTTTACGTATTGTCAAAACTTTTATATTAAATAGGCTATAAAATACCTTGATAGTTGGTTTTATAAGCAAAAAAATTGCCACCCCCTAAATTCTTTGGATAATTGAGGTTACTACACACCCAACAACCAAGAATGGAAGTGACAATTTGTACCCTCAAATTATAACCTATTTATTAACTTTTATAAACTATCAAGAACAACTCATTCGAACATTGCTTACTTTATTGATTGGCAAAAGCATGTTCGAAAAGCCTACTGAACAGCCGGTAAATAAACCCTATCGAAAACTTCAAGTGGACGACCTTCCGGTCATTGAAGTTCTAGAACAGCTTGATTATCGGGTTCTTCTTAGTGAATACCTAGAGAAGAACGGGAAACCTCTTAAACCTGTTCAAAGGCGTAAGAATGCAAAAGTTTCCGTACCTAAATCCATTAACTGTCCAAAGTGTGGTGCTCCATCGGATTATCTTTATGCCAACAATGGAGATAAAGGTCAGTATCAATGCAAGGTGTGTACAGAATTTTTCAGTGAAAAGAACCGTTTTTCTAAGGAGGCCATCCTGAAGTGTCCTCATTGTTCCAAGACCCTCGAGAAAATAAAAGAAAGAAAAGATTTTCACGTGTTCAAGTGCAAAAACAATGACTGTTCTTATTATCAAAAGAAGCTCAATGGGATGTCTTCAAAAGAGAAGAAAAGGTTCAAAAAGGACCCTCAAGCATTTAAATTAAGATACATTTTCCGTCAGTTTTATATCGATTTCCAGCCGTTATCTAAGGAATCACCAGCACTTCCAGCCGTGGATTTATCAAAGATTTATGCATCCCCACATACATTAGGATTGATCCTAACCTATCATGTAAACTATGGCCTTTCGGCCCGTAAAACAGCTGCGATTATGCAGGACGTACACGGAGTGATGATTTCACATCAGACCGTATTGAACTACGAAAATAGCGTAGCTTTATTACTTAAACCTTATGTGGATCACTATCCCTATGAACTTTCTGACCAATTCTGCGGTGATGAAACGTATATCAGAGTAAACGGTCGATGGCATTATTTATTTTTCTTTTTTGACGCTGTAAAAAAGATTATTCTTTCGTATCCGGTGTCGCCTAATCGTGACACAGCAACAGCTATTCGAGCGATTGATGAGGTCTTAGTGAAGATGAAAGAGATTCCAGAGAATCTGACTTTCGTTGTAGATGGAAATCCAATTTATCTCCTAGCTCAACACTTTTTCGCTCAACACGGTATTGCATTCGATGTGAAGCAGGTCATCGGGTTAACCAATGAGGACCCTGTTTCGACCGAATATAGGCCTCTTAAACAAATTATTGAGAGACTCAATCGGACATTTAAGGGTAATTACCGCTCTACTCATGGATTCGGCTCTGAACACGGCTCCGTTTCCTACGTCACTTTATTTACGGCCTACTTTAACTTTCTACGTCCACATGCCGCGTTAGAAGGAAAAGTGCCTGTAGTGAATCCAGAGCTAAATAGGCTTCCCACCATGCCTGCACGTTGGACGAAACTGATAAGTTTAGCCCAACAATGGATCATGGAGCAGCAGAGAACAGCCTAACTTTTTGTTTAGCTGAGCCCTTGGGCCATATCAGCAATCGGCGGAGCGAACTCTTGACAAACCGAACTTGCCAATGGTTTAAAATGGAAATAACCAAGGGCTTATTTGGCATACCTTCTTTTGTTCCCTTCGCCCTTGTTAAACACTCATCAAACCATTGGCGTGTTTGTCAAGAGCGATTGCGGGGCTCTCCCACCTAAAAAATGGGGAAGAAGCTAAACATCTAGGTAGTTTTCATAGAACTTTTGACACTACCTTATTTTATATATAACTAAATACCTTCAAATTCAATATAAAACAGAATTTCTATAAAATACTTGATTCATCTAATCTATAATAGCATAAAAGTATCAACTAGTAGATTTGGGTCCAAAAGTCAACCAAGATACCATAAGTCTTCAAACTTTCAAGATATTCTTATTCAATTAAAGGGATGCTTATATATAGTATCAGCAAAAAAACGTTGATGTGTTGCACCTTTTATCATTGTTTATATGTAACCATAGATAACGGTTAAGGACTTGACTTGGAGCCTCCGTGGGTATGATCTGTCTTGAAAGTCTGAAGCAGGATGTTTCAACAGGCAAACGAGCCTATCATACCCACCACTCCAAGTAAAGTCCTATGTTTGTTAAAGTTGATAACTATAAATACTTACTATAGATAATGTTTCTACAAAGATAGAGAAATGCCATTTTTGCTATCTTTACTTACGTTGAATACGGTAGAAAATCATACTACATATAATGGCCCGATTGTTGAATAATAGCTAATGGCAATTCCCCTACTAAATTGCCATTTAGTTTAAGTACATTTTTTCACAAAATAACATTCATATATGAAATTTCATAACTTGACAATACTTCAATACTTCGGAAAGACATTTTCATTATTTTGGATTATAATTAACTTAAACAAATACTACGTTCAAATAGAATCACTATGCACTTTCTTTCTATCCCTTCACCCATGCTAAAGAAAGGATAGTTAGAATGGAGTATCACAAATCAAAAAAGATCCAGAGCTTTATTATTCCATTAACGATAAAGGTGAAAAACGCTGGATGTTTCGTCACAAATATTATGATTCATTAGGAAAACGTAAAGAGAAAAAAAGACGGGGATTTCTTACCGAGAAAGAAGCATATCAGGCTCTATTAGAAGTAAAATCTAATACACTTAAAGGAGCTATTAAACAAGTAGAGTATTCAAATTTCACCATAGCTGAATGGTTTGATCTTTGGTATGAAACACATGAGTTGGATTGGAAGCCTACCACTCGTCAACAGCGTGAGATGGCCATACGTCTACAAATTAAACCATTGTTAGGTCGTTACAAGCTTCAAGAATTGGATAAAACAACTTATAAACGGGCTTTTATAAATCCGCTTCTTAAAGAATACAAAGTAGAAACTGTAAAGCTATTTCATCGATTATTTAAAATTGGAATAAATGCGGCTGTAGATGATGAAATCCTATCTCGGAACCGTTTTACCAAAATCACTATTCGCAATGAAAAGCAGGAGCTACTTTTCAAGGGAAAAAGTTTAAATGATAATTTCTTAGAAGCGCATGAGTTAAACAAATTATTATCTACCGCAAAAGAGTATGAGAACATCACTAATTACACACTCTTTTTGCTTCTTTCTTATACGGGTTTGCGTCGTGGTAAAGCTTGTGGACTACAGTGGAAGGATATTGACTTTACCAAGAAAACATTAACAGTAGAACGTACCAGAGACAATAAAGGAGTACGATCTCCCAAAACTGATAACAGTTATCGTACCATCTTAATTGATGATATCCTAATCCAACAGTTAAATGGCTATAAGAAATGGTGTAAGGAAACGAAATCGAAATTTGGATACCACCTGATAAATAGTGACTTTATCTTCATCTCTTATCAAAATGGAAATCCCATCACAGATAATACTATTATTTATTCTCTAAGACGGATAACTAAAAAAGCTGGTATAAAACCAATCACTCCACATGGATTAAGACATACACATGCTACACTTCTGCTAAGTCAAGGTAAACGCGCAGCTAGTATTAAGGTAGTTGCTGAGCGACTAGGAAACACACCACAAATGATCCTTGACATATACGGTCATACATTTTTAGATTTAGAAGAAGAGTCCGTTCAGTTATTCTCTGAAAGTCTTAGTGGGGCCAAAACTGGGGCCAATTCCGAGTTATAGTGGTTTAAACGTTGATACATCAGGGGTTGATAGAATCGTTGAATATTACTCTCGTTAATTCAGTCGCTTCCTATAATAGTGATAAAGAAAACCCTAGAAACCTTGATTTATCTATCAATGGTTCTGGGGTTTTTTATTTTTTGTGCTTTCTTGAATAATGTCCCCTGTCTCCCCCATTTTGTTAGCCTAAACACGGAATCAATCCAAAACATTTTACCTTTTTAACAGAGATGTTCCATATTTACCATCCACTAAATTATAGATATATGACAATAATGTGAAGAACATCACATACTCAGATAAAATGTGATCAACTTCACAATAATTAATCCTATTCCCATTTACAATATTGCTATAAAGATTAACATAAGAACCTACTAACTATAGGGAGAGATAATAGATGAAGAAATTAGTCATGATCGGCAATGGAATGGCGGGAGTCAGAACCATTGAAGAAATTCTCAAACTGGCACCGGAACATTTTGAAATTACTATTTTTGGGCAAGAACCCCATCCAAACTATAATCGCATTAAATTATCTAATATTCTACAGGGCGACACAAACTTTGAAGAAATCATTATCAGTCCACTCGATTGGTATAAGGAAAATAATATTCAACTATTTACTGATGAAGCCGTTGTGAACATTGATGTGGAAGCAAAGCGTGTTATGAGCAGCAAAGGCCGTGAAGTTGACTATGATGAATTAATTATTGCAACAGGCTCCAATTCATTCATTCTACCAATTCCAGGTGCAGACAAAATGGGTGTGACAAGTTTTCGTGATATTCATGATTGTGAAGTAATGATCAAAGATGCGAAGAATTATAAAAAAGCGGTCGTCATTGGTGGCGGTCTCCTCGGTCTAGAGGCAGCTAGAGGGTTGCTGAACCTTGGAATGAAGGTGGATGTTGTCCATTTGATGCCACATTTAATGGAGCGCCAGCTTGATCCAATTGCGTCATCCATGCTGAAAGCTGAGCTTGAAGCACAAGGCATGAACTTTTTGATGGAAAAAGAAACAGCTGAAATCTTAGGAAATGAGCGTGTCACTGGACTACGCTTTAAGGACGGTTCTGAGATTGAAGCAGATATGGTTGTGATGGCAGTCGGCATTAAGGCCAATACGGAGGTTGCGAAGAACTCCACCATTGATGTTAATCGTGGGATTGTCGTGAACGACTATATGGAAACGAGTGTACCGCATGTTTATGCAGTCGGAGAATGTGCTGAGCACAGGGGAACTGTATATGGGCTTGTGGCACCATTATATGAACAAGGAAAAGTGCTAGCCAACCGTATTTGTGGCTTGAGCGCAGAGGCGTATGGAGGTTCTATTACCGGAACTCAATTAAAGGTGGCAGGTGTCGATTTATACTCAGCTGGAGAAATTACCGATGATGACCAAACGAAATCCATTATGATCTATAACGATTTCGAAGGGATTTATAAACGAGTGCTTACAAAAAATAACGTGATTGTCGGAATTGTCCTTTATGGGGATACAACGGACAGCACAAGACTTTTCCGTATGCTTACGAAAAAAGAAGATATCAGTGGAGTTTCCATTTTTCATACAAATACCAATGACGCTGCTGCCGATGATATTGCCGAAATGCCAAATGATGAACTCATTTGCGGCTGTAATGGTGTCACAAAAGGAGCGATTGTCGAAGCGATCAAAACACAAGGGCTCACAACACTCGATCAGGTCAGCCATTGCACGAATGCGGGACGCTCATGCGGCCGTTGTAAACCAATGGTCTCAAGCATCCTTGCCCATACACTAGGGGATCAATTTGATGCGGCGGCTGCACAAAAGACAAGCATTTGTGGTTGTACGACCATCAGCCGTGAAGAATTAGTAGAGGAAATTAAGACGAAGGGCTTATCAAGCGTCAAAGAAGTGATGAATGTCTTGGAATGGAACAATGAGGAAGGCTGTACGAAATGCCGCCCTGCCATCAACTACTACCTCGGTATGGTTCACATGGATGAGTACAAGGATGACCGTGATTCCCGTCTCGTCAATGAAAAAATGCATGCCAATATTCAAAAGGATGGTACTTACTCCGTTGTCCCAAGAATGTATGGCGGGGTAACAACAGCAGCAGATTTGAAAAAAATCGCTGAAGTAGCAGAAAAGTATAATGTGCCGTTAGTTAAATTAACAGGCGGCCAGCGGATCGGTCTGTTTGGAGTGAAAAAAGAAGATCTGCCAAGCATGTGGGAAGACCTTGATATGCCATCTGGCTATGCTTACGGAAAAACACTTCGTACCGTTAAGACTTGCGTCGGCGCACAGTTCTGCCGCTATGGTACACAGGATTCCATGGCTCTTGGCATCGAGCTCGAAAAAAAGTTTGAACGTCTCGATACTCCGCATAAAGTCAAAATGGGCGTGTCAGCTTGCCCAAGAAACTGTTCTGAAGCTGGGATTAAAGACATTGGCTTCGTCGGAATTGATGGTGGCTGGGAGATCTATGTTGCTGGTAACGGCGGTGTGGACCTGCGTCCTGGAGATCTACTTTGCACGGTGAAAACAGAGGAAGAAGTCATGGAAATGACAGGTGCTTATCTCCAATATTACCGGGAAACAGCGAACTATTTAGAGCGGACCTCCAAATGGGTCGAACGTGTTGGCTTGGACCATGTGAGAGAAGTATTAGCAGATGAAGTTACGCGCAAGGCCTTAAATGAGCGAATGGACAAAACATTGAATAGATACATCGAGCCATGGAATGAAGCAATTCAGAATGACGCTATTCAAGATAAATATTATACAAAACAAACTATTAAGGTAGGAGAGTGAATCCAAATGGTTAAGACAGTGATTCCGGTGGCAAACGATTCAAAACTACAGGCTCAGACAGGCTATTCTATTAAAATAGATCAAACTGAAATTGCTCTCTTTAAGGTGACAAGCGGCGAGGTTTTTGCACTGGAGAACCGCAGCCCGCATCCGAAGGGCGGAGTGCTTTCAGAAGGACTTGTTAGCGGTAAGTATGTCTACTGCCCGGTTTATGATTGGAAAATCTCACTCGAAAATGGGATGGTTCAGGCGCCGGACGAGGGTCAGGTTCAGACATTTACAGTAGAAAAAGAAGGAGATATTATTTTTCTCATCATATAACATCGAGACAACATGGCAACAAGAAAGGATGGCTGCAACATGAAAACAGGAAAGGTAGTTTTAGTAGGAGCAGGACCCGGAGACCCAGGGCTTATAACAGTAAAGGGATTGAATGCAATTAAGCAAGCGGACGTCATTTTATATGATCGGCTTGCTAATCCAAAGCTATTAGAATTTGCTGAGCCCGATTGTGAATTTATATACTGTGGTAAATTACCGGAACGCCACACTTTACGCCAAGAGAAGATTAATGAACTACTAGTTGAAAAGGCACTAGAGGGAAAAACAGTCATTCGCTTAAAAGGTGGAGATCCAGGTGTATTTGGCCGCGTTGGCGAAGAAGCAGCAGCCCTTGCTCACTACAAAATACCATTCGAAATCGTCCCCGGTATTTCTTCGGGGATTGCAGCCCCTCTTTATGCAGGAATCCCTGTGACCCACCGGGAGCATGCTGAGTCGTTTGCCGTTGTGACCGCCCATGACAAATCTGAAAATGGGAAACCGTTACTCGATTGGGAAGGGCTTGCCCGAGGTGTGGACACAATTGCCTTTTACATGGGTGTTGGTAATTTACCTTATATCTGTGAAAATCTAATCCATCACGGAAAATCAGCTTCGACACCCGTAATTTTGATCCATTGGGGGACATTTGGACGCCAAAAAACATTGCAGGGAACACTCGCTAATATTGCGGAAAGAGCTATAGCGGAGAAGTTTAGTAACCCTTCGATCATTCTTGTTGGCGATGTCATTTCGCTGCGGGAAAAAATCAGCTGGTTTGAGCAAAAGCCATTGTATGGCAGGCAGATCCTCCTTGCCCGCACTGGCGACAGTGTCAGTGAATTAGCACAGGAATTAATGAATCAGGGTGCAGATGTGATTGAATTTCCAAAATGGAAAAGGACGGTACTTTCTATTGATGTAACAAATGTGGCCTCCTATGATCATATTCTCTTCACTTCACCAGAAAGTGTGACAGAGTTTTTTACAGCGCTATTTGAACAAGGGAGCGATATCCGAACCATCCGTGCTAGTCTGTATGGTGCTTCCAGCAAATCAGTAAGAGCATTAAACAAACAAGGATTGATGGCTAATCTTGCTGAAGAGATGCCAGCCACGGGGAAACGACTCATTGTCGGTGACGATGGCATAGTCACTCAAGACAATGCGGACAAATTATATACGAGTAAAAAAGAGCTCGATCAACAGTTCATCCCCATTTTTAAAAGAATGCTAGAGGAAGCTGACGTGAATACAATGATCTTCCCAAGCAGTGCTTCGGTCGCTCAGTTTGTAGAAGGGTTGCGAGAATGTGGGATCGATGCCACTGAACTACTGGCTAATCTGCAGGTTGTTAGCATGGGAAAACAAACAATGGCTGCTGTAGCTGATGCCGGGCTTCCACTATCTGGAATGCCTCCGAAAGCAACAAAGGAAGCTTTAATAAGCTACTTAGCAGGTCGGGCACTAGGAGGAGAATAGAAAATGGATGCGGTTATCTATCTCGCACATGGGAGCCAGCGATCAGCAGCAAATGAGAAATTTGTTGATTTTATTAAAAGAATCATGCAACACTCACCATTATCTATCCAAGCCTATGGATTTCTGGAAAATGCTCAGCCATCCATTGCCCAGACCATAGAGTCCTGTATCGAACAAGGTGCACGTAGAATTACAGTTGTCCCTGTTTTTTTATTACCAGGAATTCATACCAATGTCGATATTCCAATCGAACTTGGACAATATCCTGATGTTATTTTCCACTATGGAAAGCCGCTTGGTGTGGATGACATCATGGTTGATATTCTTGCGGACAAACTTGCTGATGCTGGTTTCGGCGCCCGCGACAATGAAGCAGTATTATTAGTGGGACATGGGAGCCGACTTCCTGAAGCGGGTGCTGAGTTTGAAAGGTTAGCTATTAGTTTAGCTGAGAAAGCAAGATGTAGTGTTCATCCAGCATATGTGACGACGCCTGTTTACTATCAGGAGATAGCAGCAAAATTAGTAGAAAAGAAGATATTTATTCTACCCCACTTCTTGTTTTCTGGTGGCTTTACTGACAAAATGAAAAGAGAACTAGAGTGGGTGGAAGAAAGTATCATTTTCTGCGAACCGGTTGGTTTCAATGAAAGATTAATTCCACTAATTGAAAAACGGGTGGCTGAGGTGCATGATGAATTTAACTTATCCGATTATGTTACACCTTGAAGGAAAAAAGGTAGTGGTCATTGGCGGCGGTAAGGTGGCGGAAAGAAAAGTTTGCGGCTTATTGGACACTGGGGCTCTTATTACAGTCATTAGCCCTGAAGCGACAGATGAATTACAAAAGCTAGCTCGCACTGGGCAGATCCTCTGGGCTAAGCACCGATTTTGTGCAGAGGATATAAAAGATGCATTTATCATCTTCGCGGCAACGAACGACAGGCTTCTCAATCAGCAAGTGAAAGAATCAGCAGCTCCCAGCCAGCTTGTTTTAATGGTCGATAATCCTTGTGAATCAGATTTTCAGTTACCCTCGTCATTCCGCCGTGGACGTCTATCAATTGCTGTTTCAACAGGTGGCGCAAGTCCGACGCTAGCACGGAAAATTCGTACAAGGCTGGAACAGGAATTTGATCCATCCTACGAAGAATATCTTGAGTTTCTGTATTTGAAACGAAAGTGGATCATTAATGAAGTGGCAGACACTGCTTTAAAGAGAAAACTATTAACAGCGATAGCAGATGATGAATTTTTATTCAGCCCTGATCGTGAGGGCGATTTTCAACGGTTATATGAGAGCATGATTTGATAGAGGATACTTGTTTGTATTAGATTTTCCAGTTTATTAGTGAAATCCATTTTTAATAATATCGATAGGTGATTCTTATCTCTTCTTACATAAATCTTCTGTAATGGTGAAATCTAAAAGAAAACAGAAAGAAGAGATGGAGAATTATGATCGTACCCTTGGTTCGAATTGGTTTCATTTTAACGTGGTTGTCGGTTTATTTTCTTCCTAAGAAGACTGTGAAACGGTACCTACCCTCCTCTACAATGGCGGCATTATTAGTGATGACAACTGTGTTTATTGGTACTCATTTTAACGCTTGGAAGGTAAAAGGCGGAACAATAACTAGGATCCTTAACATTCTATCTATCATTTTGGGACCGTTCTCAGTAGGAACACTGTGGATTTTACGTTTCACCTTTGGAAAGTTTTGGTTATATGTGCTTATCAATTTGGTTCAAAACCTAATTTATGCATTTCCAATCCTCAACATCCTCGATAAAATTAATTTCATAAAATATGTTAAGTTTACACGAATTCATCATATAATTGCGTCCATGACTTATGCCATAATCATATATGGCTATCAATTACTTCTAGAAAAGCGTTAAAATTTAATTTATTTGTTAAATGAATCAAAAAGGCTATTGGCTACCGGTTTGGATATTTCTAGTCCAATTTGGTCGCCAATAGCCTTTATTGGATACTCTTTAACTACTTCCCATCCTTTTCGGTCGCCAATCAGCCATATTGGATACCTCTCAAACTGTCGTTAGCTTGGTTCGGGAGCCAATAACCTCTATTGGTTACCTTTATGGGTTTTAAAAAGAGTATTCGGTAACTTATTCCTGATTTTGGTTTGATTTGGACCATTCATTTGACAGCTGTTCAATACTTCCTTTAATATTGCCCTTCCCCGCAAAGGTTTCCAGTAGCTCCTTCATATCGATACCAGATGAAGCTTTAAGGGTTTCTTGCAGTGATGACATTAAGTTTGTTGCATAGCCAGTTACTTTGTTGGCTCCCCCATTTTCGCCGCTGCCACCCGTATCAACAACGGTAATCTTATCAATATTTCCTAATGGACTAGCGATTTCCTTCGCGTACTCAGGTAGCATACGAACGACCATATCGAGAATAGCGGCTTGGCCGTACATTTCGAAGGCTTCGGCGATTTTTCGTTTTGCCTCCGCTTCAGCAAGACCCTTCAGACGAATAATATCTGCATCCGCTTCCCCTTTCGCTCTCTCTGCTTCTGCTTTCGCTAAACCATCTAAACGGATCTTTTCTGCTTCTGCCTTTGCCATCGATTCTACTCGATACTGATTCGCATCGGCCTCTGCTAGCTGCTTCGCTTTATCCGCAGCTGCTGCTTGCTCGACCGCATAACGATCCGCATCTGCCTTCTTTTTCACTTCTGAATCATATTGTCTTTCACGGCGAAGGATTTCCTTCTCTTCCAGCTCAATTTGCTTCTGACGCTCAATGATGCGAATTTGCATCTCCTGCTCCGTGACTTCCTGCTTGGAACGAGCGGTTTCCAAATCATATGCCTGGTCCGCCCGTGCTTTTGCAACATCTTGTTCACGGCGGAAATCAGCCATTTTCATTTGATTTTCTTTTTCTGCCTCTGCAATTTCAGTTGCTCTTTCAAGCTCTGCCTTTTTCGCATCTTTATCAGCTTCTGCTCGTTTGATCCGAGTTTCCTTCTCTGCTTCTGCAGTTGCGATATCAGCATCTCTCTTTACTTGCGCAATACGAGGCTTTCCTAATGATTCTAAATAGCCGTTCTTATCCCTTACGTCTTTAATGGTGAAAGATACGATAACAAGACCCATTTTAGCTAAATCTTGGGATGCCACTCGCTGTACCTCTTGTGAGAACTTATCACGATTTTTATAAATTTCTTCTACTGTCATCGAGCCAAGTATCGAGCGAAGATGACCTTCGAGAACTTCCCTTGCCTCATTTTCTCTTTCATCCTTCGGTTTGCCAAGGAATTGCTCTGCAGCCGTTGCAATTTCCTCTATCGAACTACCAATCTTAATAATCGCCGTTCCGTCAGCCATGACCGGTACACCCTGCTCTGTGTACACCTCAGGAGTTGTGACGTCAAGCTTGCTAGATAGTAAACTCAGAGGCTCAGCTTGTTGAAACACTGGTAAAATAAATGCCCCGCCCCCACGAATGATTTTCACCTTATTGCCCGATTCGTCAACATTGACATTTTTACTTCCTAGATAGCTTCCCGTTACAATCAACGCCTCATCCGGGCCTGCTGTACGGTACTTCGTAATGAATACAGCAATAAGTGCAATTAGTAAAAATACAACAACTCCAATAACAATGAACATTGGTAACATAGTTTCCCCTCCTAGATTAAATAATCTTCTTGGCTCTCATGTGGTACTACATGGAGTACACCATCTTGAACCTCTACTACTAAAACTGTTTTGCCCTCTTCGATCGGTTCGCCCTTAAAGCTCTTTGCGGATTTTGCCACCGTCCCGCTATTGCTTTTTAAAAGGACCTCTCCGTAGCCATCTAGAGGAATGGGGATAATGACCTTCCCTGTTCGACCTCGCAAGGATTTTGTCGTATAGGCTAGGGATTCCTCCGCTGAAGAAAGTGGAACAAGCACAAAAACATTTAATAAAGTATCTAAAACCAATGCAATGACAATTGAAATACCAATAATGAGGAAATTGTTCAGTGAGGTTAATAATTCAAACAAGTATCCACTCGCTGAGAAGAAGGTGATAAAAGCAAGAATTAGAGCCGGGTTCACTGGAAAAACCTCTGCGACGGCTTCAAGAATATCGTTAAATAAAATATAGAGAAGCGTTAAGCCACCTGCAACGATTAGGGTAATTAAGTATACAGACTGTATCGGTGCTCCGAATAGCTCCATCTGTCCTCCCCCTTTCTATGTAATGGAATGCTCTTCCTGGCTTTTCATGTCCGGAAATATCCCCCCTCCTTTCATCATAGCTTTTCGATAACTTATATACGGCTCAATTAGTCAAAGGTTTCAAAAAAGTAATAATATAGACCTACAGATTTTTCCATAGGTCTATTTTGATTTTAGTATTTAATTAAGAAATATTTCTTCTTGCCGCGGCGAATGACGGTAAACTGCCCTTCGATGCGATCGGCATCAGATAATACATATTCAAGGTCTGTCACACGCTCTCCGTTCACATAAATCGCGCCATTGGAAACGTCCTCACGGGCCTGACGCTTTGATGGAGAAATCTTTGAATTAACCAATAATTCAACTAGACCAAGATCTTCATCTGCTCCAGCCTCATAAGAAGGAACATCCTTAAAGCCCTCTTTAATTTCGGCAGCAGTTAGGTTCTTAATGTCACCGCTAAATAAAGCCTCGGTAATTTTGATAGCCTGAGCTAAAGCGTCTTCCCCATGAATCAAACGTGTCATCTCTTCAGCAAGCGCCTTTTGTGCTTTGCGTAAATGCGGTTCCTCTTGAACAGATTGCTCTAAGGCTTCGATTTCTTCCTTAGACAAGAACGTGAAGTATTTTAAGAATTTCACGACTTCTGTATCAGCAGTATTAATCCAGAATTGGTAGAACTCATAAGGGGAAGTCTTCTTCGGATCTAACCAGATGGCTCCACCTTCCGTTTTTCCAAATTTCGTTCCATCCGCCTTTGTTACTAGCGGAATCGTCATTCCAAATGCTTTCGAGTCTTCACTTGTCATTTTTCTAATGAGCTCTAGCCCTGTTGTGATATTCCCCCATTGATCGCTTCCGCCAATTTGGAGCTTACAGCCATACTTTTCATAGAGAAGCTTGAAGTCCATCCCCTGCATGATTGTGTACGTAAATTCAGTAAAAGAAATTCCTGTTTCCAAACGAGACGCAATCGTATCCTTGGCTAGCATATAATTAATTCCGATATGCTTTCCGTAGTCTCGTAGGAAGGTAATGATATTCATCGAAGCAGTCCAGTCGTAGTTGTTAACCATTATGGCCCCGTTTTCGCCTTCAAAATCGAAAATTGCCTTAAGCTGAGCGGTCAAGGCCTCAACATTTTTCTCAACAGTCTCGACCGTTTGCAGAACTCTCTCCTCAGTCGCCTTCGGATCCCCAATTAGACCTGTTGCCCCACCCACAAGAACTATTGGACGATGGCCGGCATTTTGGAATCGTTTCAATGTTAAAAAAGGAAGCAAGTGCCCAATATGTAGGCTGTCGCCTGATGGGTCAGTCCCACAGTACAGCGAGATTTTTTCTTTTTCCAGTACTTCCCTCAAACCTTCTTCATCTGTTTGTTGATAAATAACTCCACGCCATTGTAAATCCTGTAATAAATCCATTTTATTGGCCTCCTGATTCTTATAATCGGCTGGCATGCCCTCTCTTCGCTGTTGCTCCAAACCCCAGGAGCAAAGGCTCGGTCAAGTATACCAACCGATGATTAATTTTCTCATAAAAAAAATCCCTTCGATTAAATCGAAGGGACGTTGTATACGCGGTACCACCCAACTTGAGAACAGTTATTGTTCTCCACTTTAAAAGATAACGGATCATCCGTTTACTGCTAATACTTATCAGGTTCACAGTAAATGCTCCGGGAGGTAATTCATGCCATTCTACATGCACTGACTCGCAGCAGCCGTCAGCTTTCTGTACCAGAGGTAGATGCATTACTGGTGAAAAAATTTCCATTCCCATCTTTGCATTTTATTTAATTGCTATGAAATTTACCATAAAAGCAGGATGTTTGTCAAATATAGTTTTTAATCGAGTACTTCCTATCTATTTAATTCTTTGCAATTCCTTCAAATAATAGCTTCTTAATGATTCTCCTGCAGAAACCTGTTCGATTTCTTCAGAATGCTTTTCCAAAATAGCAGGAATTGTAAAATAGTTTAATGCCACGATTTCAGTATATTTATAGGCTTGAGGAGCTTTCTCAATTTGAATCCTGTTCCCTTTATTCACATTTGTTAGCTCAATTCTACTGTCCTTTAGATATTCATTCAGGAATGCTTCAATCTTGTCCATACTCCACTCAGAGGCCTCAGCACATGAGTAGTGAACTGGATAAAAATCC
The DNA here is from genome assembly GCF_030813005.1 of Anoxybacillus andreesenii. Taxonomy (NCBI): domain Bacteria; kingdom Bacillati; phylum Bacillota; class Bacilli; order Caryophanales; family Anoxybacillaceae; genus Anoxybacillus; species Anoxybacillus andreesenii. The sequence goes on from NZ_JAUSTU010000013.1 coordinate 72,802, forward strand.
TCAATCTCGTCCCCTACAAAGCAAAAATCCACCTTATCCTCCAAAGGAATGTAAGAGTTGCTTTCCTCCCACCATTCCCAAAAGGTTGGCTCCTCTATGGAGCAAAAATCTTCGCCCTTATACTTTACCAAAAGAAGCCTTCCATCCTTCCATTTATAAGAACGAATTTCTCCATTTTGGATAAAGAAAAAATACTTGTGAACCATCAATTAACTCTCCTCAGTACGTAATGCTGCCTTCGTCATTTTACCAATTTTACTTTGGATGCTATCTTCACTCATATTCGGATTCATATTTTTCAAACCATTTATAATAGCTGATTCTATCTTTATATCTGTCTTTTCATCCAATCTACCAGTTAAGAAGTCACTCATGTACTTCATATCAGATACGCCGCTTTGCTTAAAAGCATCCATAAATCCTTTTACTTCCAGAGCTTTCATTTCAAGCTGGGCTGCCTTTAGGAGAAACTCAGGAGAGAGACCGAGACCGAATTTTTCTTCTATATTTTTTGCATACAATGTCGTTCCAATCGTACGGCAGGCTAACTGCTCCTCTGGAGACATTTTTTCGAATTTTTCTCGGTCAAATGCAACCTCATTTCGGAGGTACTCAATATATTTTTCTGTGGATGAAAAATCATCCCGTTTGAGTTCTGCATCCTGTGCTTTTGCACCAAGCTCTTCTGCTGTTTCTTTATCTGGCTTTAGACCTAGAATCTCAGCAATTCCACTAACAATTTCTGCGACAATGATAATCGTATAAATGGCTAGCTCAATTTGCGGAAATGGTGCCAATAATTTTGTTGCAAAGCTCGTTACCCCACTACCAAGTGTTGACACAGCACTTCCAATGGCACTGCATACTGCACTAATTCCACTCCCGATTGTTCCCAAAAATCCCATTTGTAACCCCTCATTTCAATAGTTTTAGTTTGCGATAATGTTTATTTACTAGATTCGGCTCAAGGCCGTCTAATAGCTGATTAAAAAATGCAACCACCCGCTCTGTTCTTTCTGCTAAGGAGCACTCCTCCGTTTCCCGGTAATATCGGTTTACCAAATACTGAGAGATAAAATTCAACTCATATTTCTTCACCAATTTCACCAGCTCGAGTGTAAGCGTATCCTCTAGATCACATTTTTTCACAAAATGCTCGTAGGACTTGAAAAAAGTATCCTCTCGAAGCAACTCTAGATAATGCTCCAATTCAGCTATATTCGCTATTTCCGGTAAGGATTCAAGGCCTTGGAAGACACCCCGTCTATATGTACTTCTGTAAAATTCAAGGATGTTTCTTCTAATTTCCTCATCCTTTATAATCAAATCCCCAGTCGTGTTCGTTGTTCGTTCAATTTGAACCTGTATTGCTTTCGGCCAGCCTTGTGTAAATACGACCGCTCTTCCCGTTTCTAAATGGGATAAAAATTGTTTTTGTTCATCGGTTAACGCCATTGTATTCCCGAGAGCATCTTTATCATCCTGGGCAAAGATGCGATGCACGATCTTAGTATTCGTATTTTTCAATACCTCTGGAGTCAGCTTTCCAGGGATCTGATCGACAATTATGAGAGACTCCCCGTATTTCCGTATTTCAGCCAAAATATCGGAAAAAACTTCGACGCCCTGCTTCTTGTTTAAGCTATCTCCAGGCATATACTTACTTAACAATCGATGGGCTTCCTCGATTAGTGTAATATGTTCAAAGGCCCCATGCTGTAAATACTTCGCTTTAATTGCTTCCGTCAAGTTCGTCAAAATAAAGCCCATAATCAATGATTTTTCACTGGCGCTCCGAATTTCCTCGAGCTCCAGAACAACACGGCTGTCCAAAAACTGCCCGAAATCGACTGACCGTTTTGTATTTAGCATAAATCCTTTGGCACCAATTAATAATCCTTGCAGTCTTGCTTTAATCGAACCAATATAATCGTTTTTTAAGCGCTCATCAAAGCCTTGTTCGTGCACGACAACATTGGTTTTTTGAATCAAATCACCCAGTGTTGGAAAGGCAAATACCCCATCAGCAAATGGATCTTCATACATCACATTCTTATTCGTGGCAATATTCCACCCATAATCCTCATAACACTTGTAGATCGCCGCTTCAATAATTTGCGGAATCGCCGCCTCCATTTCAAAGGCAGATTCGATACTCGCCTTAATCATATCCACACGGGACGTGATGCTCTCATGCGGAAAGAATTCAAATGGATTCAAGCGGAATGGTGCTGCTATCTCCCGTCCCAACGTAAAGATGAGCAAATCTGGATATTGCTCGGTCAAAATGCGATATTCTGTCTTTGCTGGCTCGATCACTAAAAATGGAAGTTCACTATCCATTAAGAGCTTCTGGCAGGTCGTAGTTTTCCCGCTTCCGGTCACACCTGTGATGAATAGGTGCTTATTAAGGTTGTCCTTGTCCAGACTGACATCAATCTCTTCAATCACATTCCCGCTTTGAACGACCTTTCCCAGTGTGATCGTGTTGTCTGTCTTATTCGAAAAATTAAGGCCGAATTCAACCTCTTCCCTTAGTGGCAGTCCGACAATTTCCTTTTGCGGAAGTCCGGCAATTAGGCTCAACTCTTTTGTGGAAAGCCAATTTCCGATACATACCTCGCTCTTAGCATTGACATACTGGGAATAAGCCGCCCTAGCCATTTGTTCATTTTGACTGAAGGATTTCCTAGCTTTCCCGTATGGCAATTGAAAGTTTTGCAACGGTTGTAATCGGCTGCGGTCCTTTATTTCATAGACCTTGAGCGGAACCTTGTTCCCCGTCTCCCCAGAGTACAGAGCCTTCACTGTATTTCCTAGTTTGATTAAGCTCCCCTTATTCTGAGTAAAAAGATAAATGGTCGAAACAAAAATTCCTTTGCCCTTCCCATAATCCAACCGTGGAATGATGGCCTCATCCAAGTACTTCAACCAATCCTGTGCTTGCTTATTCACAAACTCAATCGTCGTGCTCGTGGACGTGCCTTCGTTTGTTGAGCTTCCCTTTGTCACCGATTGATTGGTACTGTAGGATTCGGATGAACCAGTGGTGATGCTCACACTCTTGCTTGTGCTTTTTCCAGTTGTTTTCGACCCATTGGAGCCTGTACTGCCGCCTTTTGATTCTGATTTTGAAGAGGAGCTGGATTGGTTAGAAGTACTCGATTGGACACTCTTATTTTCTCCCTTGCTCCATCCCGTTTGTTCGGAGTCGTTTGTTCCACTGCCTTCCTGGTCAGCTCTTGATGTATTTTCCCCCTTCGTCGTCGAAGAACCATTTGAGTTCTGTTCAGTAGTTCCTAATCCTTTACTGATCGAGTCCTGGACACTTCTCTTAGATAGAGGCGTAACCGCTGCATATAAATGATAGAGACTTTCCTCTATTTCAAATATCTCCTCACGGTTCATCGGCTTCGCAATGATCATTAACCCAAATTCATCTCCGAGCATCACGTCGACAAGACGGTCTACCCCTTGAAAATGCTCGTCTTCCTTATTAATCCCAGGGACTCCCTCTAAAAAGGCATTGTTTCTCATGCCTTGTATCTTATGAAGGATCGCTTTCTTTTCTGCAGGCTTTACTTCAGAGACGACACTTCCTCGGAAATTCCCTCTAAGACTTGGCTTTAACACCAATTCCCCAATATCACGAATCTCTAAATCTAGCTCCTCATTTTTATATAAATCTCGAGCGACTCCGAAGTAAAAATGAACCCCTTTTTTGTCACCTAATATAAGATAGATTAAGTTCACACCGTCAATATTTAAAGAACTGATGACATTTTCAAGAGCTTCTTTTCTTGGTGATTTCTCTTCAAAGGTTATTTCCTCAATATGATAAAGGGAAATATCCATTAATTCGAGAGTTTGTGGCTTTTGAAATTGAATACTTTTTTCGTTCCCAAAATACTGATTCGATGGCTCAACAAGAAAATCAAGTGCAAATTTCTCGGCTGTCATCTATGTTCACCTCACCTAAAAAGTCAATCTAACTCGATTTTCTTGATTGAGCTTAAAAAATTCCCTGCTTCAATCCCGTCTTCCGTTGCAACGACGTACTCAAGCGTTTTTGGCCCAACTGCCCTAATGAAGACATAAGCCTCATCATCCAGCACCTCGATTCGCTCACGCTTCATCATTACGCTTCCGATATCAAGATGCCCATTGACTGAATCTGGTAGTTTCGTATAGTACAGCTCAAAATCTTCCACACCAGCATCGATATAGTTGTACCAAACATGGTAATCTGGCTTTCCGTAAGCAGCCTTTGATGCCTTCAATTCATCTAGCAAAACGAAATTCCCTTTTTTCTCATAGCCAATAAAATATTGGAAGGTAATTTCTTTTTCTTCCCCCTTAGCCACCTTGCCATTATCAATAACTTTAATTTTGCTACCTTTACGACATTTGATTAGGCCAAAAGCGACACCTGTTTTGCCGTTAGGCTTTTCGATATTATCTTTATCCGTTTCTAATCCACGTTGTTCAAGAATCTGATTGGCTTCTTCACTCCCTAGAGGAGGAAAGATCTTAAATATTTCTTTCTTTTGATCTCCGTTATGTAATTCTGCATTAATTTTTCTCGTTTCACTTTCAATGTAGCTTGTAAAAATATCCTGGACGATCTCTGCTTTACAGGAATTCCCCGCGAGGAAGATGTTAATCGTGTCAACGCCTTCTGTTGAATGAAAGGTAAAGGATTGGGCTAATGCAGCAAAGAAGTTCCTTACCCCTTTTTCAATCCGCTTTTCGATCGTTGCTTCGATTTCCTCTTGATTTATCACTAAATCATAATCCTTGAATTCCCCTGACGAGTTAAAAAGCTTAACTTTTACACTTGCTAGCTCAAAGATGCTTTCGTAATCTTCGCTCCGTTCCCAGATTGGACGTAGCTTCTCCATTAATTGCTTCGTATTTAATCTTGCTTCCTGACTTTCACTGATGATCGCTTCACTACCAGGAAATCTCTTGCATTCAGCAGGTAAAGTAAACATGATCTTGTTCTCACGCATCAGATCCTGATTGGCTTTAAATGTTTCAAACGCTAGGAGCTCTAATAGGTTTTCCCCGCCTAAATATTTGTCACCGCCAGCTCCAAAATGTTCAATCACATAGTCATAGCGCCTCTCTTTACGATTCGCCCCTCTCCATAAGCCAAAATCGAAGTCAGTCGTTCCGCCACCAAAATCAAAGATTCCGTAGAATACCTTCTCATCCTCATCAGGATCAAAGCCATATTCCTGGAGAGCACAAACTGCATAGGCCGCAGGCTCACTAATATCCGTGTTAATTCTAAATTTGGATATCCATTCCTCATTTTGTAAAACGGTAACAGGCAATGATTTCTTTAGGCCTTTTTCAAAACAACCAGCGATTTTCTCCCTGGTCGCCAGATCATAGGTCACCGGGAACGACAACATATAATCGAGGTAAATGCCATTCCACATATTGTTTATGTAAAGCCCGATATAATAGGCGTAGATTTCGATAGGGTTAAAATCATCTTCGTCTAGCTGGTGAAAAGGCTGCAATACTCTATTTTCCCCAGTCTTATCTAGAATGGTGATGATTCTTTTTTCATCACCAGCCCACTGCTTCAAATCATGTATAAAGGCATTAAATTCCGTGCTGTTCGCATTGACCATGTCAGAAGCTGCTGTATGCGATACGACCATATCCTGCCAGGAGGTATAGGGTCTGCCTACCTTTTCCTGATAGTCCGCTAAAAATTGATTTAGATTGATAAATTCCATGACCGTGGGGTTTTCATAGTGTTTATCGTTGATTTTCTTACTCAAATCTCCTGTTCCAACACGCATGGGGAGAATCTTGTTATTATCCAAGTAAGTGACAACAGTGCTCTTCGTTCCAAAGTCAATCCCGACTACTCCATTTTCTCTAATATCAGCAAGCGGATTCCTTGCAACAAGTTCAAAATCACCCTTCAAAACATAGGAACTCTTCTCATCAAACTCGCCATCCCAAAGCTCCCAATGTCCTGCGTTTGGATCGACCAAGATTTTTTCGGGATAGGAATCAAAATCGGCACGATATAAATCGCAATCTAGTAAATCGGTTTTAACGTTTTCGAGTACATCTCCCTTTAGGTTTGCTTGAACATCAAGAGTCGACTTCGAGAAGATGCTTTCATAGATCTCACTGTAGTTGATCTCTGTATCGCTCGTTCTTAGCTTTAATGTTCCTTTTTTCAAATCCTTTACGATCCCAGGTAGATTCTCCATATTGATCATCAGGGTTTGCTTCTCACTGAAAATGACATATTCCTTGTTAAAAAGATGGCACATAAGCTCATATTGCCTCTTGACCTCTGAAGAAAGTCCATCTGGTATAAGATTATTCTCAATCCATAATCTCGTAGTTTCAGCAGCCAAAATCCTTCTACTATTCACACCGTTTAAGCGATAAATTGGAATAAACAAACAATGATCCTCATCGCTTACATATGTGGCATGGTGATTGACATTCATGCTATTTGAAACGCCATTTTTTAAAACCTTCACGTAGAAAAAGTCCTTGCGGTTTGCATAGATGCTGTTCACTTTTCCTTGTGGATACAGTTTTTTGAATTCCTCAATCGTAATAGGTTGCCCCTCGAAACCGTCAAACTTCATGTAACTTGCGTTAAGATCACATTTCCAATGTAGTCCCTCTCCGAATTTGAACGTCTCCATATCCGGCACTAGCCCTACTACCTTTTTAAAATACCGGCATTTCTTACCTTGGAAAGTAATCCAGTCATTCTTTAATAATTCCTCCACCTCATGAACGAGCTCGGTAGAAAATTCCAACTTTAGCTTGCTTAATATTTTGGCAATTTCCGATTCAGTTAATTTCTCAGCAATTAATTGATAGGTTTCTTTACTGACTGGTAGTGTATCGACTTTCTTTGTATACATTGTTGAATTCTTCTCCCCTTAACATAGCTGTCATAATTAAAGCGCGACAATCGACTTTCTTTCAATTTTTTTGCTGTTTGTGTTCACATAGCCCTCGAAAATCACCCTATCTATGTATCCTGCAACACGACTCTTTGAAGTTCTCATATGCAGCTCACTATCATATTTTTCATTCTCGGAAACCGTTTGAAGCTCATACAACGGTCGGTCGAAGGTTGAATTATAGGCGTGGAAGAAATATAAGAAAATGGCTCGCAGCTCTTCAAGCTCGTCATCATTTCCTTCGACAACTCTTATTTTAATCGCATCCCACAGCAGCTCTATATTCTGCTTTTGGACCCCACAAACTAGGAATTGTTCAATCGTTTGACCACGAAAAATGCCACTTAACGAGGATTTCAAAGCAGGTGACAACTGTTGATAGAGTTTATAGATTTTAAGTTGTTCACCAAAGAGAGCTTTAATCCCCGTGTATTTTTCCTGCCAATGATCAACCTGCCCCTTCAAGATTAAATATTGACTGCTAATTTCATTTAATTTCGTCTGAATTTGTAGGCAATTCTCCTGTTCCTGCTTTGTTTTGCTTCGCTCTAAAATGATTTGATTCTGTAAAGCTTTATTTTGAGCTTCGAGTTCTTGAATTCTTTGCTTCCACTCTTTTTCTACAAAACTATTCTTCTCTTCTGATTCAGCATAAATGCTGCGAATTTGCCCGATAATTTCATCTTCTTTTAATGCTCTTTTTAGAGACTGAAGAAAAGCTTCAAATTCATTTTCGTTCTGTTCTAAATCCATCATCTTTGTCCTTCCTTGCAATCTTAAGTTTCTTCTCATATAGGAACATAGATCTATTATAATGGATTCAACTAATATTTAGGGTCCCGTAATGAATAATTTCTCAAAATAATTTTGATTCAGACTGCCAACTTCCAGCACACATTTACCTATGGAAAGTATTGAGAAATGTTAGAAAAATATAAGGTTCTATCCTACTTGTTTCTTTCTTTATGCTATAATGTATGTGATTTTAGGAGGAATGCTATGAATAATGAAAAGATGAGCTTGAAGAAGGTATTAAAGTCTTGCCAAGATTTTTTGACCAATAGAAGAACGATAAGAGGAGCTAGTATTACCTATCAGGTATTCTGGAATTTAACCCTTATATTTCTTATCCTTCTCATCCTCGGTGGTGCCTTTGCTGGAGGTGTTGGAGCTGGCTACTTCGCATCCCTGGTCAAGGATGAGCCAATTCGTTCCTATGAAAGTATGAAAAAGGATATATACAATTATGAGGAAACTTCCAATCTATACTTTGCCAATGATGTCTATTTAGGCAAGCTTCGTACAGATTTGGAAAGAGAAGAAGTAAAGCTTGATGAAGTATCAGATTATCTGTTAAAGGCTGTCGTGGCAACAGAGGATGAATACTTCTACGAACATGACGGAGTTGTTCCTAAGGCCATTTTGCGTGCCATCTTTCAGGAGGTTACTAATTCCTCTGTGCAATCAGGGGGAAGTACCCTAACCCAACAATTAATCAAAAACCAAATTCTCACTAATGAAGTTTCCTTTGAACGTAAAGCAAAGGAAATCCTATTAGCACTCCGGTTAGAGCGCTTCTTTGACAAAAAGGAAATCTTAGAAGCTTATCTCAATGTATCAACCTTTGGAAGAAACTCTTCCGGACGCAATATCGCTGGGGTGCAAGCTGCCGCTAAGGGCATATTTGGAGTACCTGCAAAGGAATTATCGCTGCCACAGGCCGCTTTTATTGCTGGTCTGCCACAAAGTCCTTTTGGCTATACACCTTTTACGAACAGAGGGGAAATCAAGAATAATCTAGAGCCCGGCATGATAAGAATGAAAACCGTATTGAAAAGGATGTATGACAACGGCTCTATTAACGAACAACAATATAATGATGCAGTTCGTTATGATATTACAAAGGATTTCATTCCACCAAGCACAAGTCCTCAGGAAAAATATCCATGGCTTACCTTTGAAATTGAAAAAAGGGCAGTCGATATTTTATCCAAGATATTGGCTGAAAAAGATGGATATACCGAAGATGATTTGAAAAATGATGAGGATTTGAAGAATGAATACTTGGCATTGGCAGATCGAGATTTGCGCCAAAACGGATATGAAATCCACTCAACAATTCATAAAGATATCTATGATGCCATGCAAAAAGCAAAGGATGAATTCCAGTATTACGGAAGTGATATTCAAGTAACAGAAAAGGATCCAGAAACAGGTGAGCAAGTAAAAGTTAATAAGCCTGTTGAGGTAGGAGCTATATTAATTGAAAACAAGACTGGGAAAATTCTTAGTTTCGTTGGAGGAAGAGATTTCAGCCAGCAACAGCTGAACCATGCGACAAGTGCCAAACGATCAAATGGTTCCACGATGAAGCCGCTCTTAGTGTATGCACCAGCCATTGAGCTCGGCAGCTTGGCTCCTGGTACGATCTTGCCTGACTTACCCCTTACCTTGAAACCAGGTTCGAGCAAGCCATGGCCAAGTAACTATGGAGGCGGTTATAGTGGATTAGTATCAGCTCGCTATGCATTAGCAAAATCCTATAATGTGCCGGCGGTTAAAGCATATGTCGATATACTAGACAAACGACCCGCAGATTATTTAGTCAAAATGGGTTTCACATCTTTAGTACCTGATGATTTCACAAACCGCTCTACAGTACTGGGTGGTCTTACAAATGGAGTGACCGTTGAAGAAAATGTCAATGCTTTCGGAACATTTGCCAATGGCGGTCAATTCATTGATGCTTATATGATTGAAAAAATCGTCGACAAGGAAGGCAATGTGATCTATCAGCATGAGGTTCAGCCAGTTGACGTATTCAGCCCACAAACAGCTTATTTAACCTATGACATGCTAAGAGATGTCATTCGGTCGGGTACGGCTGCTTCATTGAACAGCAGACTGAAGTTCAGCTCAGACTGGGCTGGAAAAACTGGAACGGGACAGGAGTATAAAGATGCCTGGTTTGTCGGAATTAATCCAAATGTCTCCTTTGGAACTTGGATTGGTTATGACACTCCTAAACCATTGCAGGTGACTTACAAAGGGCTTTCCTATTCAAATCGGAATATCTATTTATGGGCCCAGCTCATGAACGCAGCCTACGACGTCGCACCGGATGTAGTAAAATCAACCGAAACCATAAAAATGCCAGGTGGAATCGTGAGACGATCCTTCTGTGCCATTTCAGGATTATTGCCATCTGACGCTTGTTCCCAGGCTGGACTTGTTGAAACCGACCTTTTTAATGCTAAATTTGTTCCAACGAAGGTGGATGACAGCCTCGTACTTGGCAGATATGTCCAGATTGGAGACAAGAAATATTTAGCGCTGGATTCCACACCAGCGGAGTTCTCAGAGGCGGGCTTAATTCTAAACCCTGATTATATTGAACAAATATTTGGGATTAAGATTAACCCACAGCATCTCATCCCAGCAAAGGATCGGTGGGCAAAAATTTTATTGCCTGATGATAAAATGCAGGATAATGGAAAGGTTCCTGCCCCAGTTTCCGCTCATGTCTCGGGTTCCACCATTACCTGGGCCAAACACCCTGAAGGAGACATCATCGGTTACAGAGTCTATAAAAACGGCAGCAAGGTTGCCTCTATTAAGGTTGGGTCTGCACTATCCTTTACAGGAGGAAATGGAAGCTATTATGTGACTGCGGTCGATATCGCCGGAAATGAGTCAGCACCTTCTGGAGAGGTAAGAATCGGACAGGTAGACAATCCTGGAGTTGAAAATCCAGGTGAGGAAAAACCAGAACTACCGCCAACCAATCCACCAGACGATGGAATTGATGAGCCAGGGGATGGATCAGGCGACAACAATGGATAAGATGAGAAAGAGAAGAGGACTAGAGTAAAATCTAGTCCTCTCATTTTTTTCTGATTGGATAAAGAGCATTGAGTACAGTTTGTGCATTTTTTTCAGTAATCTCTGCCTTTCTAGGAATCGGTTTATATAAGTTGTCGGGATCGTCCCATTGTGCAGGCAAGGTGACAGGAGCTTCCTTTTGCCAAAAGTCAATCCATTCCTTTGGCAAATCACCAGCCACATTTCTATTTTCGGTCATTTCCAGCCAAATCAAGCTCCAAGCTCTGGGCACCACTCTCCATATGTCATACCCTCCTCCACCGACTGCAATCCATCTTCCATCACAATATTGATGGGCGATTTCATGAGCAAGCTTGGGGATTTCTCGATAAATTCTCATCGTCGCCGATAGGTGGGTAAGGGGATCCAAATAGTGAGCATCTGCCCCATTTTGAGTCAATATCACATCTGGTTTGAAAAATTCTGCAACTTCCTTAACTGACGTTGTGTATGCATCAAGCCAGGAGTCATCCTCGGTAAAGGCATCAACAGGAATATTGAAGGAATAGCCATATCCTTTTCCTTGACCCCTTTCATTCACATTCCCGGTACCAGGAAAAAGATATCTTCCTGTCTCATGAATGGAGAAGGTACATACGGTAGGATCATCATAAAAGGCCCATTGTACTCCGTCACCATGATGGGCGTCCGTATCTATGTATAGAACCCGTGCCTGGTATTTCTCCTGCATATACTTGATTGCAACTGAACTATCGTTGTAGATACAAAACCCTGAAGCCTTCCCTTTAAAGCCATGGTGAAGGCCACCGCCCAAATTCAATGCATGCTTAACCTTGCCTTCCATCACGTAATCAACGGCTGTTAGGGTGCCACCCACTAAAAGGGCGCTTGCCTCATGCATTCCTGGAAAAATCGGTGTATCTTCTGTACCAAGCCCATAGCTTTCCGCTGTATCAGCCGAAAGTTCTCCATTCCCAGCTTTTCTTACAGCAGCTACATATTTGGGATCATGAATCAGCTCCAACTCTTCATCACTTGCCATTCTTGGTAGAATCATATCCTCATCGGATATCGCATTTATCTTTTGCAACAAATCTAGCGTAAGCTTTAAACGTAACTGATTAAAAGGATGATCTTTATTAAACTTGTATTTTAGTTGTTCCTCAGAAAAAATAAATATTGAATCCCGCATCATGCGTCCATCCCCGGAAGATGTGGCCAAAGTACCTGATGGCCCGACCTTTCTAGCTCCTCAATCAATCGTAATGGATTCATCGTTTGGATTCTTAAGGCAATAATTTTGTAGAACTCATCCTTTTTATCAGGGTATACCAGTACACTTAAAATATTGACCTTGCAGTTTTGAATATCGGAAAAAAGCCGAAATAACGCACCTGGTTTATTGCGAACTCGAATTTCAATTTGCGATCCAGGCTGATGCGCACCTGTTAATTCAACGAGTGTATGGAGCAAATCTGTTTGTGTGACAATCCCCACTAATCTATTTTCCTTAATAATTGGCAAGCAACCAATTTGACTTTCATAGAATATCCCTGCTACATCCTCAACAAAATCAAGAGGATGACCTGTAACGAGATTCGTCTTCATAATAGACTCCAAAGGCTGATCGAGAACCTCCTTATGCACATCACATTGGAAAATAGACGGAGTAGCTTCCTTTACATCACGGTCAGTAACAATTCCAACTAAATGATTTTCATCATCAACGATCGGAATATGTTTGATTCGCTCTTCCTTCATAAGTTTGATGGCATCTTCAATCGTATTTTCCCTGGCTAATGTGTGTACATTGGATTTCATTATCTCCTCAATAATCATGAGTAATCCTCCTCGGCGTAAGTAAAAAATCTAGACTACCTATTTTTGTTCGGCACTGTTATATTGGGTTGCTGATTAGTATATCGCCTTATACGTGTACGTTCTCTACGTTATTCGTACCGAATAAAACCCGTTCACGCACACGTATAAGGCTAAAATCAACACTGTACATTAACATTGTTTAATATCATCAGGGTTTGGAAAAGAGCCTAATACATAAAACGATTCATAAAGCGAAGTCGGTCAAATTTTTGTATTGATTCATTATCCACTCTTTTTCCAATCCTTGCCATTAAGCAATTGGCAGGATGGGAGCTGATTTCCGGATCGTCTGTTGCATACCATTCCAGCCCACCGGCATTCATCATTTTTTCCATCACTTTGCGATACTCCCAAACGTTCAAGCCCGTCCCTTTCAAATCCCAGTGCCAATAATATTCAGTCGTGATTGTGATATAATCCTCCATCGCATCATCCATCATCGATACGATAAGCAAATGCTTCCCCACTCCGCATCCTCTGAATTTAGGAATCACTTCAATGGCCCCTAATTCTATCAAATTTTCGATATTGCCCTCTGACCAGCGTTCAAGAGGGTCTGGATATAGATAGGTCGCATACCCAACCACCATATTCTTGTACCTGGCAATAATGATTCTACCTTCAGGCAATCCAGCAATGCCAATCAATGCTTGATGCTGCTGTGCAGGAGGACGAAATGCTACAAGATCCTCATGAAATTCTAACTTAGCTAGTATCTCTTGGGCTACTGGCCCTTCTATGATTAAATCTCCATGCGGTGTCTTTAATTCTTTGGCGTAATACGTTTTCTTGTGTTCCATGAATCCACCACCTATTTTGTTTCTAGCAAATGATCAATATTATTATACATGAAAATAAATATTATAAATCAATTTCACAAAATTTTCAGTATTTTAACCAAATAGACAAATAATTATTGCAATTTGACTAATCGAAAAAAAATAAAGAGATTGAACATTGATTTTCAGATCTAATATTTATAAAATTGTGAATAGTAATGATTTGTAATATAATATAAACAACTTTTTAAGAAGGGGGAATTTTATCACATGAAATTGGAAACGCTACCAGCCACTCAAGGAAATTATAATTTAGAAAACTATGAGGCTACCTACAAGAACTTCGATTGGAATGAGGTAGAAAAAGAATTCACATGGTCGGAAACAGGGCTTGTGAACATGGCTTATGAAGCAATTGATAAGCATGCAAATTCCTACCGAAAGAATAAAATTGCTCTGTACTATCGGGATGCTAATCGTAATGAAAAGTATACATTTAAAGAGATGAAAGATTTATCTAATAAGGCTGGTAATGTTCTGAAGGCATACGGAGAAGTCAAAAAGGGAGACCGTGTTTTTATCTTTATGCCTCGTTCTCCTGAGCTTTATTTTTCTGTCTTAGGAGCGATTAAGCTTGGTGCTATCGTAGGCCCATTATTTGAAGCTTTCATGGAAGGGGCAGTACGGGATCGACTGGAGGATAGCGAAGCCAAGGTTCTTGTTACTACCCCTGAATTACTTGAGCGTGTTCCTTATCATGAGCTTCCATCATTGAAGCATATTTTCCTGGTCGGTAATGATGTTGAAGAAAATGATCCATTTATCGATTTCAATCAAAAGTTCGCTGAAGCAAGTAGTAAGCTTGACATCGAGTGGGTTGATCGAACGGATGGATTAATTCTACACTATACGTCTGGCTCCACTGGTAAGCCTAAAGGGGTTCTGCATGCCCACAATGCAATGATTCAACATTATCAAACGGCTAAGTGGATATTAGATTTAAAGGAAGAGGATACATATTGGTGTACGGCTGATCCTGGATGGGTTACCGGCACGTCCTATGGAATTTTTGGTCCTTGGTTAACTGGTACCTCCAATCTAATCGTCGGTGGAAGGTTTGATCCGAACACCTGGTACAAAATGTTGGAGGAGTATGGGATAACCGTCTGGTATAGTGCTCCAACCGCCTTCCGTATGTTAATGGGGGCTGGAGACGAAATTATTAAAGAGTACGATTTAAGCCAACTCCGCCATGTTTTGAGTGTTGGAGAACCGTTAAATCCTGAAGTTGTAAGATGGGGAATGAAGGTCTTTAATCTACGCATTCATGATAACTGGTGGATGACCGAAACAGGCGCCCAGCTTATTTCAAACTATCCTTGTATGGACATTCGCCCAGGTTCAATGGGGAAACCAATTCCAGGGGTAGAGGCAGCCATTGTCGATAACCAAGGAAATGTTCTCCCTCCAAATCGCATGGGAAATCTCGCTATAAAAAAAGGCTGGCCTTCCATGATGAAGATGATTTGGAACAATCAGGAAAAATATGACTCCTATTTCATGCCTAACGGCTGGTATGTTTCAGGAGATTCTGCCTACATGGATGAGGATGGTTATTTCTGGTTCCAAGGACGGGTCGACGATGTGATCATGACATCTGGTGAGCGTGTTGGTCCTTTTGAGGTAGAGAGCAAGCTCGTTGAGCACCCAGCAGTGGCAGAGGCCGGTGTTATCGGAAAGCCTGATCCGGTACGTGGAGAAATAATTAAAGCATTTGTTGCCCTACGTGATGGGTATGAGGTGACCGAGGAGCTTAAAGAGGATATTCGTCAATTTGTTAAGAAAGGTCTTGCTGCCCATGCAGCACCTCGAGAAATTGAATTCCGTGACAAGCTTCCAAAGACAAGAAGTGGAAAGATCATGCGCCGTGTCTTAAAAGCATGGGAGCTTGATTTGCCAACAGGTGATCTATCAACCATGGAAGACTAATTAGAAGAACCTCTGTCCTTAGTGACAGAGGTTCTTCTACTCAATCATATCTTTCTCAGCAAATTTGGGATCTAAAACAACAATTTCAACTCGACGATTTTTCTCCCAATTTTCCGGACTATCGTTCGGGACGATGGGTCTTGTTTCTCCATATCCGACCGCAATAAATCGAGCACTTTCTACTTGAAAATGATCAACAAAATATCTAATCACACTGCTCGAGCGTGCTGTTGATAATTCCCAGTTTGATGGGTAGCGAAAAGTTGTGATTGGACGATTATCAGTATGCCCTTCTACCTTGACTAAGTTTGGCATATTTTTTAGCATACCACCTACTTTATCAAGGAAAGCATTTCTTCCACCGATAATTTCCGCCTCTCCTGTCTCAAACAATACCTGTTCATCTAAGACAAGAACAACCCCTCTTTCGGTACGATTCGCTATAATCACATCTTCCAATCCATTTTCCCCTAGGAATGTCTTAATCTCGGATAATAAATTTTGCAGATCAGACTCCTCACCATCTGCCTCATTTCCATTATCCTCTTGAGTACCAGGAGGATTTTCGAGCGGGACGATTGAGGGGTTAAAATCTAGTATTTCACGGCCTCTAAATGATTCAGCTATCGCTTTAAATTTGATCATATCAATCTGAGACATTGAAAATAATAGAATAAAGAACACTAGGATAAGCGTGACCAAATCAGAGAACGTAACCATCCATGCAGGGGCCCCCTTCGGATGCTCATCTGGCCTTCGTTTAAACCTCATCTTCTAGGGCCTCCCCACTCTGCACCACTCTAGAGTCCTCCATTCTCTCCTTCGTAGATAAAAAGGCACTTAATTTTTCCTCTAGAATTTTAGGATTTTGGCCAGATTGAACACCAATCACCCCTTCAATAATGACCTGCCTAAAAAAGACTTCTCTTTCTGTCTTCAGCGCTAGCTTTGCCGCCATTGGAATAAACACCATGTTTGCGAGTAGCGAGCCATAAAGGGTAGTCAAAAGAGCAATTGCCATATTCGGACCAAGGGAAGATGGATCATCTAAATTTCTCAACATTAATACAAGACCAATTAATGTCCCAATCATCCCCCAAGCCGGGGCAAATTCCCCTGCTCTTTCTAAGATGCTTCTGCCCTTACGATGTCTTTCCTCCATTGCTGAAATCTCCGCACTCATAATATCGTGAATCACATCTGGCTCCAAGCCATCTACCGCAAGAAGAACGCCTTTTTTGATAAAGGGATCTTCTACCGTTTCAATTTCCATCTCTAAAGCCAATAATCCCTCTCTCCGCGCTCTTTCAGACAATCGTACAAAAATTCGAATGAGCTCAGAGAGGTTATAGTCCTTTTGTGAAAAAGCCTGCCTCATGACGGTAAATGAGTGTTTCATATCCTTTACAGGGAAACTAATTAGGAGTCCCGATATGATCCCACCAAATACAACAATCATAGAGGCTGGATCAATAAAGGAAATAAAGCCGCTTACTCCCCCATTGTACATAATCCCAAAGACAAGCATAATAACACCGACAGCCAAGCCAATCGGTGTTAAAAGATCAGATTTTTTCATAGCTCCTCCCACTGAAAGATGAACAAAGCATCGTTTTTTCTTTATATCGACCAATTTTTTATTTTGTTGACCGTCTTTGCTCAATTCGATGAGGAAGGATAACAGTATGCTCGGAAACTTTTTCCTTATTCATTAGCTTGGTTAATAAGCGCATTGCTACCGCCCCGATATCATACAGTGGCTGAACAACGGATGTCAGCTGAGGGCGAACCATCAAAGCTAGCCTTGTATTATCTGAAGAAATCACTTCAAAATCCTCAGGAATTTGATAACCCTTATCCTCTGCTCCATGGATAACCCCAAGTGCCATTTCATCTGAACCTACGTAGATGGCAGTTGGCTTATTTTCAAGTTCCAGTAGTTTTTCAAAGGCCTCAATACCAGAATCGTATGTATAATCGCCTTCCACAATCAGCTCTTCGTTGTATTCAATTCCTGCTTCTTCAAGAGCCCGTTTGTATCCATTGAGATTTTTCTTTTCATTGATTGGCTCATGCAAAGGACCGATAACAAATGCAATTTTTTTATGTCCTTTTTCAACGAAAGAACTTACAGCATCATATGCCCCTTGCTCATAATCAATATTTACGGATGGCACCTGCCCCGTTTCCTCAATCGAACCAGCTAATACAATGGGAACCGGAGATTTTTCAAATTCTTCCACATGCTCTTTCGTTATATTTCCGCTCATAAAAACAATCCCATCCACCTGTTTGCCGAGCATCGTATTTAAAAGATGTAGTTCCTTATCCTTATTCTGATCAGAATTACTCAAAATGATATTGTACTTATACATCGTAGCAATATCCTCGATTCCTCTTGCAAGCTCTGCAAAAAAAGGACTCGAAATATCGGGAATAATCACACCAACCGTCGTCGTTTTCTTGCTTGCTAATCCACGTGCTACCGCATTCGGTCGATAACCTAGTCGACTGATTACTTCTAATACCTTTTTTCTAGTAGCTGGCTTCACATTGGGATTGCCATTAACAACCCGTGAAACGGTTGCCATTGAAACATTTGCCTCTCGAGCTACATCATATATGGTAATATTCATTCTTATCGCTCCTTATTTTTACAACTGTTATTCTTATTTTATCCTATGGATGGGTACTTTAGTTAAATATGTATATAATGATGCTTCTATAATGATACTTCACTCCATCAACGCCCGCAATCTTCAACAATCGAAAAAATGAAAAACCTTCCGTACGAAGACAGAAGGTTTAATCATAATGATTATGAACGAACTAAGGAAGAAGCCATCAGTTGCTCCATAAATTCATCAAATTGCTTCAAATCCATTTGCTGTGCGGAATCTGAAAGTGCAACAGCTGGGTCTGGGTGTACCTCTGCCATGACCCCATCAGCTCCGATAGCAAGTGCAGCCTTGGCTGTCGGAAGAAGAAGATCTCTCCTACCAGTTGAATGGGTTACGTCAACTAAGACAGGCAAATGGGTTTCCTGTTTCAAGATTGGTACAGCAGATATGTCCAATGTGTTTCTTGTGGCACGTTCATAAGTTCTAATTCCGCGCTCACAGAGAATGATCTGTCCATTTCCTTGAGCCATAATATATTCTGCAGCGTTAATGAACTCTTCGATCGTTGCCGCTAATCCACGCTTTAAAAGAATCGGCTTATTCACTGCGCCAGCAGCTTTGAGGAGCTCAAAGTTTTGCATATTGCGTGCGCCAATTTGGATCACATCAATATATTCTGCCGCCATCTCAATATCTGCAGGACTTACAATTTCACTGATTACGCCAAGATCATATTCGTCGGCTACTCTTTTTAAAATCTTGAGTCCTTCCACCCCTAACCCTTGGAAATCATAAGGAGAGGTTCTAGGCTTATAGGCTCCACCGCGCAATAATTTTAGGCCCTTTGCTTTGACTGCTTCCGCTACGGTTGCTACTTGTTCGTAGGATTCAACCGCACAAGGACCAAAGATTAATTGCTGTGAACCTGCACCGATCTTCGCACCCCTAATCTCAACCACTGTATTCTCGGGATGTTTCTTACGTGAAACAAGCAATGCTTTACGATGATCGTCCTCTTGTAATTCCAGACCAGCCTTAAATATTTCCTTAAAGAGATGTTGCAACGTAGATTTTTCAAAAGGACCGTCATTCTTCTCCAGAATTGAATCTAGCATCTTGCGCTCACGAACTGGATCATATCGATTAACACCTTGAGTCTCCTTCACACGTCCAATCTCTTGAACAAGTCGAGCTCTTTCATTAATTAAATTCAATAGCTGAACATTTATTTCATCCACACGATTCCGCAATTCATCAAGTTTGTTGCTCATTAATTTCCCGTCCTTTCGAATTCATTTGTCATTGTCCCTATAACCTGTTCTAGGATTATTCACAGAATCGTAGGGAAACTTCTTCCTAGCCCTGTCTAAATATGATACATTTCTATATAATTAGAGTTATTATATATGAAATTATCTTTGATGTCACGTTTTATTCTTTATTAATTGAACGCTTTTAAGCGATAAAGTGTTATATTATTATGCTTTGAAGAAGGTGTATCGTTTTGCAAGATAAAAAGAAATTATTTGCTTTAGATATCGGTACACGTTCCGTTGTCGGAATTATCCTCGAGGAGAATAATCAACAGTATCATGTTGCTGACATGCTTGCCATTGAACACTCGGAACGGGCCATGCTAGATGGACAAATTCACGACGTTCTATCAGTATCGAAAATTATATCTGAAATAAAATATGCACTTGAACAAAAACATGGTCCATTAAAAAAAGTAAGCGTAGCGGCAGCAGGAAGGGCGTTAAAAACCGAGAGAGCCGAAGTGACCATTGACATTAAAGGAAAACCACTCATCCAAAAGGAGGATATTCTTCATCTTGAATTAAGTGCCGTTCAACTGGCTCAAAGCCGTGTAGCTGAAAAGCATAATGATGAACATAGTCATTATTATTACTGCGTCGGTTATTCTGTGCTTTACTATCGTCTTGATGGAGAAGAGATTGGTAGTTTAATTGATCAACAAGGTGACGTTGCATCCGTAGAAATTATCGCCACCTTCCTACCAAAGGTGGTTGTGGAATCCCTCATCTCCGCACTTCAACGGTCAGAGCTCGAAATGGATGCTTTAACGCTTGAACCGATTGCAGCTATTAATGTGCTTATTCCACCTACGATGCGAAGGTTGAATGTTGCGCTCGTCGATATCGGTGCCGGAACCTCAGATATTGCCATCACCGATTCTAGCACCATTATCGCCTATGGCATGGTGCCTATTGCCGGGGATGAAATTACTGAAGCTATTAGTGACCAATATCTTTTGGACTTTCCATTAGCTGAAAAAGCGAAACGGGAGATCAATACCCATGATTTCATAACGGTTACAGATATTTTAGGCTTTGAAACAGAGATTCCAAAGGAGGAAGTGATATCTCAAATTTCTCCTGCGATTGAACGGCTCGCAACCGCCATCTGTGATGAAATCTATCAGCTCAATGGACAGAAATCTCCTAAAGCTGTCATGCTGGTTGGTGGAGGAAGCATGACGCCTGAATTGCCTAAGAAAGTGGCTGAAAAACTAGACCTCCCCTTGAATCGTGTCGCCATTCGTGGGATAGATGCCATTCCTTCCCTAAGCATAGAGGACCATTTGACAAAAGGACCGGAGCTGGTTACGCCGATTGGTATTGCCATTGCTGCTGAAAAAACTCCTGTACATTATGTTACGGTTCATGTGAACGAACAGCCTGTACGTTTATTTGAAGTAAAGAAGCTAACGGTTGGGGATTGTTTACTGGCTGCAGGAATAAAAATGACAAAGCTCTATGGGAAGCCTGGTATGGCCAAGATTATTTCTTTAAACGGTGGACTGATTACCATTCCTGGACAGCATGGCTCTCCGCCTAAGCTATTAAAAAATGGCATTCCATGCTCATTTGATGATGTCATTCAAGATGGAGATAAGCTGGATGTCATCAGAGGGGCGGACGGAGAAAAGACAGATATACAGATTAAGGATTTAATTGATGAAATCCCGAGTAAAAATATTTCTATCAATGGCCAAGATTATCAAATCTCTGCAAGACTTATTTGTAATGGCCAATCGGCTTCACCAGAACACTTGATTGAGGATCGTGACAAAATTGAGTGTATCATTCCAGAAACCATCGAGGATGCTCTTATTACACTAAACCTCAAAGAGCTGTTGCATGCTCTAAAGCCCTTTCGAATTACTTTAAATAACAAAGAAACCTTCATCCCCACATTTTCAGGGAAGGTTTTTCGAAATGGAATCGAAGTAAAGCCACAAAGTGGATTTGAACATCTCGATCAAATCATTATCGAAAAAAAGCAACCGCAGACGATCAGAGATTTAGCAGAAGTAAAGCAAATGATTCTCAATCAGTCCATACCTGTGCGATTTAATCATGAAGAAATCGTTATCACAAAGAAAATTACCGAGTTTCGAAGGAATGGACAGCTTCTAGAAGAGCACCATACGATCCGAGATGGTGACTCCTTAACCTATGAACAAAAACGGTTAGAGCCTTTTATTTTCCAAGACTTATTTAGTTTTGTAGAGATCGAAATGCCTGCACAGGCAAATGGGAACTTTAAATTATTGAAAAATGACCAAGAAGTAACCT
The DNA here is from genome assembly GCF_030813005.1 of Anoxybacillus andreesenii. Taxonomy (NCBI): domain Bacteria; kingdom Bacillati; phylum Bacillota; class Bacilli; order Caryophanales; family Anoxybacillaceae; genus Anoxybacillus; species Anoxybacillus andreesenii. The sequence continues at coordinate 94,473 of NZ_JAUSTU010000013.1, forward strand.
TCTATGAACCGATAGAGCCTGGTTGCCATCTCCAAATTGTCTGGCCTGATAAGCAAAATTAAGGAAACACCTCCAGTGCAAATTCCACTGGAGGTGTTCATTTTTATTTCGAGTTTTCTTTCAAAGCGTTCGCTAACGATTTAGTGGTAATTTTCCAATGGGATGCATGCCAAGCCACATCCTCATTTTTGAACAGGATCGCTTGTGGCGATTCATGCTTTATTTGGAAAGTATCAGCAATGTAATTGGATAATGGACGGGCATCCTGTACCGCTAAGTAGTAATGCTTCGTGTCCCCCGTGATTTTTTTCGTGGTCTTCATATTCTTCATAAGCCGCTTGACTGATCGGACAAGTCAATGAATGTTTCAATAAAAAGAAGTGGTCATCTTCCTTTAATGCTTGTTGAAATTCTTCCGTTGATTCAATTTTGATCATAATCGTCTTCCTCCTAAAGAAAATGCATCCTCGTCTAAATTATTGATTAAGCTGCTGCTCTGTTTCATCAAAAGCTCTTTTTGTTTCTTCAAGCTTCCTTTGAATGTCATAATCTCCGCTAGTTGAAGGCATGATTGCAGCATCTTCATCGCTCTCATTGCGATCACCAGTCTGCGGTTTTAGAGCTTTAACCTTTTGAAAAAGCTCTGTTGATTGCTTTGACACTGCTTGTCCGATTGAAGAGGTTTTCTCCTTTGCAGCATCTACCCATTCACTACCTCTTCCCACCGCAGCATCGCGGAACTGACCGGTCTTCTCTCGTAAGCTCTGAGCCTGGGTAGAGAGATTTTGACGCAATTCTTTGCCAGCCTTTGGCGTTAAGAAAAACGCAGCCGCTGCTCCAATGGCCCCTCCAATAATGGCCCCAAGCAAAAAGTCCCTTGAACTTAGATTATGCTCCTTTTGTTCTTCATGATTTCTCATCTATAAACAGCCTCCTTCAAGCTTAATGATTTCCTCTTTGCCTTTTTCTTTCGATTGGCTTATCGCTTATTTCCTTTGCCTGCCTTTTCGCCATCCATTTATTTTTTACTTCGAGTAGGATGTTGCTCCATTGAATGACCTGGGACATCTTCTCCTTATTTTGCTCAATTTGCTGATCTAATGATGTAGTAATGGACTGAATGGAACCATTAAATTTCTTGATGGATGTCCCTACATCTTTAACTGCATCTACTACAGTATTGAGGCTTTCTGATTTCTTTTGAATATCTTCCGCTAAAGCATTGGTCTTATGTAATAAATCAGTTGTTTCTCGTGTCACTCCATCAAGCTGCTGCTCCAATCCCCCCAATGTTTTCGAAACACTATCCAATGTAGTCTGCAGGGATTTTAACGTCCTACCAATGAACATAACCAAAATGAAAAAAGCGATAGCAGCAAGGGCTGCACTTAAATAAAGAATGATTTCCAATAATCTGCACCTCCACGAACCTTCCTAATTTGACTAAATACTTGATTCAAGGTTCTTCCTGTATAAACAAATCTTAACACAAAAAGCGGCTAGTTTCATTTTACGATTTGGTTAAACAAAAGAATAACAGTTAAAATAGAGATGGAGTAAATTAATACATATCTATTTGGAGGGAAATGACTTGAGAGATCCACGTATTGAAACGTTAGCAAAGAACTTAATTAACTACTCTGTCAAGCTTCAAAAGGGGGAAAAGGTCTTAATTGAAAACTTTGGCCTCCAGCGTGAGCTTGTCACAGCCCTAGTTGAAGAGGCTTATAATGCTGGTGGCTTCCCCTTTGTACTACTCAAGGATCATATTGTTGATCGGGAGCTTTTGCTTGGTGCCAAGGAAGAACAATTCAGCTTGATGGCCGATTTTGAAGCAAATGTCATGAGCAAGATGGATGCGTACATCGGATTGCGCTCAGGAGATAATATCAATGAGCACGCCGATGTACCAGATGAAAAAATGAAGATTCACGGCACTACCATTGGCAAAAAGGTACATAGGGAAATCCGTGTTCCTAAAACAAGATGGGTCGTTCTTCGCTACCCAACCTCCTCTATGGCCCAGCTTGCCAAAATGAGCACGGAAGGATTTGAGGATTTTTATTTTGATGTTTGCAATCTAGATTATGGAAAAATGGATAAAGCTATGGATGCGCTTGTCGACCTAATGAATAAAACAGATAAAGTCCGCTTGACAGGACCTGGTACAGACCTATCCTTCTCCATCAAGGACATCCCAGCAATTAAATGCTCGGGTCAGATGAATATTCCAGACGGAGAGGTATACACAGCGCCTGTGAGGGATTCAGTGAATGGGGTCATCACCTATAATACTCCATCTCCGTACCAAGGCTTTACCTTTGAACATGTCAAGCTCACCTTTAAGGATGGGAAAATTGTCGAGGCAGAATCAAATGATACAGAAAGAATCAATAAAATATTCGATACGGATGAAGGGGCACGATATGTAGGAGAGTTTGCGATCGGAGTCAATCCTTATATTTTACATCCGATGCAGGATATTCTCTTTGATGAAAAAATCGATGGTAGCTTCCACTTTACTCCTGGACAATGCTATGATGACGCCTATAACGGCAATCATTCTAACATCCACTGGGATATGGTCAACATCCAAAGACCAGAATATGGCGGGGGAGAAATGTACTTTGACGACGTCTTGGTTCGAAAGGATGGCCGCTTCGTGATCCCTGAGCTCGAAGCACTGAATCCAGAGAATCTAAAGTAAGAGACAGAAAGGATGCCTAGCTTTCAATAGCGGCATCCTTTCTTTGTTCATTTTAAAATCTCTTCATAGGCATTTTGAAACTTCTGAATGTCCCCAGCCCCCATAAAGAGAATGACACTATTTTCATGCTCCTGCAAAATAGCAGTTTCATCCTCATTTATTATCTTCGAGTTTGGAATAATTTTCTTTAGATCATCGATTGAAAGCTGACCATGCTTTTCCCTTGCCGAACCAAAAATTTCGCATAAATAGGTTTGATCTGCCATGTTCAGACTTTCTGCAAATTCCTCTAAGAAGGTTTGTGTTCTCGTAAAAGTATGAGGCTGAAACACGGCAATAATATTCCTATCCGGATATTTTTGTCTTGCTGCATTAATGGTCGCTCTAATTTCTGTTGGGTGATGGGCATAATCATCGATTAAGATTTGTGAGCCAATCTTCTTCTCTGTAAAACGTCTTTTGACCCCTTGGAAGCTCAACAGCTGCTCCTTCACAATATCAGGATCAAGCTCCTCATAATGACATATCGCTATGACTGACAAAGCATTTAAGACATTATGATCGCCATAGGTCGGGATCGAAAATGTATCGTAAAATGTGTTGCGTACAAACACATCAAAGGTCGTTCCTTCAGTAGTCTTTTCAATATTTCTTGCTTGGAAATCATTTTCTTCACCAAATCCATAGAAAACCACGGGAACCTTCGCTTGTATTTTTTGAAGATATTCATCATCTCCGCAAGCAAAAATTCCTTTTTTAACCTGTAGCGCCATCTCCTGAAAAGCGGAAAAAACATCCTCGATATTAGCAAAATAATCAGGATGGTCAAAATCAATATTGGTCATTATACAGTAATCTGGTGAATAAGAAAGGAAATGCCTTCTGTATTCACAAGCTTCAAACACAAAGAACTCAGCCTCTTTGTCCCCTTTTCCTGTTCCATCACCAATTAAGTATGAAGTGGGCTTAGCTCCTTTCATAACATGTGCTAAAAGCCCTGTTGTAGACGTTTTTCCGTGTGCCCCAGTAATTCCTACGCTTGTAAATTGCTGCATAAATTGCCCTAGGAAACGGTGATATCGCACAATCGGTAATCCTAACTCCATTGCCCTGACAATTTCCTCGTGAGTATCTGGATAGGCATTTCCCGCAATAATCGTCATACCTGGTTTAATATTTTCTTTTTGAAACGGAAGGATCTTGATTCCTGCTTCTTCTAGTGCTCTCTGTGTAAAAAATTGTTTTTCATAATCTGAGCCCTGAACTTCATAATTCATATCATGAAGGATTTGTGCTAATGCACTCATTCCTGATCCTTTTATACCCACAAAATGGTAAATCGTCATATAAGAACCTCCAACCATCTTCTATCTGTAAGGCTACTTTCATTCACACTGTTGTTATCTCCATGTTGGCATAAGGAAAAAGGATCTCGGAAAAACCCAAAAAGGAGTCTGATTAATGAGATCCCTCTCCCTATAAAAAGAGCCATCTGTAAAACAGTATATGACTTTTATGCTTTTTTGTTATTTACGTGGAAACGGTTATAAGCCTTATAAAAAAAGATGAAGTATGTATGCATGTTAAAATATTATAGCACCATTTATCAATAAAAACTACGGCGCTAAATCGAAACCAACGAGATTGTAAACAACAAGTCATTTTCACAAACCAATTGTATCATACGATTTATTTATATATTCTAGAACTAATTAGGAAAATAGTTGCTATTCCTATTATAAAACAAATATTTAATACCATGTGCCAAATCTGCATGAAATGGAATGATCCTCATTCTTGCATCGCTTCAAGCTCCGATTCAGTAATCAGAACATCCCTTGGTTTACTGCCCTTCGCTTCAGAAATAAACCCCTGTTCCTCCATCATATCAATCAGTCTTGCTGCCCGATTATAGCCAATCTTAAATTTCCGCTGAAGACTTGAAGTCGAAGCTCCGCCTTGCTCTATGACGAATTCACAAGCCTCATAAAAAAGTTCATCCTCTTCTTCCGTGACAGTGGTTCTTTTTAGTAATTCTTCCTGCTCAAACAAGTATTGCGGACTTTGTTCCCTGCGAACATGATGAACGATACTCTCGATTTCCTCATCTGAAACAAATGTTCCTTGGAGCCTAACAGGCTTAGAGGAGCCATTTTCTAAGAATAACATATCCCCGCGCCCAAGCAATCTTTCCGCTCCACTAATATCAATAATTGTGCGGGAGTCTATTTGACTAGAGACAGAGAAAGCAATTCTTGTTGGGACATTTGCCTTAATTAATCCGGTAATTACATCGACTGAGGGACGCTGGGTAGCAATGATGAGATGAATACCACAGGCACGTGCCTTTTGGGCAATTCGGCAAATGGCCTCTTCCACATCTGCCGGAGACATCATCATCAAATCGGCGAGCTCATCGATCACAATCACAATGTATGGAAGCTTGACTGAGTAATTTCCCTCTTGATCAGCGATTTCATTAAAACGTTTAATGTCTCTGACACCGGCATGGGCAAACAACTCATAGCGCCGCTCCATTTCCTCAACCGCCCATTTTAAAGCAGCTGTGGCTGCCTTCACATCCGTAATGACCGGACTTACAAGATGAGGAATTTGATTATAAGGAGCAAGCTCGACCATTTTCGGATCAATCAATAAGAGCTTTACTTCATTAGGGTTAGCCTTATATAGCAGGCTGATCAAGATTGAATTAATACAAACACTTTTACCAGAACCTGTAGCCCCCGCAATCAAGCCATGGGGCATTTTTCGCAAATCTGTAACAATCGGCTTCCCTGATATATCAAGACCAAGGACAGCTGTTAACGGAGAGGTCGAGGTTGAAAATTCCTCACTTGTCAAAATCTCGCTAATAAAAACGGGGCGGCTCGTTTCATTTGGTACCTCAATTCCGATCATATGGGTACCAGGAATCGGCGCCTCCATCCGAATGTCCTTAGCGGCTAAGCTTAGCTTAATATCATCGGCAAGATTGGTAATTTTATTCACCTTGACTCCAGGCTCAGGACGCACCTCAAACCTAGTCACTGATGGTCCCTGTGTGACATTCACAACACTTGCACGTACATTGAAATTAAATAGCGTGTCGTTCAGCTGCTCCTCTTGCAGTTGAAGCCACTCTGTATCAACGGTTTGATGGACAGGCGGCTTTAAGAGATCCAAAGATGGGAAGATGTAATAAGGGTCTTCCTCCACGATTTCCTCATTTATCTCTTCAACAGCTGGGCTTACCTCCAAGATGGGGCTTTTAAGCTCCTCGATGGCTTGGGCCTTTTCAAGGTTAGGATTTGTGAGCTTCTGTTCGGCCTGAATTTTTTCATATAGTTTCCGCTTATCCTCTTTGAGCATAATGACATTAAAGGGAATATGCGACCTTCTCCTTGGCTCTGCACTTAGAGGAGGATCAATTAACGCAGGACTATTTTCTTCCTTGCTATTTTCTTCTTTGATACCTTCTTCTTTGATATTATCTTCTATGATAACTTCTTCAGTTGGGGCCACGTCATACTCTTCTTCTTGCACGGCGACAGGTGGTTCATATTCCGGTTGGACAAGTTCGTTTTCGAGCAGCTTTGTCTCTGTGTCTTCCGTTACAGTTTCTTCCATTTTCCCAAGTTGAACTGTTATTGAATCTTGCTCTTCAGTTTCTTCTATACTCTCCAGCTGCTCTGCTATTGGATCTTGTACTTCTGTTTCTTCTAGAGTCTCAAACTGTTCTGCTATTGGCTCCTGTACTTCTGTTTTTTCCAAAGCAGCAGATGACCATTCCTCAGGGGCAGGTTGCTGATACACAACTGCTTCCACGCTTTCCTGGTCATCTATGGATTCATTAGAGAAATGATCTAATTCAAATTCAATAGGTTCCGATTTAGGCGGATGACGATCATATCCATAAATCGGCGAAGGGATTTGGGTAGGCCGGAAAGGTTTCTTGGAGATCTGCTTTTTTCTCTCCGCTTGATTGGTTCTTGTATCTGTTGTCGTCTCATGTCTAACCCTTTTTTCTGTTCTCCTACTTGAAGTCATTCTTTGCGCACTGACATTCTCTCTACTATTTTTCTCCAACCTTTTAGATCTCTGTTCAGCTTTTTCTTCATCAGGAATAACAGGAAATCTAAATTGGCCCTTCGGGTATTGATAATAAATTCGCGCGTCTATATCACGGGCCCCCTCCTTTTTTTGAGGGGTGCTTTCCTCTATGTATTCTTCTTCCTCATTGTTAAACATTTGGAATAGTTTCTTGAACCAACTCAAAAGGAATCACTCTTTCTAAAATGCTGTTTTCATATTCTAAGATGCTAAGGACAGTTTGTTTAGGAAACTTCTTATCTTATTTTATCAATAATCACAGAAATTTCGAGTCAAATCTTACCTATTTTAAAATCTATAACTTATTTAACATTCATGAGCGTTTGTACTGGTATAAGAATAGTCGGTGGCATACCTTCTCTTCGCTGTTGCTCCAAAGACCAGGAGCAAAGGCTCGTTCAGGTATACCACCGACAATTAGGTATCTAACAAAAAAAGGCCACCTTAACAGGTGAAACCTTATGCTACTTCTTTTTATTTTTTCCGAGAATAAAGATTGGTTCTAATTCCCCATTTTCATAGAGGAAAGAGAGGGCTGTGATCGGTACTCTTCCCTCAGTAAAAAAGCTCATCGTCATTTGCGCAAGAATATCATAGCCCGTATCATTTTGAATATCTGCGATAATGAGGACATCCTGGTGTGGAACAGCCACGGCCATCTTGCCAGTGATGTTTTGTTCCATCTCCCTTAAAAATGCGTCATTTAAGAGCCGACTGGCATCATATCCATCATTTTTGTTCAAAAAGTAAAAGAAATTCCCGGCGACTTCATCCCGTTTTGTTTCTGTTGAAAGGGAGCGAACATTAAAAAGAGCAATTTCCTTAATCCGATTTCTATCCCAGCCCTCTTTCGCAAGCAGGTTCTCATCAATAAGACGATATGTTTTATCCATATCAAGTGCGTAATAGATTCTTGTTTCAGCTGTATGGGGGTCATGTAAGAGTTGGACCTCGTCTTGAGAGGTTGGAAAGGAGGTGGAACGAATGACTGGGAAAATCCTTTTTTCATGTCCCTCCAGCTGCAGCTGCTCCACCATGGCCTGAAGACCCTTCTCAACATAATAAACAACCGCATCAATGGCCTTTTCCTTTTGAAGCTCCCATTTTGCGATAACTCCAGGCAGTGAGATCGTAATTCCTTTGCCCGTTTCCTTATTTTCAATCCGTAGCTGATCATTTTTTTTATTATAAATAAAAGTCCTGTTCGGGCTTTGTAGTCTATTTTCTAATTCTTTCTTCATTTTGATGCTATCCATCTTCATCTCTTCATCCTCCTTGCAGATAAGGGTAAATGAAAATCCCCCATCCAAAGATGGAGGAATTCAGACTTATTTCAAGCCTTCAATAAACTTCTCAATTTCTTCCTTTGTTTTCCGGTCCTTACTAACAAACCGGCCCAACTCTTTCCCATTTTCATAAGCGATAAAGCTTGGAATTCCGAAGACATCCACTTGACCACATAGGTCGATGAACTCATCACGGTCTACATAAATAAAAGTATATTCCTGATACTTCTCTTGGATTTCTGGCAAAAAAGGATCAATAAATCGACAATCTGGACACCAATCCGCAGAAAACATAAAGATATATTTTCCTTCATTCTTAAACTGTTCAAATTGCTCCATACTCTCTAGCTTCTTCATTTTCTAGTCCCTTCTGTCTGGATAAGCATATCCCCATGTCTTATCCAGCCTTTTTTTCTCATATATTCTGATAATATCAAGCTGATCACCGCTGGTCCAATAATATGCAACAAAATCACCTTGAAAAGTACATCAGCTCCAAAACCCATTGTTGTAAAGGTCATAATTGGACCGACAAAGCCGCTCGTCCCCATGCCCGCTCCTGCCGCATTATTATGCAGAATTAAAAGGGTTGTCCCGATAGGAGCTAGAATCGCTCCTGCAAGTGTCGGAGGGATGAGAATTCTTGGGTTTCGAATGATGTTAGGCACTAAAAGCATAGATGTTCCAATCCCGATGGCAAAGAGTCCCCCTATCTTATTCTCACGGTAGCTACTAACGGCAAAACCAACCATTTGGGCAGCACAGCCAATGGTCGCTGCTCCAGCTGCTAGCCCATTTAAATCAAGCATCATCGCGATGGCTGCGCTCGAAATGGGTGCTGTTAAAGCGAGCCCCATCAGAACGGCGACAACGATCCCCATGATGATCGGCCTTTGCTCTGTTCCCCACATAATTAGACTTCCCAGCCCTCTCATCAAATAGTCAAGCCCAGGACCTATTAACGCAGCAACCGAATATCCTGTTAGGATTGTGGCAAGTGGCGTGACGATGATATCAACCTTTGTTTCCTTACTTACGATCTTTCCAATCTCGGTTGAAATAACTGCCGCTACATAGCTCCCAGCTGGACCACCGAGAGTGGCACCTGCTGCCCCACTGGCTAGTGCCGCAAAGATGACTAGTGGTGGTGCATTTAACCCGTATGCGATCGCCACGCCTATAGCGGCACCATGCAGCTTCATAGCCGAGTCTCCGACCTCAACTAGATAGGAAAGATCAAATTGATTTCCGACCGTTTTAATGATTAAGCCAATGATCAGGGATGAAAAAAGCCCTAATGCCATATAGCTTAATGCATCAATGAAATAAACCTTCGGAGAAAGACTTACTCCTTTTCTTTGTAAAAATGCCTTCATTCTCCTACCCCCTTCTTTATATACAAGTGTCTTTACACATGTGATAAAATTAATTTTATATGCTTTCATATAAAAAAGGAACACTTTTTGTCTATAGGCGCTGTTAAATTTGGTGTTGATCTTGATACCGCCATATGTGCATGGGTTCACTACGTTGCTCCTGTCCTGAGCAAAACCCGTTCACGCCATGCACATATGGCTAATATCAACACTGAACATTAACAAAAAAAGGAGAAAGATCTGTGTGGAGCATCCACATAGTTCTTTCCCCTGAATGATTATTTAAATTGGACGGAATTTACAATTTGCATCATTATTTCCGCTTCAGATTTTAAGTTATTCGTTTTTACTTCGCTCGTGAGCTTCACACCGCCAATTCCTGTGATTACTTCATTTAATTGATTACTATTCTTTTTGACAAGCAAGTACCCAAGCTTATCCCCGTGCTTGAACTGTTCCTTTACATCAAATTCCTTCTGCTGCAAAGTCGCATCTAAAACAACTTTACTTTTTGCGTCTTCTTGAAGATTATAAAATAGTATGTAAGTCTTAGTGCCATTCTTAAAAATGATATTATTCGGTGTTTCTTTTTCGATTTCATAACCAAATGGCAGGTAATAGCGGATATCTTCATTCTCTTTATTTGCTTCTTTTGGAGCTTCTTGAAAAACTTTTTCTACCTCAACCCGTGCCGCATCTTTTTCCTCCTCAAAGGAACTTGAACACCCACCCATGAGGAAAAGAGCCAGTACCAAAAGCATAGCTATTCTATGGAAACGTCTCATACTTTCTTCCTCCTCCTTTTTTATCATACCTTTTACTCTATCTCGATGGCAACATTGTCCAAATAAAAAATGCCCTTATCGCTCTTTGATTGACACAACATATTGAAAAATCATGTACAATAAAAACTGAGCTTTTCTTCAACTTAAAATTTGAAAATTTAAAGAGGACCTGAACATGAATAAAGAAACAGCCAAATCTATTAGAAAAAGCTTAACGGCTGATTGTACGAAATGCTTTGGACTTTGCTGCACAGCGCTTAATATTGTCGCATCGAGTGATTTTCCAATTAACAAGGCAGCAGGCACACCTTGTAAAAATTTACAATCTGATTATGGGTGTCAAATTCACAGTGACTTACGAGAGAGAGGCTTTAAGGGTTGTACAGTATTTGACTGTCTAGGTGCTGGACAAATCGTTTCTCAAGTTACTTTTAAAGGTCAAAGTTGGCGAGAACATCCTGAGATTGGTGACAAAATGTTTCAAGTGTTTCCGATCATCGAACAAATACACGAAATGATTGCCTACACAGCAGAAGCCTTATCCTATGACATCCCTCATGCTTTGTCTGAAAAATTGAGTGTACAGTTAAAAGAATTGCAGAACTTACAAAGCTTGGATGCTGAACAATTATTAACTCTTGATCTAGTGCTGTACAGATTTCCATTAAATAAATTGCTTTCGGAAACGAGCAAGGCTATTCGCGAAAGCTTAATTGCCAAACTACCTGGTACTAAAAATGCCAAGGATTACGATCATGAAAGAGCTAATTGGTTTGGTAAAAAATTAATGGGGAAAGATTTAAGGGCGGTCAATTTGAGGGGAGCCTATTTGATTGCTGCAGATATGAGGAATGCAGATTTAAGAGGTGCTGATCTTATTGGTGCAGATTTGCGTGATGCTGATTTAAGAGGAGCGAACTTATCCACCAGTTTGTTTTTAACTCAAATGCAAATTAATTCGGCTAAGGGTGATATGAGGACAAAATTACCATCACATATACAACGCCCTTCTCATTGGATGAACTGATTTTGAACATGTTATTGGATTGAGGAAATCTCTTAATTTTTTGCCGTTCAATTGATAGAAAATCCTTATTCCATTAAAGGGTGCCTAAAGTATAGAAATTTCAGTAAACATGTTAAGATAGAGATACAATCGTTTTGAGGAGGATGAATGATGAAGCTGACAGTATATTTAGCAGGGGAAATACATAGTAGCTGGCGTGAGGAAATTAAGGATTTAGTAAAAGCCCGTGCGCTGCCAATCGAATTTGTGGGGCCGATGGAAAACCATGACTTATCTGATCGAATTGGAGAAGAGATACTGGGCACTCAACCAAATCCAATCCTTCGTGACGATGCTGCCTCAAGCATCAACAATTTACGGACTCAGGTACTTATGAATAAGTCCGATCTAGTGATTGCATTATTTGGAAAAGAGTATAAGCAATGGAATACTGCTATGGATGCAAGTGCTGCTGTTTCCCTCGGAAAACCACTCATCTTGGTAAGACCTAAGGAATTGCATCATCCATTAAAAGAGCTTTCTAGAAAAGCCAATGTGACGGTTGAATCCGTTGAGCAAGTAATCGAGGTGCTCTCTTACATTTTTTCCGAGAAATAAGCAACTTTGCGAATTATGCTGAGAAAAATAAAATGCACACCAAACCGACTGTTACTTAAAACAGGCGGTTTTTTCTTGCCATCGTTCAAGTCCAAGATGGTTTTAATATAGGTATTGTCCATGGAACGGGGGAGGAAATTTCCATTTTTTAAATAAAGGCTATTAATACGTGAATAGAGAAAAGTGTGCGCAGGAGTAATACCTAATTGGAGTCATTAGTGCATGAACAGAGAAGGATTTGCTCATGAGTAGTATCCAATAGGGGCTATTGGTGCACATGCAAAGAAGGTTTTGCTCGTGAGTAGCACCTAATAAGGTCTATTGGTACACGAACAAAGAAGGGTTTACTCATGAGTTGTATCCAATGGAAGCTATTGGGGCATAAACAAAGAAGGTTTTACCCGTAAGTAGTACCTAATAGGGCCTATTAGTACATGAACGGAGAAGGATTTGCTCATGAGTATAATTGCAAAATTAGCTAGATTAACAAAAAAATGCGTTAATCGTTTTTAATCAACACATCATTAGATTCTGTATATATTTCTCTAACTATCGCACAACTCTTTAGCTCTGATATATTCTTATTCGCTCCATTATCAATACAACAAATGGCAGTCGATATAAATTGAATAAACTACACCCTATTCCGTTACTTATTTAGGGTAACTCTAGTAGTACTTACATCTAAACTACCAATAGTACACTAGTTATTACAGCTATAGAAAGGCAGATCATAATAGAATAGAATAATACTTTCTGTTTAAAAGAGAATTCTTTAAAATTATTTTCTTTAAAAAAATGTTTTGAAACATAGAGCCAGAAAAAAACTGCACCTATCATTATAGAAAAATGTAGAAGTGAAGATACTTTTAGAATGTAAGCTAATATGATCAAGAGAAAGATAAAAATCAGCCTATACTTTTTAATAATCTTCATTTTTTCACCTCCTTTTATACCATATTATACATATAATTACGAAATTTTCCAAAAATTTTTTACAAAAATTCCGAATTATGATAATATTACAATTGTAGTAAAAACTATTAGGAGGGAATTAAATGAACTTGAAAAAAGCCGTATTACTAGCGTTTTCATTCTTACTCCTTCTAAGTCAGGCAGGAAACAGTATAGTTTTTGCAACAAATGCAAATTCTACAAAAATCGATTCGACACAAGATTGCGGTTGTGGCGGGGATTTACCAGGTAATCAAGAGAAAATATTAGGTATCAACCAAGTAGACAATTCATTGATAGAGCGAGCAAAAGAGCATGTTCGTACAGATTATTTTATGGAAGAACATCCAGATAGTAATAAAGATAGTTACCTTGATCTTCTTTGGGAAGAATCAATTTTAGTTAACTATGAGAATGGAAAGCAATCAATCACCGTTCCTTATAAACTCTCTGAAGATAGTAATTTAGAGAAATCTATTTTGAATATTGCATATAACAGTACTGAAGATACATTTGGTGCTGGGATGATAGCAGACTTTATGAGAGAAAATGAAAATGAAGTAGAGCATTTTTCAATTGCATATTCTTTACCTAATGGAGCACATTTATTTACAATGGAGATCGATTTAGAATCGGGCGAAATGATCGTAACTGCTAGTTATGACGATGATTATTATGTGAAAATGGCAGATGACTATGCTTTTAAGTCTGGAAATCCATTGGGATACTGGGACTGTGTTGGTAAGTGTCTCAAAAATACATGGAATAAACTCCCAGGGCCAGTTAGAATAGCATGCGAAGGAGCATGTGGAGCTTGTCTTTGGGATCCTACAAGAATTACCTGTGCAGGCTGTATAGTATGTCTAGCAAGCTATGCTGTAGGTTGCATTTTATCTTGTGCATAGATGAATAAATAATAAAGGAAGGACCTGACTGGATATTAAGTCAGGTCCTTCCTTTATGAAAGCTATTTCTTATATTTGTATTCATACTGACCTTTTAAAAGCTTCATGACATGGGTAAACATTTCAGCACGATCGACCTCCCCATTGGAGAAAATCCCGATCGCTCCTTCCTGTTTACGTACATTTTCCTTTTTAGCATAGTCATCCATCACAGGTCCTAATTCCTCACCAGCTTTAAGCCTTTCCGCAATTTCCGTTGGTAATGGAATTCTTGCCCCACCTGCTAGGAGCGGTTGCTCCCCTTTAACAGCTAATGCTCCCCAGTTACAAAGAAAGAGGCCATGTTCATGCTGATGAACGCCACCTTCTAGACCGATTCCGATATCCCCTTCCCCTTGCTCTAATGCGGCAAGTGCCCGGTTCAGTGCGCCCGTCATCGTTTCTTCATCTGAAAAAGGCTGTCCACTCACGCCTGAAGCAACATTTATAGTCATATATTCCGGTTGATCGTCGACAAAAACAGATTGAACTGCTTTAATTTTTGCCGGATTCTTTGTCCCTATTACGATTTTCATGGTGAATATACCTTCTTTCATCCGGTAGAAAATGAATTTATGAGTTTTGACGAATCGTTTCAACTGTTGTTTTGTCACAAGCCTTTACGAGCTTGATTAATAATTCCTTCGCCGCTGCGTAATCATCGACATGCACGATTGATGCATGGGTATGAATGTAGCGAGAACAAATGCCGATCACCGCACTTGGAACCCCTTCATTTGTTAAATGAACTCGCCCCGCATCGGTTCCACCTGGTGAAACAAAATATTGGTAAGGAATGTGATGGGTTTCAGCTGTATCCAAGACAAATTCTCTCATGCCACGATGTGTAACCATTGAGCGATCGAGAATTCTTAAAAGGGTTCCCTTCCCTAAATGGCCAAATTCCTTTTTGTCTCCGGTCATGTCATTGGCTGGACTTGCATCCATCGCAAAGAAAATATCTGGTTTAATCATTGTCGCTGCTGTTTGTGCACCTCGTAGTCCAACCTCTTCTTGAACGGTTGCACCAGAGTAAAGGGTATTTGGAAGCTTCTCATCCTTTAACGCTTCCAATAGTTCAATTGAAAGACCGCAGCCATAGCGATTATCCCAAGCCTTTGCGAGAATTTTCTTCTCGTTTGCCATTGGTGTAAACGGACAAATCGGTACAATTTGCTGACCAGGCTTAATGCCAATTTTGATCGCATCCTCACGGTCATCCGCACCGATATCGATAAGCATGTTCTCGACTTCCATCGGCTTCTTTCTTTTTTCCTCGTCTAATAAATGAGGAGGAATGGAACCAATTACCCCAACAATTGGGCCGTTCTCTGTAATAATTTGTACACGCTGTGCTAAAAGAACCTGATTCCACCAGCCACCAAGGGTTTGGAATCTAAGCATTCCATTATCCGTAATGGCGGTTACCATAAAGCCGACTTCATCCATATGGCCAGCAGCCATGACGATAGGGCCATCCCCTTTTCTCACACCAAAGATGCTGCCAAGCTTGTCCTGCACTACCTCATCTGCATATTTAGAAAGCTCTTCACGCATGAAATTTCTCACCAAATGCTCGTTCCCTGGTGCACCAGGTAGCTCAGTTAAAGTTTTGAATAGCTGTCTTGTTTTCTCGTTCATCCTTTATGTCTCCTTCAAGTAAACTTATGTATATGCTTTATTTTACAGAAGTTTCTTTACTCTTACCACTTTCAGATTTCAACTGTGTTAATATAAGGGAAGTAAGAAATTCATTCTGACCGGATTGGAGGCTTTTCATTGAACTGGAAATCTTTTTTTCTAGGGCTTAGTGTTGGAATCGTAAGTGGATTTGTGACGAAGGAAATTCTCGATTCCAAAACGATGGTTTCACCGGAAAAAGCATTGTCAAATGCAAAGGAGTTATTTAAGCAGGCTGGACCGATTAGCGGCTCGTGGATCCATATGAATACGGAACCATACGAAAAGGATCATTTCACCTACACAGTGTATAAGGGTGGCATTTCAAGAGCCATTGATGAGAAAATTGAGCAATATGAATTTGTGGCGGATGCCATGAATGGCAGTGTGATTCATACCGCAAGAATACAATGAAAAAATCCCCAACTTGGGGATTTTTTCTATCTCTCTCTTTTAACCGACTGATCGATGTTATTGGCCTCATCCCATTTGACTGCCCGATACATAGCATCATGGTAGAAGGTGAACCAAGCCTGATTCTCTAAACCAAATTTCAACCATTTTTGCTTGGCTGCAATCGAATCCATTGGATAATCGTCATAAGCCATGACCCAAAGGACATTTTGATGAGCATGCGTTGGCATAATATCTGCCATATGTAGAGCCATTTCTCCCCCGTCCTCAAGGATGACAACAGAATGACCAGCACTGTGACCGCCTGTATGAACCATTTTGATTGGTCCGAGCGACCATTCCTTTTCAAATGTTTCGACCTGATGTTGAATCGGCTCCCAATTTTCCTTCCAGTATGTATTTCTAGAGCGTATATTTGGCTCTCTCATTTCATCCCATTCGATTTTGGATGTAATAATTTTGCTGTTAGGAAAGACGGATACATATTGACCATTCTCCTCCTTTGTTAAGCCATTTGCATGGTCATAATGCATATGCGTCATGATAACATAGTCGACATCTCTTGTAGTGAGCCCTAGCTCATGTAAGGATTGCTCAATATCTGATTCTTCCAATACACCAAAGTTTCTTTTTTGCTTTTCAGTAAGCTTTCCAACCCCAATTCCCGATTCGATCAAGAAAGTTTTGTCTCCACCTTGGATTAAAATAGGATCTGTTCTTAATTCAATTTGATTGTTGTCATTATGTGGATATTTCCTCGACCATAATGGCTTAGGTACGACGCCAAACATCGCACCCCCGTCTAAATGGGTCACGCCACCCCTTAGCCATGTAAGAGTATACCCACCAATTTGTAATGTCTCCATGAGAGTCCCTCCCTTTGTTTGATTTTATCATTTTTGGATGAAATTTTCCGTAAATGAAAAGCCTATCCATTTGGATAAGCTTTTAATCAGGGATATTGAACCTCACAACGATAAATTCGGCTTCCTTGTTGCGAGAACTTTTCTTCATATTCCGTCATGATATTTCCCTCAAAATCACTGTTATGCAAATCAAGGCTAATATATTTTAACAAAAGACCATATTCGGAAAAGCTAAGTAAGGAGAACTCAAACAAGCCTTGATTATCGGTTTTGAAATGGAGTTCTCCCTTCTCAACTAGAATATCCTCATATAGCTTTAAGAAGGTCTTGTAGGTTAACCGGCGTTTGGCATGACGAGTCTTTGGCCAAGGATCTGAAAAATTCAAATAAACGCGGTTCACCTCACCCTTGGCAAAAATATCAGTCAGCTTTTCCGCATTCACGTTTAACAGCTTGAGATTAGGCAATTTCGCTTCTGTTAAACGTTCTAAGGCTGAAACAATGACACTATCAAATAACTCAATTCCAATATAATTGATATGTGGATTGGCCTTTGCCATTTCTGTAATGAACCGGCCTTTTCCAGTTCCTACCTCGATATGAAGAGGCTGATCTTTTTCAAAAACGGAATTCCATTTTCCTTTATTTTCTTCTGGAGAAGGGATAACGTATTCTGGATGCGAATCCAGCATTTCCCTTGCCCATGGCTTATTTCTTACACGCATCTGGACACCTCTGTAATCTTTATTCCTACAAAACGATAACATTTCAAAGGACTACAAGCAAGCATTATCCGTATGAGAATGCATAAACAAGAAAAGGAACTCACATGCTAGATGTGAATTCCTTATTACAGAAGCGAAAGGGTGTAGATGATGCCATTGAATCAACAGCATCAGGTTGAAATCTTAAAGGATATATTAACCAATCATCAAGAAGACTGTTGTGGATCCGTTTCAGAGCTTCAGCAATTACAACGATTAGTGAAGTCGCTGATGGCTGATTCAAGTATGAATAATGAAGTATTAGAGCAAATATACCTTTATAGCCAAAATGGGATTAATTCAAGTAATTTAGACAATCATATTGAAACCCATCAAGAGAAATTATCCCAGTGGGTCAGTGATATGGATCAGTTTTCTTAAATTTTCCCTAAATGATCGAGGGTTTTGTTCATTTCATCAAATCTATCTCTGTTCTTATGCCATTGGACAGAATATAAGGTTTGAGCAACAAAATACCATTTCATTCTCAAGCGCAAATGGTTATCGAGCTCTACACCATAAAGATGAATCCAATCCTCCCAGTTTTCTTCAGGGATATACCAATAAAGCATCATACCTAAATCAATGGCTGGGTCACCTATCATAGCACCGTCCCAGTCGATCAAAAACAATTCATCCTTTTCTGTTAAAAGCCAGTTGTTATGATTGACGTCGCAATGGCAAACCACGTGGGCGTCAGTAGGGATGTTCGAAAGCTCTCTCTGTAAGAAATCCAAAGCCTGATTAATCTTTGGATTGGCTAAAAGCTCATAATCCAACATCTCTAATAAGGAACGGAGAAGGCTATCTGGATGGACCGGGGTTTTCCCCATTCTTCTTAACATCCCGAGTAGCGGCTTTGAACAATGAATTTTCTGAAGAAGCTTAGCTACCCGCTCATGATTCATTTCGGGTGGTTTGAGCTCTCTTCCTTCGAGCCATTGCTGTGCAGTGATTACATCTCCACTTTCTAGTCTTTTTGTCCAAATAAGTTTTGGAACAATTCCTTCTGCTGATAAAACGGCAAGAAATGGAGAGGAATTTCGCTTTAAGAATAACCTTTGTTCTTCATGTTGTGCAAAAAATGCTTCTCCGGTTGCCCCTCCAGCAGGGACAATTTCCCATTCATGTCCAAATAAGTGTTCCAAAATTGTTCACCTTCAATTACTGCAACATCGAGTAAGAATAGGGTCCATTTTTATCTATAATGGTTTTAAAAAAAAACCATTATGATGAAAATAGCCAAGAATAAAAAAGACAGCTACTGAAGCAGAAATTCAACAATAGCTATCCAGTGTAAGCTTCTAAACGAAGAAACCTCATTAAAACAGTAAACTGAGATAAGACCATTTCCTTAAAAATGGACAATCTTTATAAATTTTATCTCTTTATACCAATTCTCGTCAAGTACCCTATGATTCTATTTCCTTAATTAATAGAGGCAGAGCTTTGGAGTTTGTATGAATAGTAATCGGGGTTTCTCCAACATATTCTCCGTCAGCATGCACAGGAAATGGCTCTTCCGTTTCAATGGAAATCTCTGTTCCAATCAGATTTTTCACCTCTTTGAACCTCAAATGTCCTCCCCAAAAAACAGTGATGAAGAAGAATAAAAATTTTATTCCTGACAGCTGATGAACGACGGTAATATTTAACATCCCATCGATCACAGAGGCTTTAGGTGAAATTCTCATCCCGCCACCATAATAGGGCTGGTTCGAAACGCACACAAACAAAGTATCCTCAAAATGGTGGGGTACTCCATCCACTACCACCGTTACTTTCGTTCGCCTAAATGAAGAAACTCTCTTCAAGACAAGATAGGCGTAAACCAAATTCCCAAGGGAAATCTTATTTAATCGCTTCTTAAGTCGGGACTCATTGGCCTCTTTCGAAATAAGTGCATCAAAGCCAGCACCTATACTATTGACAAAGTGGGTCTCTTTTTCATGGCAATCGACCATTTTTCCTGTATCTACGAGTGCAGGGGGTTCCATGATCCGTTCTATGGCATAACGAAAAGCTGAGATAGGATTTTTGGGAATCCTGAAGCCTCTTCGGAAATCATTTCCGGAACCCGCAGGGACAAAGCCTAAGCGGACATGGCTGTTACCTGCTACCCCATTTAATACCTCATGGAAAGTACCATCCCCACCAACAACGATTATGATTGCTTCCTCTCCACCTTGTTTGCGACCTATCGATTGAGCTAACATGGTTGCATGTCCCCGATGCTCTGTAAACAAGGATTTGAATTGAATACTCCGGAGTTCAAGCTCCTTCCTAATTTCATCCCAAATCTTCATAGAGGACCCACTCTTCGCTTGAGGGTTAATAATAAAATAAAGTTGTTTCATCCCTTCTTCCTCACTCTTGTTCGATCTCACTCTCCCACTCAAGCCTCCTTATACTTGTGGTTTGACAATACTGAAGCAGAGCTTGGGCTGCTTTAAGCTGGACTAGCTTTAAAGGAGAGCGATTGCCTCTCATTTGTTGAAACCATTTGTCATAGTTTCTTCGTTCAATAAATGTCGTATCATACGGAGCTGATGGGTAATCTAAATATCCATTTCGAGTTAGTACAATCTTTCGAATCGGCAGATCGATCTCATACATCTTAAGAATTCTCTTTACAATCTTTTCCGTTCGATTTAAGGCTAACAATGGGTTCAAGACTTTTTCTTCCTGCTGTTGGTTACGCTTAAGCCAGAAGCGCTCATTCGAACCAACAAAGACAGCCATATCTTCCTTTTCCAAAAAAGATATGCACCAAACATCTGTTGGAGTGATAAGAATTGGCTCTACCTCCACCGGTGCTTTTTTGAGAAGAAAAATCGGATTGTACAGCACGAGATACGTGTCGGGAAACCGTTGTAGAAAATATTTAAGTCGGTTGTCAAAATAAAAGCTATTGTTTACAAATGACTTTTCGGTTAAGGTGGTGCTCGCCCATTTCATTTGAAAACTAAAAAGTTGATCTAAAAAATGGTGCTTCAACTCTTCAAGGGAGTTTGGATAATAAGTAATAGAGGGTGAAAATGAAAGAGAGGAAGGTTCATGTTCGTCGGGCAATTCCTCCTCTACCGGATCATTTTCCTGCTTCCCTCTTCTTAAAAACCCCTTAATCTTATTGAAAAATGGTTCTTTTTCTTCTTCATACCAATCAGGCAAGCTTGGCTCCTCAAGAGTTGCCTCCGAACTGGTTGCTTGCTCCCAGGATTGTTGAGTTTTTTCCCATTGCTGTTTTTTTAAGCGAACAAAGCGTGTTGGGTATGAAAAAATATCCTGCTCATATCGAGAAACATAATCCTGTAGTTTTATTAGTTGTCCCATTCCTTTAACCTACCTTGTTTACTTGCTTAGGAGGAAAGTTTCCTTTACTTCGTATTTTGGAACCTTTTCCAAATGTGTTTCGTATAGAACGACTTCACATGCGTGAAAATCTAGTATTTCAATTTTTTCTAAGAAGTCAGGCTTGAAAGAATTTGTTCCTGACCATCTCCGCGCTAACGTAATATGAGGGTGAAATGGCCTTGTTTCAAGAATGAATCCGGACTTTTGACAAGCTTGGAATACTTGTCCACGCAGATGATGCAGATCCTGACTTTTTTCCGTCCCTGCCCAAAAAATTCTTGGAGAGTCGCTTTTTCCAAAAACCCCGAGATGATCAATCATTAAGGAAAATGAAGGCTGTGCAGTAACTGCCTTCCTAACGTATTGAATGGAATCTAACAGCCTCTTTGGATCAGCATTTCCTAGAAAGGCAAGGGTGACATGATAATCCTCATGATGGACCCAGCTTTTAAATGGAAGTTCATCCTTAAGGGAAGTACATATTTTTTGTAAATGAAGCTTTATTTCAACAGGCAATTTAAGCGCATAAAAATAATGTGTATTCCTTTCCATTATATCGTCCTTTCCGCAAAACCTTTACATAATTCTAACAAATAAACGGATTCGAAGGAAAAAAACCGTATTAGTTGCTCGGAATAAACTGAATTCGTTATGATCATACGTAGCTTCGCTGTTAGATTTTCTTAATCAGGACAAAAATAATCGTATAATTCGTTTCTATGGGAGGAAACAAGGATGAAGGTTGTTGACAATATCTCCGATTTAATAGGAGACACACCATTAGTAAAATTAAATCGTCTTGCTCCAGAGAACGGAGCTTCCGTATATTTAAAGCTAGAGTATTTTAACCCGAGCAGAAGTGTCAAAGACCGTGCTGCCTATAATATGATGATCGATGCCGAGAAAAAGGGACTTCTCGTCAAAGGCTCTACGATTATTGAACCGACGAGCGGCAACACTGGAATCGGAATCGCAATGAATGCTGCGGCAAGAGGATATCGAGCCATTCTAGTCATGCCAGATACGATGACAAAGGAGAGAATTAATATATTGAAGGCTTATGGGGCGGAGGTTGTCCTCACACCTGGGGACGAAAAAATGCCTGGCTCCATCAGGAAAGCCGAGGAGCTGGCAGCAGAAATCCCGAACAGCTTTATCCCAATGCAATTTGAAAATGAAGCCAATCCTGACGCCCATCGTCATTCGACGGCATTAGAAATCATCGAGGCGATGAAGGAAATTGGCAAACCCTTAAAGGCATTTGTGGCAACGGCTGGTACGGGCGGAACAATAACGGGTACGGGTGAGGTACTGAAGAAGCATTATGACGGACTTCAAGTTCATGTCGTGGAGCCGGCAGGATCACCTGTCTTATCTGGAGGAAAGCCTGGGAAGCATAAGCTGGTCGGCACGAGTCCAGGTTTTATTCCAGATACTTTGAATACGAACGTCTATGATCATATCCACAAAATTGAAGATGAGGATGCCTACGATATCACCCGACGCCTTGCCAAAGAGGAAGGCATCCTAGTTGGTCCCTCATCTGGTGCAGCTTGCTATGCCGCCATTCAGGTGGCCAAAACCCTTAAGCCTGGTGAAGTGGTCGTTTGTATGACCGCGGATACAGGAGAACGTTATTTATCTAGTGACTTATTTCAATTTGAATAGTGCACAAAAGGAATCGTTCACGGGAACGATTCCTTTTTGTTTAGTTATTTCACCAGCTCATAAATCGCTTGTGCATAGATGGCTGTTGCCTTTAGCAGGTCATCGATCATCATATATTCATCCTTCTGATGGGCAACATCCTCTCTTCCAGGAAAAAGAGGTCCGAAAGCAACACCCGACTTCAATGAACGTGCATAGGTGCCTCCACCAATGGATAGCAATTCTGCTTTGTCACCTGTTTGTTCCTCATATACCTTTTTTAGAGTCTGCACGAGGAAGTCTTTCTCGTCGACATGATGTGGCTTCGAATTGGAGAAGCCTTCAATGACAAAGCCTTCTTTTGCAATTGTTGCTTTTAGCGTTTCTTTCGTTTTTTCTATATCTGTTGTAACGGGGTAACGCATCGTGAAACCAAGTGCTCCACCTGATTCCTTGCTGTATGAAAGCTTCCCTGCATTCAATGTCAAATCTCCGGTAATCTCATCAGAATAAGCAATTCCTAAGGCACGTCCACGGGAATCCTGATACAAGTATTTCTTCACAAAGCCAAAATAACGCGCAGCATTCCCATCGATGCCTGCATCAGCCAAGAAACATGCTAAGAAAATGCCGGCATTTTTCCCATTATCCGGCTCCATCCCATGGGCGGAAATTCCTTCCACCTCAAGAACAAGCTTTCCTTCATTCATGTCATGCTTTCCTTTAAGACCCTTTTCAGCAAGAAAAGCCTTAAAGCTTTTAACGAAGGGGGACATGTCCCCGGAAGCAACAAGTGTAGCCGTAGCAAAGTCGGGGACCATATTGTATCTTCGTCCTGACTCAAATGACACAACCTCAATCCCACTCTCGCTGTTTGCAGTGCTAGGCTTTTGTACCATATCAAAATCGGCGATTCCTTTTTCCGCATATATAATTGGAAAATCAGCATCAGGAGCAAATCCGAACGTCGGCATTTCTTCATTCTCGAAATAGTGATCGACACAGCGCCAATTACTTTCCTCATCTGTTCCAATAATCATTCGAACCCGACGATTCAAAGGGTACCCAAGCTCCTTCACAATTTTCATCGCATAGTAAGCTGCCATCGTCGGTCCCTTGTCATCAATGGCCCCACGTGCAAAAATTTTCCCATCACGAATTTCTGCTCCATATGGATCGCTTGTCCAGCCATCCCCCTCAGGCACGACATCAACATGGCAAAGAATACCGAGTAGCTCTTCACCTTGGCCAAACTCCAAATGACCCGCGAGGTTCCCTACATTTTTCGCGGTAAACCCATCCTTCTCTCCTAAATCAAGCATAAATTGTAGCGCTTCCTTCACCCCTTCTCCCAGTGGGGCCTCAGGCGCACTATGCTCCTCATCTAATACACTTTTAATCCTCAATAAATTCTGTGTATCCTTAATCAGTGCTTCCTTTCGAGCAAGCACTTCCTTCATCCAATCAATTTGACTCAACATCGATCTCCTCCTATGTAAGTATCGCAAATACTCGGTATATCCATAATCCTACACCAACAATCGCTCCAATGAAAATAATAGATAAAACATATAATACTGTGAGCATTCTTCTTTTTGCGGAGAAATAGGAATCATGATCATGGTATTTTTTTGTGAGAGGGTGTGAAAGCACGATTCTCTCCCATGATCCTTCTAACCAAATCCACATCATGAATAAAAACCCGCCGAAAATAATGGCTTTGATCCAATAAGGTGGTACAACAATGAGAGCCACAGAGGTCACAGAGCTGATTTGAAAATAGGTCAAAATATAGGAGCTGTTACGGATAAATACCTTCAGATACAACTCTATAAAGCCATTTCTTGACGTCCTTTTATTAAAGAGTTGATAGGAATTCCGAAACAGCCACGGCTTTTTCCTTGAAAATACCTTTGGTTTTTCAATATCATACGAAACTTGATAAATCGCATTGACCAGCTTCAGCTTCTCTTCCCTTTCACTTGCTAATTCTAGTTCAAACAGCGAGTTCTTTTTTAACAATGGGTGGTAGAGTGTAATTCCAAGCATCCCTATTAGAAGACTAAATATAATAAAAACAATATTCCCTTCTGTCCAAAAACCAGATATATGGTACGTCCCTATGCAAACGAGCACAAACAAGACGATCGTCACAAGGATTCGGATGGTCTTGAACTCGATTTTTTTCAGCTGAAGGTTCACATACATAAGGAAATATTTCGTGCCTAGTAAATATAGGAATAAGCTTAGAGCATGTAACCATGAAAGCTTATAATGCTGAATCATGAATGGAAGTAAAAGCCCAACAGCCAGTATACTTAGCAAGGCCTGATATAGGACCGAATACCAAAATCCCCACTTTTTCATGCCAAGGAACAAACGGCTATTTTTCATTAGGAAGACCTTATCCGCCTCATCCGTATACATTCGATAGGCACCACTCCAGGCAAATAACGAGCCCAAAACAAAGAACATGCTCAAGGGCACCCATTCAATCCATCCAGGAACCGCCTCCACCCACCAGGAGCGATACATGAAGAAAAAGATCGCTATTGCTGGAATAATCAAATATAACCAAATGGTCCAATCCGCAATAGAACGAAAAACCTTAAATTGATAATGCCAATCTCTGAGCATTCGTCGCCAAAATAGATGAAAACTACTCATGGGCTTGTCCCTCTGCTATTTGGTGAAAGCAGTCAAACAGAGAGCCACCCACTAGCCCGCATTGCTGCTGGATTTCCTCCAAAGTTCCTGACGCTGCAAGAATCCCTTCATTGACAAGGAGGAACCGGTCACACACCTTCTCTGCTGTATCAAGGACATGAGTGGACATCATGATCCCTACCCCACGTTTCCGTTCCTCCTCAATTGAGGTGAGAAGAAGCTTTACCGCACTCGGGTCAAGACCGATAAATGGCTCATCAATGATATAGACAGCTGGTCTCGTTACAAGTGCTAAAATAATCATCGCTTTTTGCTGCATCCCTTTTGAGAACGTAGAAGGCAGCTGATGCTCAACTTCCTTCAGCTTATATAACCTAAGAAGCTCCTCAACCTCCCGTTTATACCTATCCTGGTCCAATTCCTCCACAGCAGCAACAAAATCCAAATGCTCCCTTAAGGTCAATTCATCGTAAAATATCGGTCGTTCGGGTATATATGCATATTTTTCGGGATGCTCGAAGCGAATTTCTCCTTCTTTAAATTCCATTAATCCAAGGATCGTCTTAATCGTCGTACTTTTCCCGGCACCATTCGGACCAATTAGCCCGATTAACTCTCCTTTACTCAATGAGAATTGAATATCCCTGATAATCGCCTTTTCTTTTTCATATCCTGCTTTTTTGATGTCAACTGATAATAGATTCATTGTCTCTCCTCCACACCATTAATACGAATAAATGGGGCAAAAGTTTTATAAAAAGGCTCTTTTCTCAAACATTGTTGCTTTTAAACAACAAATAATCGAAGAAAACGATGTTTGATGCAGTCTATCTGTAGAAACTACGGAGAAAAGTGCTGCTCAATCTATGCGTATCGCACACCTAATATGAAACGGAATGGCCGGTATTAAGGACATTCCAGAACCATAATCCGTGCGAAAACAGCCAATAAAAATGAAAAAAGCTACCCAAAAAGGATAGCTCAAAATCATTATTCCATCTCTAATAGCTTGATAATCTCTTCATTTTCATACTCAACCGCATAATCATAGGCCGTGGCTCCAGTTGAATCCTTAACCGTTGGGTCAGCTCCATGCGCTAACAGTAGCTTGACCATCTCTACATCATCCGAAAACACTGCACTCATTAGTGGGGTAGTCTCATAGGTATCGATTGTATTAGGATCGGCCCCCTTCTCAAGCAGGTCCTCGGCGGCCTCGTAGTTTGCATAACTAACTGCCCAGTGAAGAGCGGTTGTCCCATCACTATCCACCTCATTAATATCGACCCCATCTTCGATTAAAGAATGAATCTTATCGACATCATTATCCATCGCTGCATTCATTAAGGGAGTCGTCCCTTCTATTTCCATGGCTAAGTCAGAGAATAGGTCGAGTTTCTCCACAGCCTTTACCGTGAAAAATAACCCTGCCCCGACGATAAACACCGCCAGAACCGACACACCTAATCCAAGCCAAACTCTTCCCTTTGGCTCCTTCAGCTCAATCGTTGTTTCAGGAGCATAGCATTTCTTTAATTCATATACACGCTTTGGCAAATGCGGATGGGTAGACAGCTTTTCGTTCAGCCACACAAAAAATCCCGCTTCCGTCTGTAGCTGCTTCATATAGACCTCATGATTTACCTTAGAATAGAGCTCCTTCCCAATCGCCAGCATTAATAAGCCGTTCGTAGCCGCCTCCAAGGATTGAATATAATAGGTGGCATAACGATCACAGGTATACTCACAAGCTCTTAAATAGGCATTTCCCAAAAAGGGCACCCACATCGCAGGCAAAATCAATAGACTAATAAGGACATGCTTCCGTTTTAAATGAGCAAACTCATGGGCAAGCACAAATAGAACTTCCTTTTCCCCATTCTTCTCAATCAGATCAAATATACCTGAATATAAAACGACCATATCCTTCATAAAAAACCTAGTCGCAAAAGCATTCAGCATTCCCTCAGACTCCATGACATAAATATCTGGGATTTTGCTGAGCCCCATATCCTTGGCAACCACCATTGCCTTCTGATAAAGCTCAGGAAACTGTTCCTCACTTAACCGTACTCCGTTTCGGCGAATCCCACCAACATACAGGCCATGCAATACAACTGAAAAGAAAATGATAAAAGCAATGACAAATAAACCAATAATAGAAAAAGTTAAAAATAAATACGTTAAGATGCTAAAAAGAAGAACAAGTGCAAAGTAAATTGTTTCTTTACGATGGACGAGTTGGTTTTCAATCGTAGGTTCCAAATCATTTTCTTCCTTTCCATTTTTAGTCCAAACTAAGTTTTTATTATAGCTTAGAAAAACAAACTCAGATACAGGAAATTATTGTCCTATTTAGAAAATATTCAAATTTTATTCATAATTGGCTCGTCCCCCTCCATAAGTATTACTAGGCTTTAGGAAAGAAGGTGATAATACTTTAACCCACTTTAAAATGTAAAAGTTATATTACATTAATTCATCAAAGTAGAAATTATTTGAAAATAGGTTTACAATTAGTCTATAAGGTTAAACATGTTAATAGGGCTTTGGAATAAAACGATAAAGGGGTTGTCTAGGGCAGAAGATTACATATAAGGAGAAAAACCTCTCAAATACATGTCAGTCGTAGGATATGCCACAGGTTTGAAAAAAGGATAGGGAGTGGTTCTTTGAAACCTTCAACTAACCGAATGTTAAACCGAATCAAATCCGTCTATATGTTTATTAATCAAAAAGGAACTGTAACGACACAAGAACTTGTAGAGGAATTTGGTATAACTCCTCGGACTATTCAACGAGATTTGAATGTCCTTGCTTATAACGACTTAGTGGTAAGCCCGAGCCGAGGCAAATGGACAACAACCAAAAAGAAAGTAAAATTGACATCATAATGACGTAAAATTTAAAATCGCCTTCATATTTGAAGGCGATTTCCTTATAGAGACTCATATTCTGTAAGACTTTTGATTTCCTCTGCGGTTAATTCTCGATATTCTCCAAGCTCAAGGGATTCATCTAACTCAAGAGGCCCCATTGATAGTCTCTTTAAATAAACTACTCTCTTCCCGACCGCTTCAAACATCCTCTTTACTTGGTGGAATTTCCCTTCTGTAATCGTCAATTCAATATCGGAATGGATGCCTGATTTTAGGATTTTTAGCTCTCCAGGCTTCGTTTCATATCCATCATCTAAGGTAACGCCTTGTTTAAAAGCCTTTACATCTTCCTCCGTTACCTCCTGATCAATCACGGCAAAGTAGGTTTTTGGTACATGCTTTTTGGGAGAAAGCAGGCGGTGGGCCAGCTGTCCATCATTGGTCAAGAGAAGCAGCCCTTCTGTATCCTTATCCAATCTTCCAACGGGAAAAGGAGAATAAACTGCATCCTCCATTTCTAGGAGATCAACCACAGTTTTATCATAGTTGTCCTCGGTGGCAGATATGACCCCTGGCGGCTTATTCATCATCAAGTAAATAAACTCCTTGTATTCAATCACCTCACCATGTAAGGTAACTGTGTCTTTTTCTGGATCCACATGCTGTTTGGCATCCTTCACCATCATGTCATTTATTTTAACAGCGCCATCCTTTAACAGCTTCTTAACCTCTTTTCGACTGCCAAAGCCTAGGTTGGCAAGCATTTTATCAATTCTCATCTTTATCCTCCATTCTCCTTCTTAACGTAATGGCCGGTATAGGACCATTACAATCGCAACAAACGTTATGAAGCAGCCTTCTTAAATGGGCATTAGCCCTTACACTCCATCAAACTCATCATAGACTGATATCACGGCTATACGCTTGTAGCCCTTCACAGGAAATCGCTATTCTAATCACCACATTTTTCTCTCAAGGAGGTGAATGGCATGTATTATTATCGACAACAAGGTCAGGGTCAAGGACAAGGTCAAAGCCACTTTTTTCCAGGAGTTCCTGGTTTTCCTGGTGGTGGAGCAAATGTGAACCAGCGCCTAGATAGATTAGAGCGTCAAGTAGATAGACTCGATCGTGAGGTAGACCGTTTAAACAGAAGGCTAAATCGAATCGAACGACGCCTTGGCATAACGGGTAGTAACTTCTAAGGGTATACATGAAAGAAATTCCATCAATTTTCTGGCTCTATTAATGAACCGCCTTATACGTGTACGTTCACTAAGTTATTCGTACCGAATAAAACCCGTTCACGCACACGTATAAGGCTAAAATCGACAGTGTCTATTAACACAGCCTCTAAAAAATAGGTCTCCGCTTGTTGCGGGGACCTGTTTCATGAAGGCTAGCCCTTTAAATGAAATTTTTCTTTTAGTTTGTCCACACGGTTTCCAAATAAGAAATTTATTAGCTTTGATTTCAGTCCAAGATAGAAATATAAGCCTGCCCCAATCACTCCACAAATAATAACCAGTACAAGAGCCTGCCATTTGGATTCTGGAGACAAAAACATCGTTAGCAGCCAATAAGCGATTTTCGTGGCCCCATACATGATGCCCGTAAAGATAATAATTAACATCCCTCTCCGTACAACAAGTCTGAACCGATATTTGGAAAAATGCTTGATTGCAATAAGATTGATTAAGATGGCGGCTGCGTAACCGAGAACAGTCGCCAATATCGCACCCTTCGTTTCCATCATCTTAATGAGCGGAATATTTAAACTTAGCTTAATAAGGATCCCCACTAACAAGCTCAAAATATTGAATTTCTGCGCATCAACCCCTTGCAAGATGGCGGCCGTTACGGCATAAAGTGCGAATAATATCGCAACTGGTGCATACACTTGCAATACTTCTGTACCCATCGGATCATGCTTATAAAAAACATTATAAATAGGTTCCGCTAACAGCGATAGACCGACCGCCGCAGGTAAAGTTAAATA
Source organism: Anoxybacillus andreesenii (assembly GCF_030813005.1). Lineage (NCBI taxonomy): Bacteria > Bacillati > Bacillota > Bacilli > Caryophanales > Anoxybacillaceae > Anoxybacillus > Anoxybacillus andreesenii. The sequence goes on from NZ_JAUSTU010000013.1 coordinate 124,529, forward strand.
CATGAGAACCTGGAATGTTTGATTTAATTGATGATTTAAGCCCTTTTGATCACCCTCTGTAAATGATTTCGTCACCGCTGGCACTAATGTTAGTGAAAAGGCTGTAGCCAGGGATACTGGAATGATGACGAGCTTTTGTGATTGGAAATTCAAGATCGAGAACATGTGCTCCGCCAATTTTCCATCCACACCGATCGAAACCATTGTACGGTTAAAGGTCAATTGATCAATGAATTGAAACAATGGGTTGGAAATTCCCACAAGAACAAATGGAATCGAATAAAGCAGGATTTCCTTATAAATTTCCTTGACGGAGACATCGACCGTACCTTTGTCCTGTAGCAATAATTCATCTAAATGAGGCTTTCGTTTGTACCAGTACCAAAATAGAACGACAAGACCGCCAAGTCCACCGATAAATGCCGCAAAAACGGAGAAGCTCACTGCTGTTACCAAGCTTCCCTTCATGACCTTCAATACAACAAAGGCTCCTGCTAGAACAAAAACAATTCGCACGATCTGTTCTACAACTTGTGAGACAGCCGTTGGACCCATTGATTGATGTCCTTGGAAAAATCCCCTGATTATAGACATGAACGGGACTATTATTAGCGCGAAGCTCACAGCCCTAATAACCGTTGTCACATCCTCAGGACTTGAAAGATGATCTTTTTCAGAAATAACCATCGTTGCTAAATTCGGAGCTGAAACATAAAGGACAAGAAACGATAGAATTCCTGTGATCGCCATCAAGAAAAGACCCGTTTTGAACAGCTTTCTTCCAACTGCATATTCTTCTATCGCGTTATATTTAGAGACAAATTTGGATACGGAAGCAGGAATTCCTGCTGTTGCAATACTAATGAAAATCGTATATGGTACATAGGCATAATTGTATAATGCTGTACCATCTTCTTTAACTAAAGCAAAAAACGGAATGACATAGAACAATCCTAAGAATTTAGAAATAAATGTACCAAGGGTCAAAATAAATGTACCCCTAATAAGCTTTGATGACATAACCTAACATCCTATCCATCCTAATTTAAGTACTACAGAAATAACTAGGTACAGTTTACACTTCTTTGATAACAAGTTCTACTTTTTTCCTATGTATTCTTTCCAATAATATATCCCAATGCTTATAATATACAGAAGAAGTTTCAGAAGGAGAAAGAAATATGAAGTATGATGTAATCATAATCGGCGGAGGTCCCTCTGGTTTGATGGCTGGGATCGCGGCCGGTGAACAAGGAGCGAAGGTGCTCCTAATTGATAAAGGGGACAAGCTTGGAAGAAAGCTAGCCATTTCAGGTGGCGGGCGCTGCAATGTCACAAACCGCCTCCCTGTTGACGAATTTATTAAGCATATCCCTGGTAATGGGCGTTTTCTATACAGTGCCTTTTCGATTTTTAATAATGAAGATATTATCACCTTTTTTGAGAATCTTGGAATCCAGCTGAAGGAAGAGGATCACGGGCGAATGTTCCCGGTGTCCAATAAAGCTCAGTCTGTCGTTGACGCTATGTTGAATCGGTTAAAGGAATTAAAGGTCGAAGTGCAGACTAATTCTCCTGTTCAGGATATCATTTATCAAGACAACCAGGTGGTCTCTGTTCTGTTAAAAAATGGTGCTAGCTATGATGGAAAATCCATTGTCATAGCCGTTGGTGGAAAATCCGTTCCTCATACAGGGTCCACTGGTGATGGCTATGCTTGGGCAGAGAAGGCCGGACATACAATTACAGAGTTGTATCCAACGGAAGTGCCGCTCACTTCCATCGAACCCTTTATACGAGAAAAAACTTTACAAGGCCTATCACTTAGGGACATTGCTCTCAGTGTGTTAAATCCAAAGGGAAAGCCCATTATCACCCATCAAATGGACATGCTCTTTACCCATATTGGAATAAGTGGTCCCGCCGTGCTCCGATGCAGTCAATTTGTCGTCAAAGCGATGAAAAAATGGAAGCTATCTGAAGTAACGATGAGTCTAGATGCCCTTCCGGAGAAAAATGAAGAGGAGCTATTTCAGGAATTATATGCTCTTCTGAAGGCAGAGCCGAAAAAAAGTATCAAGAATGTGTGGAAAGGCATTCTTCCTGAAAGATACCTATTATTTTTGCTTGAAGCTAATGGGATTGATGCTGCCACACAAGGTGCAAATCTCTCTGTGGAAAAAATTCGAGCTTTTGCCCATAGCTGTAAGCATTTTGAGATTAAAGTCAATGGCACCTTGCCGCTAGAGAAAGCTTTTGTCACAGGCGGAGGTGTCTCCGTCAAAGAGGTTGAACCACAGACACTTGCCTCAAAAAAAATGAGTGGTTTATATTTTTGCGGAGAAATTCTAGATATTCACGGCTATACGGGAGGCTATAATATCACGTCAGCCCTCGTAACCGGAAGGCTTGCTGGAACGAATGCCGCTGAATATGCGCTTCAGAAAAAGGGAGTGTAATAAAAATCAAAGATTCCCTATACGGGGTTCCTTAGATGAAGACCCTTTTTCTCAGTTTCTGGCGAAGTTTGGGGCTTCATCCCCTTGATGAAGGCCTTTTCTCTCGGCTTCTGGCATAGTTTGGGGCTTCATCCCCTTGATGAAGGCCCTTTTTCGGGGGTTCCTGCCATATTTGGGTCTTCATCCTCTCGATGAAGACCTTTTTTCTCGATTTCCTATCAAATATGGGTCTTCATGGGCGGGATCTATCGCTAGAAACATAGAAATTGCTAGAAATTTCATTTTCGGTATATAATCATTGCCGAAAAACAATAAATTTGCTCTTTCTCCCCTTCATCCTCTGGAAGTGCGGCAATATTGTATTTAATGTCGAGGAGTTTTTTCTCATCAAGTCGTTCCAGAAAACGATTCATTTCGTTTTCCAAATCCTTCTCATGTTCCTGATCAAATAATTTGACCTGAATCATTTTGATTCCCTCCTAATCTTTTTAATAGCATTGACAGAGTTTGAATATTTTAAAACTTCAGTTAAATATTATCGGTTTCTTTACTATTAAGATGAGACTTCTTATAATGAGGATAAGAGATGAGGTGGTTAGATTGAACGAGCGATGGCGAGATCTGATTAAAAAAGATTTTATTGAAGAAGTAAAAGCTGTTTTTGTCCTTATATTCGGCTCCTATGCAAAAGGAAACGTAAGAGATGAAAGTGATCTTGACATAGCCTATTATGCGGATAAGAAGCTTTCCCCCTATGAACGATTCATATATGCCCAAAAACTTGCTGACACCCTTGGTATGGAAATAGACTTAGTTGATATTCGCGAAGTCGATACGGTATTTGCTGCGCAGATTTTTTCTACTGGGGAGGTTATTTATTGCAGGGATGAGTCTATCTTTAACCGCGAACGCATGAAGGCGTTATCCATGTATGCCCACCTAAATGAACAGCGTGCGGAAATTCTTCAAGGAATTATGAAAAGAGGAAGTATTTATGAATAATGATGTCATTTTCAATAAAATTGCAACGATAGAACGCTGTATTGCCCGAATAGAGCAAGAGCAACCCCACTAGTTCAGCGGATTGCTCTTTTTTGTCCTTATAATACAATTTCGCCCTTCCATTCGAGCATGCCGCCGATCATGTTTCTAACCTTATAGCCTTGCTCCTGCATGTAGTAGCAAACATTTTCACTACGTCTGCTTGAACGGCAAATGAAAATGTATTCCTTGTCTTTATCAAATTCGTTGAGACGTTCAGGGATTTCTCCCATTCGGATATGCTTGGCCCCAGGGATCATACCTTGTGCCACTTCCTCATCCTCACGCACATCGACAAGGTTAAGCTCCTCTTCATTTTCAATCTTCTTTTCCAGCTCTTCAGGTGTAATTATCTTAATTTGCTCCATAAATTCCAACACCTCATTTTATCACTTTGCAAATAGTACTTTTATTTTAACATAAAAACACACAAGACCTAGCATGTTAGGCCTTGTGAGTTTATCACTTTTAGTTTGCCACAATATTAACGAGTTTTCCTGGGACGGCAATCACTTTGCGAATCGTCTTGCCATCAATCTGCTCTTGAATCTTCACATCACCCATTGCAATTTCTTCCAATGCTTCTCGGTTTGCATCAGCTGGTACCAAAAGCTTGGCTTTAACCTTGCCGTTAATTTGGACAACAATTTCAACCTCATCATCGACAAGCTTTGCCTCATCATAAGCAGGCCAAGCCTCATAGGAAATCGTTTCTGTGTGACCAAGCTTTTCCCAAAGCTCCTCGGAAATATGAGGGGCAATTGGAGCAAGTAGCTTCACGAATCCCTCCACATATCTTTTCGGTAATACCTCAGCCTTATAAGCATCATTGATAAATACCATAAGCTGTGAAATGGCTGTATTGAAGCGTAAGCCTTCAAAGTCCTCGGTCACTTTTTTAACCGTTTGGTGATACACCTTTTCTAACCCGGTATCCTCTCTGTCCTGAATCTTAGGATTTAATGAACCATCCTCTTCAATAAACAAACGCCAAATGCGGTCAAGGAAGCGACGAGAACCATCTAAACCATTAGTAGACCACGCAATCGAAGCATCCAATGGGCCCATGAACATTTCGTACAGACGAAGTGTATCAGCACCGTGGCTCTCAATGATATCATCTGGATTGACGACATTCCCTTTTGATTTACTCATTTTTTCATTGCCTTCACCAAGAATCATCCCTTGGTTGAATAGCTTTTGGAATGGCTCCTTAGTAGTGACTACCCCGATATCATAGAGGAATTTATGCCAGAATCGTGCATATAGTAGGTGAAGGACCGCATGCTCTGCTCCACCGATATAGATATCCACTGGCAACCACTGTGCTAATTTTTCCTTATCCGCTAGCGCTTGATCGTTCTTCGGATCTATATAACGTAAGTAGTACCAACAGCTGCCTGCCCATTGTGGCATGGTATTCGTTTCTCTGCGGCCTTTTTTGCCTGTTACTGGATCAACAACATTAACCCAGTCCTCAATGTTGGCAAGCGGTGATTCACCCGTTCCAGATGGCTTAATTTCCGTTGTTACCGGAAGCTTTAACGGAAGCTCTTCCTCTGGAACCGCAGTCATCGTGCCATCTTCCCAATGAATAATTGGGATTGGCTCACCCCAATAGCGTTGGCGGCTAAATAACCAATCGCGAAGTCTGTAGGTTATTTTTTTCGTACCAATGCCCTTATCTTCAAGCCAAGCGATCATTTTTTGGATCGCCTTTTCTTTGTTTAAGCCGTTAAGGAAATCAGAGTTGACATGCTCACCATCACCTGTATAGGCTTCCTTTGAAACGTCCCCGCCGGCAACAACCTCACGAATTGGCAAGTCAAATTTCACCGCAAACTCATGGTCACGTTCATCATGTCCTGGAACGGCCATAATGGCGCCAGTTCCGTAGCTAACAAGGACATAATCGGCTATCCAAATCGGCATCTTCTCGTTGTTCGCAGGGTTGATCGCATAGGCACCTGTAAATACGCCTGTTTTTTCCTTCGCTAAGTCCGTTCTCTCTAAATCACTTTTTGTTTTTATCTGATCTAAGTAAGCTTTGACTGCTCCCTCTTGTTCAGCGGTCGTTATTTTCTTCACTAGCGCATGCTCAGGTGCTAAGACCGCATAAGTCGCTCCGAATAATGTATCAGGACGAGTAGTGAAAACCGTGAATGTTTCATCATGACCATCAATTTGGAAGGTCACCTCAGCCCCTTCTGAGCGACCGATCCAATTGCGCTGCATTTCCTTTAAGCTCTCAGGCCAATCAAGCTCCTCTAGGTCCTCAAGCAAGCGGTCTGCATAAGCGGTAATTTTTAACATCCATTGCTTCATTGGACGTCTCTCGACTGGATGGCCTCCGCGTTCGCTTTTTCCATCAATAACTTCTTCATTGGCAAGTACTGTTCCAAGAGCCGGACACCAGTTCACAGCCACCTCATCAATATAGGCAAGCCCTTTTTCATACAATTTCAAAAAGATCCATTGCGTCCACTTGTAGTAATCTGGGTCTGTCGTATTGACTTCCCGATCCCAATCATAGGAAAAGCCTAAGGACTTAATTTGTCGTTTGAACGTTTGAATATTATGCGCCGTGAATTCCGCTGGATCATTTCCCGTATCCAATGCATATTGCTCAGCTGGAAGTCCAAACGCATCCCACCCCATTGGATGTAGAACATTGTAGCCTTGCGCTCGCTTCATTCTTGAAAGAATATCTGTCGCCGTGTATCCTTCAGGGTGACCCACATGGAGGCCTGCTCCTGACGGATAAGGGAACATATCAAGCGCATAGAACTTTCGCTTTCCTTTATCATCCATCGTCTTGAACGTCTTATTCTCTTCCCAATAGTGCTGCCACTTCTTCTCAATTTGCTGATGATTAAAACTCATCTTTCCTTCCTCCTAAAAAAATCTATGTACTTTTGTCGATACTTTTTCGGTACCTCTTTTTTCGGTACCTGGTACCACTCGTGGACATTTGCCTCTATTTGTACACCTGAGGTGGACACTTTGGAAATAAAATCCTTCCAAAACTATTAAAAAACCCCTCATCCCCAAAGGGACGAGAGGATTATGATTAAATCTCCCGCGGTACCACCCACATTAGTGACCATGTCACTCGCTTAAATTCCTTAACGCGGAATACGGCAGGTGCTACTCACTCTTCACACCAGCAACTCAAAGGCGAGTTCATGATGTTCCCGGTTGACTTTCACCAGCCGTCAACTCTCTTTTTTTTCGGGTTAGCATCATTACTATTCCTTATCACTGTCATTACGATTATCAAATATAAAATTATTGTATTAAATTTCCGTTCTAGATGCAAGCTGTTCAAGAGGTAATATATAGTCTATGCCAACCGATCCAAAATTGTTCCCTTTTAATGTTGGTCAATTCGCTAATCATCTAATGCTTAAGAACAGCAGATTCCTCCGAAACGATCTCCGTTTTCCGATCATAAATAAGGGTCGTAAAGATCGAGATGCTAATCAATAGAATCATGACTATGAAAAGCATCGTCATTCCGTAGAGGTCCACAAGCAAGCCTCCTAGGACAGGGCCAATCATTCTTCCACCCGTTGCCGTGCTATTGACAATCCCCTGATAAAAGCCTTCTTTGCCTTTTGGAGCAAGCTTATCTGCAATCGTGGGAACAGCTGGCCAAATTAGCATTTCCCCGATTGTTAAAATCACCATCGCCGTCAAAAATCCTGAGAATGCCTCGGCCCTTGCTGCAACCAAGAATGAGACAATAAAAATAAGCATTCCAGCTATCATTTGTCCTTTTATCTTCTTTTCAAAAGCTGCTAATGCTCGATTTAATAGGGGCTGCCCTAGAACAATAAGTGCTCCATTGACCGTCCACAAAAAGCTATATTGCTTTAAAGAAATATTTAATTCCTGAGTATAAGCAGAAATGGTTGCTTGCCATTGCACATAGCCTACCCAGCATAATAGATATCCTGTACATAAAATGAACAAGGCATATAGCCTTGTATAATCCTTGATTGGCTTTTTCTCATGCAATCCAGCCACTTGTCTATTGACTGTCGTTACAATTCCACGATAACCAAAGAAAGCAATCAATAAGAAAATAAAATACATCAGTGCATTGGCAAAGAAGATTAGCTGAAAGGAATATGAGGCAACCACTCCACCGAGTGAAGCACCAATTGCCACTCCAAGGTTTTGTGCGACATAAATTGCATTAAACGCTCTTCTTCCCCCTTCCTTCCAAACGGAACCTGCCATGGCAAACATGGATGGAAAAATAATTCCTGCACCAAACCCTGCAATTGTTAAGAAAATAACATAAGGCAACCAGCTATGCCAGAGCGTTAAGCCCGTTAATGCAAGAAAAGCAATTCCAATCCCCAGAAGGATCGATTTATATCCTCCCGCTTTATCAAATAAATAGCCACCGAATAAATTACCAATCACCGTTGCCCCAGCATTAAGCATGAGGACAAAGCCTGCCACCGACAGAGATTTCCCAAGGTGATCATGAATGTAAATTGAATTTAAGGGCCATAAAAAAGAAGAACCAGTGACATTGACGACCATCCCGATGATTAATAACCATAAGTTGCGTGGCAAAGTATTCACTCCGATCCCAAACATAAATTATCTCGAATATGTTAAAAACTTCAGTTAAAAGTTTCGATAACCAAAATATTATATTATGACTTTTTCACAAATAGTTCAATAAGGAAAACTCCTAATTCCCATTGTTTATTTTTTCAAAAAATTAAGCCCCAATACAGTTAGTATTGGGGCCAAATCGTTATTTCGATTGTCTATGCTCTGGGTGAATCTTCGACCTCGTCGGTTGAACTGTTTTTTCGTACTTTTTCTTTGCCTTCTGAATTTGGTCCACTTCCTGACCAAATTCCACATCTTGACTATTGGCATTGTTATGTGTCTTTTGTTCTGGATTGCTCTGTTTGGAACGCTTTCTAACCATGTCTTCCTCTCCTTACAGATCACGAAGGATCATGTTGTTTTGTACTTGCTGGAGCTGAAGCCTCATGCGGTGAAGCTGCTCGCGCTGCTGTGCATTGGCATGGAGCGACATTTTCGCAACATCATTATAAGTCGTCTCAAGCTGCTGTAATGCTTCCGTATATCCTAAATCGTTATATTGCTCCTGTTTGCTGCTCTCCTCATATTGTTCCTGAGCATGACGAATAACATCCTCACACTGTTGAAGAAGGTTTTCCATTGATTGACGTGTAGCCATCCTTTCAACCTCCTACCACTGTAATAAATGCGAAGCAACCACCTGCTTCTTCTTTAGTTTGTTCACTCTCACTTTAATTTAATCAATTTCATCATCCTGCTTTCATTATGAAAAAACGTCATTTCGTGTTAAAATTCTTTTTATGCTCATGCTATGTATCTAAGTCGATATATACCGCCCTAAACCCGTTCACGCATATGCATAGGGGCTAATATTAGCAATGTATATTTAGAGCCTATGCTACAAGAATTTTCAAGGAGGTTAACTGACATGAATCAGACTAACCCTTTTTTATATGCAACAGATGATAAAAGGTATCACACGTGGAATTACCATTTGCGTCAGCATTTTGGCCATAAAGTATTTAAGGTCGCTCTAGATGGGGGCTTCGATTGCCCGAACCGTGATGGCACCGTCGCACATGGAGGCTGCACCTTCTGTAGTGCAGCAGGGTCTGGTGATTTTGCCGGGAATAGAGCTGACGATCTTGAGATCCAATTTAATGAAATTAAAGAGAAAATGCACGAAAAATGGAAGGATGGCAAGTATATGGCCTATTTTCAGGCCTTTACGAATACTCATGCCCCCGTTGAGGAATTACGGGAAAAATACGAGCGAGTGCTAGCCCAAGACGGGGTAGTTGGACTTTCCATCGCTACACGTCCTGACTGCCTACCAGATGACGTCGTTGAGTACCTGGCTGAATTAAATGAACGAACCTATCTTTGGGTCGAATTAGGCCTGCAGACCGTGCATGAACGAACCGCCCTCCTTATCAATCGTGCCCATGACTTTGAATGCTATGTTCAAGGAGTTGAAAAGCTGCGCAAGCACGGAATAAGAGTTTGTTCCCATATCATCAACGGATTGCCACTTGAAACCTATGACATGATGATGGAAACGGCTCGTGAAGTAGCGAAGCTAGATGTCCAAGGGATCAAAATCCACCTGCTTCATTTATTAAAGGGAACACCCATGGTGAAGCAATATGAAAAAGGCATGCTCCAATTCTTAACTCAGGAAGACTACGTCAGCTTAGTATGTGATCAGCTAGAAATTTTACCCCCTGAAATGATTGTTCATCGCATTACTGGGGATGGACCGATTGATTTAATGGTTGGACCGATGTGGAGTGTCAACAAATGGGAAGTATTGAATGCCATCGATGCCGAACTCAAACGCCGCAACAGCTATCAAGGGAAAAATTATCGTAGTCTTGAGGCAACAGTATGAAAGTTGAAGGAATATTGCCGTTTGCCCGCAGTTTACTGAGAAAAACCGTTCAAAAAGGGGATATTGTGGTCGATGCTACAGTTGGCAATGGCCATGATACACTTTTTCTAGCGGAGCTTGTTGGTCCTAGTGGTCATGTCTTCGGCTTTGATGTTCAAGAGGATGCCATTACTCAAACAAAGAAACGACTAGCCGAAAAAAACATGGATGAACCGGTCACATTATTTCATCGAGGGCACGAGGAGATTTTCAGCTCCGTCCCTTCCTCATTTCATGGAAAAGTAAAAGGCGCCATCTTTAATCTCGGCTATCTTCCTGGTGGGGACAAGTCCATTGTCACAAAACCAAATACAACGATCGCTGCACTTGAGCAATTACTAGAAATTCTCGCACCGGAGGGAATTATTGTCCTTGTAATTTATCACGGCCATACTGAAGGTGCAATCGAACGGGATCAGTTGCTATCTTATGCTAAGGAGCTTGATCAAAAAAAAGCTCATGTACTGCAATATCAATTTATCAATCAGGCCAATCATCCACCTTTTATCATTGCGATTGAAAAAAGATAACCCTCGCTCCTTCGTTGGAGAGAGGGTTTTTGTTCGTACACAAGCACACATCATGTTCAAATAATATTATCTTAAAGAAGGAATCCACTTTTGAAACTTTCGATAGGCTCGTCCATTCATATAGAAAAAGAAGCTGACCAAGCCACTGCTTTTGATGATCTCTTTTGCCAGATGCTGAACAGATTTTTGCGAGCGGACCTTTTCATCCGACAAGTAAATTCCTAACAACCCACGATTGATTAGTCGGTGGAAACGCTTGTTAGGCAATCCCTCTGTATGCTTGTCTGCTTCTGTCACAAAGTGCTTCAACCGTTCGAACAAACTCTGCTCATTTTTATAATAAAAGCAAAAGTTCAAATCGCCACCCTTTTTATCCTCTTCCTGATCAATAAAGTAATCGAGTAAAATATGCAGCCCTTGGATATATGGAAAATAGCCATTTCTAATTTTCTCAGCATGGCTAGACTTGAAATCCTCACTCATCCCGTGGGAAATTAAGCAGAAGATGCCTAAAGTAGAGCCAGAGCACGCAGAAAATTCATACCATTCCATTTCGGGTATTTGACTCTTATGCTCCTCGAACCAGCTTTTGAGTCTTGGGATTCGCTCATCCACCTTGACATGCTTATGTATTTGGAGGTCACAATAATAGCGGCAAAGCTCTAGCAAATAATCTTTTATGTGAAGATAATGAGGATTATTTTGGAGGACGCTCTGACAGGTTTCAGCCAATTCTCGCAGATAACCCCCATCATCTTTTTCCTTTCGAAAGCGATAGTAATCCTGATGATCTTTTCCTACAGTTAACGCTACCTCCATGGATTCATGGAGTGCTGAAAAATCCTCAGGATCTAGGGATGTGCTTCGATCGCAAAGATTGTCTAAATAATCGCTAATGGTTTGATAGGCCACAATGAATTTGATGGCTTCTTTGTATTTTTCTCCAGCCATAAAAGCAAGAATAGAACCACCCTCACAGTGAAAGGTTTTCGTTTCAATGCTTGCAAGTGCCTGTTTTCTTAGCTCATCATCAGGAATTTCCGTCGCCCTTTTTTTCCAATAGGCCAGCTCCATATGAGCGGTCGGTAGAATTTTTCTATATACTTTGGACATTAGACTGAGCGGCTCAGACGGTACTGCCATAGAAATTCCTCCTTATACGACGTATCCAATCGCCTTCAATTGACTATAAACAAAATCCTTTGCATATTCAAATACTTCGTCCCGTTCTGGATCGTTAAAGATTTCATGGTAGCATTTAGGCCATTCCTTGAATCTTTTTTCAGATAATGGAGCGTGGTTGAACCATTCTGTCACTGCTTGTTTATTCACGATTTTGTCATCCCCCGCTTGCATTACAAGCATAGGTACATCCTTCACTTTTTGAAGCTCCTCAAAGGCAAGCTTCATGGAAGCATCCAATTCACGGAACCACCTGATAGAAATTTTATCAATATAAAGAGTATCATTTCGATCAATGTCCAGAATTTCTTTGTTCCGCGTTGCGATATCGACACTAATGCCTGAATTTAATCTTAATTCGGGCGCAATCACGTTGAGAAGATAAGAAATCCCATTTAGTATTTTTCCTGGCCTATTCACGAGCGCTAAGCACGGTGAAGAAAGGATGACACCGGCAAGATTGAGATTCTCCTCCTGCAATAAACGAATGGTGATAAGTCCACCCATACTATGACCGAGCAAGAACACTGGTAAATCAAACTGATAGGCGGTTTCAACCCACGCCTTGACCTCATCTAAATAGTCGTCAAAGGAGTCGATATGTCCTCGTTTAGATCTTGTCGTCATCCCATGCCCTGGCAGGTCGCCCATAATGACCTGAAAACCAGCCTGACGCCACATTTCAATTAGCCAGCCGTAACGGCGATGATGCTCTAAAGCACCGTGCACCATGACAATAACTCCTTTTGCCTCTCCGTCTGGTTCCCACTTCCACATGAATTTCCCCTCCTTCGACTTGAAGCTATCATTATTTTAGCACAAAACAAAAGATCAACTCATGAATTTACTGCTCCGAAAACAATTATTCACACTTTATTTATATTATTCGGTAGAATGAAATTACCCATAAAAATAAGGAGAGATGGTTTATGATTTATCCATTTCATAACAAATGGCCACACATTTCATCAACTGCCTTCATTGCTGATTATGTCACCATTACTGGAGATGTTAAAATTGGCGATGAGTCAAGCATATGGTTTAACACGGTTATAAGGGGAGACGTAGCCCCAACGATCATCGGTAAGAAGGTCAATATCCAGGATAATAGTGTCCTCCATCAAAGCCCTAATAATCCTCTCATTATCGAGGATGAGGTAACAGTGGGGCATCAGGTGATCTTACATAGCTGCATCCTTCGTAAAAGAGCTTTAATTGGTATGGGCTCGATCATTCTAGACGGAGCTGAGATTGGAGAAGGTGCATTTATTGGAGCAGGCAGCTTGGTTCCTCAAGGTAAGAAAATCCCACCAAACACCCTTGCTTTTGGGAGACCAGCGAAGGTTATAAGGGAACTGAATGAAGACGACATTGCCGATATGAAAAGAATTTCAAGAGAGTATGCAGAAAAAGGACAGTACTATAAATCCTTACAGCAAAATTCATAACCACTTCCATGTGAGAAAAAAGAAGTTACACATAAACGATGTAACTTCTTTTTAACGTATTGGCTCGGTTATCTTTTGTTGTTGATCTTCATATCCCCTTATACGTGTACGTTCTCTAAGTTATTCGTACCGAATAAAACCCGTTCACGTTCACGTATAAGGCTATAATCAACACTGTACATTAACAAAGCCTACTTATTCTATTTTCCAGCCTGTTCTCGAAGCACATCTGCTTTGTCTGTACGCTCCCAAGGAACATCAATATCAGTTCGCCCAAAATGACCATATGCGGCCGTCTTCTTATAAATTGGACGACGTAAATCTAACATTTTGATAATGCCGGCTGGACGTAGATCAAAATGATTACGCACGAGCTCCACAAGTACATCCTCACTTACCTTCCCCGTTCCAAAGGTATCAACAGAGATAGAAACTGGTCTGGCAACACCGATGGCATAGGCTAGCTGTACTTCCACCTTATCTGCCAGTCCTGCAGCAACAATGTTTTTGGCGACATAGCGTGCAGCATAGGCTGCCGAACGGTCCACCTTTGTCGGATCCTTACCTGAGAAGGCTCCACCACCATGGCGCGCATAACCGCCATAGGTATCAACGATAATTTTTCGACCCGTTAACCCAGCATCTCCCTGTGGGCCACCGATCACAAATCGACCTGTTGGATTAATAAAATACTTCGTGCTGTCATCAATTAACTCCCTTGGTACAACTGGGTTGATCACATGCTCTTTAATATCTTGTTGAATTTGTTCGAGCGAAATTTCCGGATGATGCTGAGTTGAAATCACGATCGTGTCAATGCGAACCGGTTTCCCTTCTTCATCGTATTCAACCGTAACCTGAGTCTTCCCATCTGGGCGAAGATATGGAAGGATTTCTTCCTTGCGTACTTCGGCAAGACGACGAGATAATTTATGCGCTAGCGAAATCGGAAGAGGCATGAGCTCCTTCGTTTCATTACAAGCGAATCCAAACATTAAACCTTGGTCCCCGGCTCCAATCGCTTCAATCTCTTCCTCAGTCATACTTCCTTCACGGGCCTCTAGTGCCTTGTCAACGCCCATAGCAATGTCAGCTGACTGCTCATCAATCGAGGTTAATACTGCACATGTCTCTGCATCAAAGCCATATTTTGCCCGATTATAACCAATTTCTTGAATGGTTTCACGAACAATCTTTGGAATGTCCACATATGTAGATGTTGTGATTTCTCCCGCCACCAATACAAGACCTGTCGTAACAGATGTTTCAGCAGCTACACGGGCATTCGCATCTTTTGCTAAAATAGCATCCAAAATCGCATCAGAAATTTGATCACAAATTTTGTCGGGGTGACCTTCCGTAACTGACTCAGAAGTAAACAAACGAGCGTTTCTTGACATCCGATTTCCTCCTTTAATATATATGCTCGAGGACTCCCACCTCGTTTTGATACGGTACTCATTCCCTATGTAGTATGAAATAAACATGATCTTTTTATGATTAATTCTAGGGCTCCGCCGCTACTTAGGGGCAAATAAAAAAACCTTCCCTATGAGGAAAGGTTGAAGATTCCATTTCTAGCCTTTCACTCTTATCGTTCAAGGATCGATACCTTGCTTCAGGTTAGCACCGTTGCCATAGCACTGAGAGTGATCTTTTCTGATCCTTCTCCATCATCATAGCCGGTTGCTGGGTTTCATAGGGCCTGTCCCTCCACCTACTCGGGATAAGAGAGTATCCGTTCAAATTAAAATCTTATCGAAAGGATACAATAGTGTCAACAGAAATCTATATTTATTATAAATTTTTCACAGTGAACAACTGTCATCGCTACATTTATGTGCTTTAAATTGATGCCGCCTTTTGGCTATCCATCCGTATATGGGGCGGCCAATCACATGCATGTAGGGAATATAGAGGAAGGCTCCAATTAAAAAAGTGTACGGACTAATTAGGAGAAGCTTCCGTACCGCTTCAAAGCCTTTTAGCACCCTTTTATCAGGAAGGATGATATGCAGTTCCCTTCTTAGCTCTATTGCACTGAAGGAATACTCTTGATCTGTCTTTTCATATTCCTGAAGCGATAACCAATTCACTTTAGTTTTTCTATCTATCTTTTGAAAAATCCTTTTTGACTCCTGACACAATGTACAATTGGCATCATATAATGCATATATTTTCATTTTTACCATTCCCATCTGTGATTCGGATTGAATACATTAACACTAAACTTTACTGGAAAAAATCCGAAATAAAATAGGGAAAATTCCCATCATTAGTATAGACTAATGAAGCCAATGTGTTATACTAATCCTGAGATGTAATCGTTTAAACTTCCAATCTGCACGAAAGTAACTGCGCTGAAAATTTGTCAATATTCTATTCGACATTTCCCGAATAGGTCAAAATAAAATAAATTGCTGAAAGAAGGTTTTCATCAAATGAATTCAGTTAGCCTCTCGAACGAATTACATGCATTATTACAACAAGACAATGTTCATGTACAGCTTTCTGTTCCTCAGTTAGTCGAAAAGGTTTTAAAACGCAATGAAGGAGTTTTAACGTCGACAGGTGCTGTTCGCGCAACTACAGGAACGTATACGGGCCGTTCTCCTAAAGATAAATACATTGTTGAAGAGCGCTCCTCTAAGGATAAAATTGAATGGGGTTCTGTCAATCAGCCCATTTCTGAGGATACTTTTGACCGTCTTTATAATAAGGTTATCAATTATTTAAAGGAAAAGGAAGAGGTATTTGTTTTTAAAGGCTTTGCAGGGGCCGACAAGAAATCTCAGCTTCCGATTCAAGTCATTAATGAGTATGCATGGCATAATCTTTTTGCCCATCAGTTATTTATTCGCCCAACGGAGGAAGAATTATTAACTCATGAGGCTCAATTTACGGTTATCTCAGCTCCTGATTTTAAAGCTGACCCACAAATTGATGGTACAAGGTCTGAAACCTTCATTATTGTTTCATTTGAACGTCATACGGTTTTGATTGGTGGTACAGAATACGCAGGAGAAATCAAGAAATCCATTTTTTCCGTTATGAATTATCTTCTCCCAGAAAACAATATTCTCTCCATGCATTGCTCTGCCAATGTTGGCCGTGAGGGGGATGTTGCGCTATTCTTCGGCTTATCAGGTACAGGAAAAACGACTCTTTCAGCTGATCCCCACCGCCGTTTAATCGGAGATGATGAGCACGGATGGTCGCAAAATGGTGTTTTCAATATCGAAGGTGGGTGCTACGCCAAATGCATCAATCTTTCGCGTGAGAAGGAACCACAAATTTTCGATGCGATTCGTTTCGGATCTGTCTTGGAGAACGTCGTCCTAAATAACGAAAGTCGTGTTGCTGATTATGATGACGGGACATTGACAGAGAATACCCGTGCCGCATATCCAATTCAAGCGATCGATAATATCGTTGAGCCAAGCATTGCGGGACATCCAAATACAATTGTGTTTTTGACAGCTGATGCGTTTGGAGTTCTTCCTCCCATCGCAAAATTAACAAAGGAACAGGCAATGTATCACTTCTTGAGTGGCTATACATCCAAGCTTGCAGGTACCGAGCGTGGCGTTACTTCCCCAGAGGCTACCTTCTCAACCTGTTTCGGTTCTCCGTTCCTCCCTCTTCCAGCAACTAGATATGCAGAAATGCTGGGAGATAAAATCTCTGAGCATGACGCTCAAGTTTATCTAGTGAATACTGGGTGGACTGGTGGAGAATACGGTGTAGGAAGCCGTATGAAGCTAAGCTATACTCGCGCAATGATTCAAGCCGCTCTTGAAGGGGAACTAAATCATGTAGAAACCGTTAAGGATGAAATCTTCGGATTAAATATCCCTCTTCATGTACCAGGTGTTCCTGACGAGGTACTCCAACCGAGTAAGACATGGAGTGACCAAAAGGCTTACGAAAAGAAAGCAAAAGAATTGGCTGATAAATTCAAGCAGAATTTCACCAAGTTCAAGGATGTATCTTCAGTAATCCGTGAAAAAGGCGGACCAATTGCTTAAGCATGAATATACATAGAGTAGGCGCATGAAAAATTCATGCGCCTCTCGCAGATCCGTACGTGCGGGTCGTCGCATACGGCTCCTCCATGTTATTCCCCTTGGGTATG
>NZ_JAUSTU010000014.1:0-114121 GCF_030813005.1 Anoxybacillus andreesenii
GCGAAGCTCTGAATTGAAGCCCCAGTAAACGGCGGCCGTAACTATAACGGTCCTAAGGTAGCGAAATTCCTTGTCGGGTAAGTTCCGACCCGCACGAAAGGCGTAACGATCTGGGCACTGTCTCAACGAGAGACTCGGTGAAATTATAGTACCTGTGAAGATGCAGGTTACCCGCGACAGGACGGAAAGACCCCGTGGAGCTTTACTGTAGCCTGATATTGAATTTTGGTACAGCTTGTACAGGATAGGTAGGAGCCTTGGAAGCCGGAGCGCCAGCTTCGGTGGAGGCGTCGGTGGGATACTACTCTGGCTGTATTGAAATTCTAACCCGCACCTCTGATCGAGGTGGGAGACAGTGTCAGGTGGGCAGTTTGACTGGGGCGGTCGCCTCCTAAAGAGTAACGGAGGCGCCCAAAGGTTCCCTCAGAATGGTTGGAAATCATTCGTAGAGTGTAAAGGCACAAGGGAGCTTGACTGCGAGACCTACAAGTCGAGCAGGGACGAAAGTCGGGCTTAGTGATCCGGTGGTTCCGCATGGAAGGGCCATCGCTCAACGGATAAAAGCTACCCCGGGGATAACAGGCTTATCTCCCCCAAGAGTCCACATCGACGGGGAGGTTTGGCACCTCGATGTCGGCTCATCGCATCCTGGGGCTGTAGTCGGTCCCAAGGGTTGGGCTGTTCGCCCATTAAAGCGGTACGCGAGCTGGGTTCAGAACGTCGTGAGACAGTTCGGTCCCTATCCGTCGTGGGCGTAGGAAATTTGAGAGGAGCTGTCCTTAGTACGAGAGGACCGGGATGGACGCACCGCTGGTGTACCAGTTGTCTTGCCAAAGGCATCGCTGGGTAGCTATGTGCGGAAGGGATAAGTGCTGAAAGCATCTAAGCATGAAGCCCCCCTCGAGATGAGATTTCCCATAGTCTAACTAGTAAGAACCCTGAAAGATGATCAGGTTGATAGGTCAGAGGTGGAAGCGTGGTGACACGTGGAGCTGACTGATACTAATCGTTCGAGGACTTAACCAAAAACGTAAAGCGGAGGCGACTGCTTAGCTTCGACAGGCGTTGGAGAGCCGGTCATACAAATCCCGGTTTTGGATTTGTGGGAACGGATCGAAATGACCGAGAAGTTAGGAGCCGAAGCTAGACAAGCAAGAAAGCGATATTCAGTAATTTCTCTTCTTCATTCATTATCTAGTTTTGAGGGAATAATCCCTTCAATAAAATAGTCCGGTGGCGATAGCGAGAAGGTCACACCCGTTCCCATACCGAACACGGAAGTTAAGCTTCTGCGCCGATGGTAGTTAGGGGACGAGCCCTTGTGAGAGTAGGACGTTGCCGGGCGAGCGAAGAGTATCCAGTAGAGGGTACTCTTTTTTTTGCTTGGTACAAATTCTTATTCATCAATACAGGCAACCATTGCATAGATATATATGGAACTACATCAAGGATTAGCGGAGGTGATGGAATGTCTGGGGGAGTTAGGTTTTTGCTTTATCTCCTTTCATTCTTTATTCCCATTGCAGGCATCATTCTCGGAATTATTTGGATGAACGATGCTGATTTGGAAAAGAAGCAGGTAGGAAAAACATGCTTAATTGTATCGATTGTGGCCATTGCGCTTAGCTGTATCTGTTGGTTTGCAGCTTCAGCATTATCAATCATGCCAGCCTTTTATGGGTATTAACCGTACGGCATGGGTACGGGTTTGGAATCATTCGCTTTTTTTCTAGGAAAAGCAATCTGTCATCAGCTTCATGAAAGAACCTTTTTCATTGATGGACATTATTTACCGGTTTGTGCTCGTTGTACCGGTATCTACATCGGTATTTTCTTTTCCGTTCTTCTATTTGGCTTTGGGAAAAAATTTCGCTCTAATACAATTCCAACAACAAAAATAAGTATTTTTTTATTAGTTTTTCTTCTTCCATTAATCATTGATGGTTTCGGATCCTATCTTGGCTTCTACTCTACAACCAACCTTGTTCGAGTCATTACAGGTGTTTTGTTTGGTGTCATTTTACCGATTTTTGTTCTTCCCTTGCTCAATCATACGGTCACCTCCACAAATCGCGTGATGACAGACTTAAGAAGGTTTTATTATACTCTCGCTTTAGCACTCCTACTTGCGCTACTTTCTAGTCAAGGATTTATCCCATTGATCATCTTGGATTTACTAATTGTCGGAAGCCTCGTTAGCTGGGTAGCAATACTGTTTTTACTCTTTTATAAAAAAATTAGAAATAGGTTCATTTCAATTGGATTTTCATACATGAGCAGCATACTTGTTCTATTCGCTCTTTCTACCATTCATTCAATCATTGAAAATATCCTACGATAAAAGAGTCAGGCAAAACCCGCTGACTCTTTTGTAGTTAAAACGTACTATAAATATTCTCACAGGTTTCTGCAGTTGGTTCATAGAAGCAGTGCTGCTTAAATCTCCCGACAAGGGGCTGATTATACCATTGGGCAGGACAGTCTCCAGTAGGTCGAAAATACCATAGACTAAATTTTGCCGGCCATAGCCTTTCTCCACCCACCGCCCGCCTGGCCAGTTTTCTATCAACCTCTCTTGCAGGCTGATAGAAATATCCCTTTTGTGTGGCCTCGAATGCATGAGGTTGATAAACCATTTGTGGAATTGTTCTTAGTCCCTTAAAATCAGAGCAATTTCCTCTAATTCGGTTAATCCCTACATTTCCTACCATTAGCATTCCTTCTAGACCTTCACCCTCGGCTTCCGCACGAAGCAGCCTAGCCATTAAGTCAATATCCGTATTGGATGCTGCAACAACAGCCATACCATCACCTCTGTAAGTTCATCTATTTTATCTTATTCCTTAAGTGGGTGATGTTTCCAAAAGGGGATACTTGGGTGCAGAAGAAAATGCCTAACCGTAATGACAGTTAGGCACTATTTTCTATACAAAATTAGCCATTGCTTTCTCCCAGCTCACCCTTATGTCCTCCCCAGGCTGTTCCTCGACTCTATTTTCTAGATCGAAAATCAAAGTGGAGCGGGTTTCCATGTCATATTGCGGCCAGTTCGGCATCGCCTGAGTACTTGGATTACCAGTCCGAGCAAATGCGATCCAAGCCTGATGCATCTGATCGGATACCGTTTGTCTGTCTGGAGAACTCCCAGTCAGGTTCTCCGTTTTCGGTTTGTTTAGTGTATTCCAAACAAATGGAATTTCAAGGGCATGGGCTGCCTTTAATACTCCACCAAGGACAGGACTTTCCCAGTCGAAACGATACATCCAAACAGGAGCACCCTGCTTGACCTGATGTTCAGCAAGCTTGATCGCAGGATACGTAAAGATCTGCATCGTCATCAGCTGGTTATATAAATCCTGATTTAATTCTTCTTCAAGCTGTTTTGAAAGAGTTGGCCATAGAGGACCAAAGGTCTTTTCGAAAACAGCCTGCATAGTTGCCTGGTCCATGTTTCTCCACATGGGGTCAAATGCAGTAAAAATATTGTACTCGTCCTTGTTGGTTCCGATAAGAATACTGACATCCTTGGCTGAACCAGTTGCAATTGCAGCTTCAGGATGAAGAGGAAGAGAGACTCCATCAATCACTGGAGATAAGCTCATGGGTGGGACTATGCCCGAAGCTTCAATTAGTTTTTCAACGGGTATTTGCTCAAGCTCTACGAGGTTTGCTGAATCGACATTTAATGCGGTTAATATCTTGTTGGCTACCTTTGTGGCTTTCTCTTTAGGAATGGCATTTCGTGCAGCTCCACTTTGAAGAATTGCCTGTTGAAAGAGACCTTTGGCAGCAGGCATACCGAGTAACACGCCAATACTCATTGCCCCTGCGGATTCTCCAAAGACGGTGACCCGATTTGGATCGCCACCAAAGCTGGAAATATTATCCCTGATCCATTCGAGTGCTGCAACCTGATCAAGAATGCCACAGTTCCCTGAGGTAGCGTACTCCTCTCCACCAATATCGCCGAGATGTAGAAAACCGAATACTCCAAGGCGATAATTAATTGTGACCACAACGACATCGCCATTTGCAGCAAAGGGTTGACCATCATACCAAGAACTAGAGCCAGAGCCTGAAACAAAGGCACCACCATGAATCCAGACTAGCACAGGTCGCCGCTTGTTATCGGAAGCTGGCGACCAAACATTCAAATATAAGCAATCCTCACTCATATTCGTGATGTCATTACCTAGAAAATCCATAATCTCACTGGAAGCCTGGGCAGCTACAGGACTAAATTGTGAGGCATCACGAACTCCCTCCCATGAATCCGGTTTTACTGGTGGATGAAAGCGCAAAGAGCCAACAGGGGGCTTTGCGTAAGGTATTCCTTTCCAGCAATAGACATCTCCAAGCTTCTCCCCTTGTACCTTTCCATAACTCGTTTCAACTAGAGCATCTGACATGAGTGTATCTCCTTTCATATTGGCTATATTAGTCTTCAGTGTTGATTTCAGCCTTATACGTGTACGTGAACGGGTTTTATTCGGTACGAATAACGTAGTGAACGTACATGTATAAGGCGATATTAAAGTCAACAATCAGATATAACAGAGCCTTTTTATTAAGAAAGTATGTGGAAATTCCTGCTAGAGTATCTATATTCAACAGAAATGGAGCAAATCCTTTATTTTTTAAATTTTCTAAAAATAAATGAAAACTCAAACTAAATTTACGAGATTCTCTATCTATAAACAGGTTGAAAATAGTACAATGTAGAAAGGCAGAGTTAGCCATGTGATAGATTCATTGAAAAAGGGGGAATATTTTTTGGAGAAGAAAATGACGAAGCCTGAGAAAAGCTGGGCTCTCTATGATTGGGCTAATTCAGCCTACACGATTGTAATTGTTACGGCTATCCTGCCATTGTATTTTAAAGCATCAGCAACCGAGGCGGGCATTAACGCAGCTACCTCGACGGCTTACTGGGGGTATGCGAACTCCTTCGCAACATTGGTGATCTCGATCTTAGCACCTATCTTAGGAACCATCGCTGACTTTAGGGGCTTTAAGAAAAGGTTTTTTGTTTTTTTCTCAGCGTTAGGTGTTGTTTTTACATTATTATTGGCCGTCGTTCCGTCCGATCAATGGCTTTTATTATTAGTCTTTTATGTCCTAACGTCTATCGGCTTTTACGGTGCGAATGTTTTTTATGATGCCTTTTTAGTTGATGTCACGACAGAGGAGCGAATGAATCGTATCTCCGCAAATGGATTTGCTTTGGGGTATATTGGAAGTACCATTCCCTTCGTCATTTCAATTGCCATCATCGTTTTAGCACAGAAGGAAATCATCCCGTTATCTGTGTCAGTGGCTAGTCAGATTGCCTTTGTCATTACCGCATTATGGTGGGGGCTTTTCACAATCCCGATGTTGAAAAATGTGGAACAGGTTTATTTTGTTGAAAGGGTTCCAAATCCCGTCCGTACAAGTTTTAAGAAACTGTTCACAACCCTGAAAAATATTAAAGCATTCCGGCCCTTATTTTTGTTTTTAATTGCTTACTTCTTTTATATCGATGGGGTTCATACAGTCATCAAAATGTCGACAGCTTATGGGTCTGATTTAGGAATTGATTCAACAACACTTTTAATTGTATTATTTGCAACCCAAGTGATTGCGGCACCATTTACCGCATTGTTTGGGAAATTAGGTACCAAATATAGTGAGAAAAGCATGATTATGGTAGGAATCATCATTTATATCTTTATTTGCTGCTATGCTTATTTCCTTGATTCTGCCTTAGATTTCTGGATTCTTGCCATGCTTGTTGGAACGGCCCAAGGAGGAATCCAAGCACTTAGCCGCTCCTACTTTGCCAAGCTTGTTCCAAAGGAGTCCTCCAATGAGTTCTTTGGATTCTATAGTATTTTTGGAAAATTTGCAGCCGTGGCTGGACCCGTCTTGCTTGGTGCAACAGCGCAAATTACCGGCAGTACAAATGCTGGTGTGTTCAGCTTAGTTATTCTATTTATTATTGGAGCGATTCTATTACTCCGTGTACCGAATGCAAATGAAGCGGTTTCCATGCCTCCAGTGACAGGTCAGTCCAAAAAATAAATCATTGGAAAGCACATAGCATCTTATTTAGCTATGTGCTTTTCTATGGTAATATATGAGATTAATAGTTAGCGGAAAGGTGGATTATCATGAGTTATTCAATCCGTAGGGCAAATCTTGAGGACATGAAACAAATTCAACAGGTGGCTAGAATTAGTTGGCATGATACATATGAGGGAATTATCCCCGTACTTATTCAGGATCAATTTTTGAACACAGCCTATAGTGATGAGATGATGAAAAGAAGAATAGAGCATTCCCTTTTGCTCGTTACAGAAATGGAAAGGAAGATCGTGGGGTTTGCCAATTTTTCCCCAATAAAAGAAAATGGGGAAGCAGAACTTGGTGCCATTTATTTGCTGCCGAATGCTCAGGGGGCTGGAATCGGTACCGCTTTGCTTCATGAAGGGATCCAGCAGCTTTCAGGGGTGAAAAAGATATTTATTAATGTTGAAAAAGACAATCATGTCGGAAAGAGATTTTATGAAGCGAAGGGGTTTGAGGTCGTTTCAGAATTTGATGATGACTTTGATGGTCATAAGCTGAAAACAATTAGGATGGTGTTAAGGGTGTCGTGAGGGCAAGAAAATATCTGGTTTTGATGAAGTAAGGAGGTGTGATTGCATGTGTTTAATTCTATTTGCCTACAAAAAGCATCCCAAATACCAATTGATCATTGCCGCAAATCGGGATGAATTTTACAAAAGACCGACTGCTCCAGCTCATTTTTGGGAGGATGCTCCAGAAATACTTGCAGGACGTGACCTAGAAAAAATGGGGACATGGATGGGGGTCACAAAGGATGGTCGTTTTTCCGCTTTAACAAATTACCGAAACCCAAGAGAGAATGGGGAGGGGAAGAAATCTAGAGGTGAACTTGTTTCCGGTGCCTTGCAATATCAAGGGGACTTAAAAAGCTATATGGAGGAATTAGCTCAGCAAGATGCCTCGTACCCTGGCTACAATCTGCTTGCAGGGGATCTGAACGAGTTATTTTACTATTCTAATATAGGAAAGAAGCTCATGGCCATTGAGCCAGGAATATATGGGGTGAGCAATCATCTGCTTAACAGCAATTGGCCGAAGGTACAAAGGGGGAAGGAGGGGCTGGAACGGATCATTGCCCTTGATAATAGCAGCATGATTGAGGATTTATTTTCATTGCTTGCTAATGCGGAGCAAGCTCCAGATGAAATTTTGCCGAAAACAGGTGTTTCCTTGGAGATGGAGAGAATGCTCTCGCCACTATTTATTAAGAGTGAGGAGTATGGGACAAGGAGCTCAACCGTGGTATTCATGTCAGCTCAGGAAATTCATTATGTGGAAAGGGTCTTTTCCAACGGGAAAACAAGTACTCAAGAATTTAAGATAAATCTATAACCAACTCTATCCTTTCTCCATCAATCATCATTGACAGCTAGAAAAAAATATGATATTAAAAATAATGGATGTTAGCACTCTTGATAATAGAGTGCTAAATTAATGGGTCAGCAAAAAATGTGCGGGAGGAGTATTATCTTATGGAGAAGAAACAGTTTCAGGCAGAGTCTAAGCGATTACTCGAGATGATGATAAACTCTATTTACACTCAAAAGGAAGTTTTTCTAAGAGAGTTGATTTCGAATGCGAGTGATGCGATCGATAAAATCTACTATAAGGCATTAACAGATGACAGCCTTAGCTTTAACCAGGATGATTACTACATAAAAGTAGAGGCTGATAAGGAGAACCGTACACTTAAAATCACGGATACCGGGATCGGCATGACGAAGGAAGAGCTGGAAAACAATCTTGGTGTGATTGCCAAGAGTGGCTCTTTGGCATTTAAAGCGGAAAATGAAATTAAGGATGGCCATGATATTATTGGTCAATTTGGTGTGGGATTTTATGCGGCCTTTATGGTAGCTGATGTTGTTACGGTTATCAGTAAAGCCCTAGGTCAAGAGGAAGCCTACAAATGGGAATCGGAAGGTGCTGACGGTTATACGATAGTGCCTGCGGAAAAGGCTGAGGTTGGAACCGAGATCATCCTGAAAATAAAAGAGAATACTGAGGATGAATCCTATGATGAATATTTAGAGGAGTATCGTCTTAAATCGATTATTAAGAAGTACTCAGATTTTATCCGTTACCCAATCAAGATGAATGTAACGAAAAGCCGTAAAAAAGAGGGCAGTGAGAACGAATACGAGGACTATACCGAGGAAGAAATCATTAACAGTATGGTTCCGATCTGGAGAAAGAATAAGAGTGAATTGACTGATGAGGACTATGAGCAATTTTACCATGAAAAACGCTATGGCTTTGATAAGCCACTAAAGCATATTCATATTAGTGTGGATGGAACCATTCGCTATCAAGCGATTCTTTATATTCCTGAAAACATTCCATTTGACTACTATTCAAGGGAGTTTGAAAAAGGACTTGAGCTCTATTCAAATGGGGTTCTAATCATGGATAAGTGCGCCGACCTTCTTCCAGATTATTTTAGCTTTGTCAAAGGAATGGTGGACTCTGAGGATTTATCCCTTAATATTTCAAGGGAGATGCTCCAGCATGATCGCCAATTAAAGCTTATTGCTAAGAATATCAATAAGAAAATAAAGAGCGAGCTTCAAGGCTTATTAAAAAATGAACGTGAAAAATATGAGAAGTTCTATCAATCCTTTGGTCGCCAATTAAAGTTTGGCGTCTACAATGAGTTTGGTGCTCATAAAGAAACATTGCAGGACTTGCTCATGTTCTATTCATCCAAAGAGAAGAAGTTGGTCACGCTGGATGAATACATTTCAAGAATGCCTGAGGAGCAAAAATATATTTATTACGCTACAGGGGAATCGAACGAGCGGATTGAGAAGCTTCCACAGACAGAGCTCGTTTCCGATAAAGGCTTTGAAATTCTTTATTTCACTGAGGATATTGATGAATTTGCGATCAAAATGCTGATGACATACAAGGAGAAGGAATTTAAGTCTGTCTCAAGCGGTGACCTTGGCATTGAAGAAAGTGAACAAGATACGGAAGCAAAGGACGAAGAAAATAAAGAGCTCTTTGATGCAATGAAAAACCTTTTAGGTGATAAGGTGAAGGATGTTCGAATCTCCAAGCGTTTAAAATCCCACCCTGTCTGCTTGACCGCGGATGGAGAGGTTACCATTGAAATGGAGAAGATCCTGAATGCGATGCCAGACAACCAAAATGTGAAGGCGGACAAGGTTCTTGAAATCAATCCAAATCATGAGGTGTTCCAGTCGTTAAAAGCGGCTTTTGAAAATGACAAGGAGAAGCTTGCACTCTATACGAATCTTCTCTATAACCAAGCTCTTCTCATTGAGGGGCTACCAATTCAAGACCCAGTTGAATTTACTAATGATATATGCAAGGTTATGGTTTAATGATTTTAACAAAAGCGTAATCTGTGGTAAATAGAAGCTAGCCAATGCGGCTAGCTTTCATTTTTTATCCAGGGAAAATGGTTATTTGGAAACCTACTTCATTAATGATAGAAAATAGAAATTATGTTATAAATGATTATAGCGTATAACGATACAAACTAAGTTGATGGAGGGGAAAAGGATGGCAGTGGTTCTAACAAAAGGACAGAAAGTGGATTTAACAAAACACACACCAAACTTACATACCGTTTTGGTAGGATTGGGCTGGGATGTAAACCAAAGCGGGGGCCCCAGCTACGATTTAGATGCATCTGTTTTTTTATTAGAAAAGTCTGGTAAGGTAAGAAATGAGCAGGACTTTGTGTTTTATAATAATCCCGTAGGCGGCGGACAGTCTGTGTTTTATAGTGGTGATAATCGTTCGGGCATAGGGGCAAATGATGACGAGCAGATTCGTATTATTCTACCATCAGTACCCCAGTACATCGACCGCATCGCCTTTACGATTACGATCCATGATGCTTATCAAAAGAGGCAAAATTTCAGCCAAATTTCCAATGCGTATGTACGAATTTTGAATGAACAAAATCAAGAGGAGCTTTTGCGTTTTAATCTTCAACAGTTTACCGTTGAGACGGCCATTGTTGCGGCTGAACTATATCGCCATCAAAATGAGTGGAAATTTAATGCAATTGGCAGTGGCTTTCAAGGTGGTTTAGCCGCTCTTTGTCGCAATTTTGGTTTGGAAGTGGAAGAAAGTCAGCCAAGCCCACCAAATTATGCGAACCAAGGAACAAGCCAGTATCCAAGTCCATCCACCCCTTATCAACAGAGTCAGGCCGGTTACCAAGGGTTTGGTTCAAGCCCAGGCACCGTCATGTTTGACCGA
Organism: Anoxybacillus andreesenii; assembly: GCF_030813005.1. Classification (NCBI taxonomy): domain Bacteria; kingdom Bacillati; phylum Bacillota; class Bacilli; order Caryophanales; family Anoxybacillaceae; genus Anoxybacillus; species Anoxybacillus andreesenii. The sequence continues at coordinate 10,348 of NZ_JAUSTU010000014.1, forward strand.
ACCAACCAAAATAATTTTGGACAGGCTCCAGGATTTGGAAATCAAGGTTATACTCAAGAGCCAGTGAGGCAACTTACAAGTATAAATAATCAACCGAGCTTTGGTGGAAACATCTCATCTTATCCAAATCCTTCTTCAAGAGGGGATATTACTTGCCCACGCTGTAACTCGGATTATATCACTTCTGGAAAAAAAGGCTTTGGTATTGGAAAGGCAGCCATTGGCGGGCTTGTCCTTGGACCTGTAGGTTTACTTGGAGGATTTATCGGTGCCAATAAAATGGAGTTCCGCTGTCAGTCCTGCCAATATAAGTGGTCATTAGATCAAACAGATTTCATGCGAATGTTCCAACAGCAAAAGGATAATGCAAGAAGGGTACTTCAAAAATACAATAATAACAACACGGTCCTGGATGCATTGATGGCATCATGTGCTTTAGTGGCGATGGCAGACGGTCATCTCGATCATAGTGAACAGCAAAAGGTATATGATTTTATCCATCAGAGCGAGGAACTTCGTTCCTTTAATACCCAGCAGGTCGTCGCTCGATTTGATCATTTTGTACGCGGCTTGCAGATGGATCCGATTATGGGTCGAGGGGAAGCACTTAGAGCGGTGGGCCGTGTTCGAGACCAATATGATTTAGCTCGGCTTGTCGTAAGGTATGGGATTGCCATTGGCTTTGCGGATGGACATTTTGAACGCTCCGAGCAGGAAACGATTCGTGATATTTGTAATGAGCTTAGGTTAAATCCAGGAGAATTTTTATCTTAACTAAGAGGCCATTCACTCCGCTATGGAGTGGATGGCTTTATTATTATTTTACAAAAAATAATGAATATTTGTTCAATTTAAGATATAATTCTTATCAAATGTTTTGCAGTAGAAAGGGGAAGAGCCATGCGAACGACGATCGAGATTAGAGTTAAAGAAGAGGATATCGATGCTCTGGGCCATGTTAATTACAATAAGTATATTTCTTATTCTGAACGGGCAATGGGAGATTGGCATAAGAATGCGGGCCTGGATTGGAATGAAATGAGCGATCGAAAAATAGGGACTGTTTTTGTTAATTTAAACGTCAATTACATAAAAGAGGCAAGGCTTGGGGAGGTCCTAAGGGTTGAAACGATTCCACTGAAGCTGGGTACGAAAAGCTTCGTCATTCAGCAGGAAATCTATAATGAAAGGGATGAAAAAATAACGGAATTCACGAAGAAATTCGTTATGTTTGATTTAGAGAGAAGACAAGGAATGAAAGTAGTAGATGAAATTGCAAGGCATTTTCATCAAGAGTGATAGCTAGAAACTCTAAGAGAATAAAAAAATTATTTTAAAAATAGTTTATATTCTGATAAATATAATTTATAATAGGATTGAATATTCTAATAGGGGGTTTGTTATGGAAGCTTTTGTTAATTGGCTTAATGGGATTATATGGAGCCCAGCACTTGTTTATCTATGTTTAGGTGTAGGATTATTCTACTCAATTGCCACAAGGTTTCTACAAATCAGACATGTTGGTGACATGAACAAATTAATGTTTGACCGCAATTCTTCTGACGCAGGGGTTTCATCCTTTCAGGCAATTTCAATGTCTTTGGCAGGTAGGGTCGGTACAGGTAACATTGCAGGAGTAGCGACAGCGATTGCATTTGGGGGCCCTGGAGCTGTTTTTTGGATGTGGGCCATGGCATTTCTTGGTGCGAGCTCAGGTTTTATTGAGGCAACATTAGGTCAGGTCTATAAAACAAAGCAGGATGGTCAATTTCGTGGGGGCCCGGCCTATTATATTGAAAAAGGACTGGGGATTAAATGGTACGCTATTTTATTTGCTCTTGTAACCGTTATTGCTACAGGTGCATTACTCCCAGGAGTTCAATCCAACAGTATGACAACAGCGATTGATAATGCTTTTGGAATTACGCCATGGATTTCAGGGCTTGTCGTTTGCACTATCTTGGCTATCATCATTTTTGGGGGAGTTAAACGTATTGCAAAAACAGCTGAAATCGTTGTACCAGTAATGGCTGTTGGTTATGTCATAGTTGCTATTATTATTGTTTTTATGAATATTGATAAGCTTCCTGGAGTCATTTCATTAATCTTCTCAAGTGCTTTTGGAATGGAAGCAGCATTCGGAGGAATCCTTGGTGCAGCTATTATGTGGGGAGTTAAGCGTGGAATTTACTCAAACGAAGCTGGTCAAGGTACTGGTCCACATGCTGCCGCTGCTGCCGAGGTTTCGCATCCGGTGAAACAAGGACTCGTCCAAGCACTTTCTATTTATATTGATACATTACTAGTTTGTTCAGCTACAGCATTTATGATCCTCATTACAGGAATGTACAATGTTACTCCAGAAAAGGGAGATGCCATTGTTACGACACTTGGTCAAATGGAACCAGGTCCAGGATATACACAAGAAGCCGTTGAGTCGGTCCTTCCAGGTTTTGGTGCACCATTTGTAGCCATTGCCCTATTATTCTTCACATTTACGACCATCATGGCTTACTATTATATGGCAGAAACCAATCTTGCTTATATTAACCAAAAGCGCAGACGTATTTGGACGGAATATCTATTAAAAGTCGTCTTTATCTTTATGGTATTCTATGGATGTATAAAGACAGCAGGACTTGCTTGGACCTTAGGTGATATTGGGGTAGGAAGTATGGCTTGGTTAAATATCATTGCCATTCTCTTACTTACAAAGCCAACTCTGAAAATTTTGAAGGATTACGAGCTTCAAAAGAAACAGGGGCTAGATCCAGTTTTTGATCCTGTGAAGGTTGGAATTAAGGGGGCTGATTTCTGGGAAAATGAATACAAATATCCAGGAACACAGGAAATTAAAGGGAATACCACATCGGGTACAACATTAGATAAGTAAAGCTTAAGCAATTATATGAATGGATAGTTTTACACAATCCCATAAAAAAATGGCAACTTTTATTAGGTTGCCATTTTTTCTACTGTTTTTGTAAACGTTTACGATGCTTCTCATCGATCATCTGTTCAATTCTAGCGATTTCTTTTTTATCGTTCAGAATCTCTTGTTTGTTATTACGAATTAATGTCTGCATACTTAGGAATTGCTTTCTCATAATCTTTCTCCTCTCATAAAGAATTTTGTCGAAATATAGGTTAATTTAAATATATCAAAAATTTCTGAATTTATCAAATAAATTTGAAAAAGAAAGGGGTTATGATCATGAATCAGTCCGTCAAAGAGGGAATGCTGTTGTGGGAGCCTTCAAAGGAATTTAAGAAACAATCAAATATGATGAAGTATTTGAGCTGGCTGAAGGAGAATCGAAACCTTGAATTTCACGATTATCCTACATTATGGCAATGGTCTGTTACGGAGCTAGAACTGTTTTGGGAATCCTTGTGGGAGTATTTTGATATTCAATCTGATTCCCCGTATTTACGGGTGCTGCCCGAACGCAAAATGCCTGGGACCAAATGGTTTGAAGGAGCCAGGCTCAATTATGCAGAGCATATTTTTCGCAATCGGAAAGGAATTGGGGCGGCTATTATTTCGAAATCAGAATTACGTCCCATGCAGACCGTAACATGGGTGGAATTAGAGAGGGAGGTAGCAGCATTTGCCAAGGGGTTATCTGACTCTGGTGTGCAAGCAGGGGATCGTGTGGTTGCTTATCTTCCGAATATTCCTGAAGCGATCATCGCCTTTTTAGCGTGCGCAAGTATTGGTGCTGTTTGGTCTAGCTGTTCACCTGATTTCGGGAGCCCGACCGTGATTGATCGCTTTAAGCAAATTGAACCGAAAATTTTGCTTGCTGTGGACGGTTATCGATACGGTGGAAAGGATTTTGATCGAATGGATACGGTTCGTGACATCCAAGAAGCCATTCCCAGCTTAGAAAAGACCGTGTTCCTGCCCTATTTATCTGAACAGCCAATGGTGGAGAAATTAGTGGATACAGTTCTTTGGAGTGATTTTGTAAGCGCATATAGAGGAGCAGACTTACCATTTATGAGCGTTCCCTTTGATCACCCATTATGGGTGCTTTACTCCTCAGGAACAACTGGTTTGCCAAAGGCGATTGTCCAGGGCCATGGTGGAATTTTGCTCGAGCACTTGAAGCAATGTTCCTTACATATGGATTTGAAGGAAGGGGACCGCTTTTTCTGGTTTACGACAACGGGCTGGATGATGTGGAATATTGTCGTGAGTGGGCTTCTAACTGGAGCAACTGTGTTACTTTATGACGGAAGTCCAGGTTATCCGAATCTAGAAGTGCTATGGCGCTTTGCCGAGGAGACGAAGATGACGGTGTTTGGAACAAGTGCAAGCTTTCTTCTCTCCTGCATGAATGAAGGGATGACTCCTTCACAGCTTCAACTGGAGCATCTGAAGGTGATTGGTTCCACCGGTTCCCCCCTTCCACCTGAGGGCTTTCTCTGGGTCTATCAGAATATTAAAAAGGATCTCTGGCTTGCATCCGTTAGCGGAGGGACTGATATTTGCTCGGCCTTTGTTGGGGGTGCTCCGATCTTGCCCGTACACGCTGGAGAAATCCAATGTCGGGAATTGGGAGCAAAGGTGGAGGCTTTTGACGAAGAAGGCCATTCTCTCATTGATGAGGTGGGAGAACTTGTGTTGACCGAGCCCCTTCCATCCATGCCACTCTTTTTCTGGAACGATGAAGGCGGTGCTCGTTATCAGAGCAGCTACTTTGATCTGTATCCAGGTATATGGAGACATGGGGATTGGGTGAAAATCACGGCAAGGGGAAGCTGTCAAATTTACGGTCGTTCCGATTCAACGATAAATCGTGGCGGAATTCGCATGGGGACAAGTGAGATTTATAGTGCTGTTGAAGGGGTGGATGGCATTTTGGATAGTCTTGTCGTGGATGTAAGCAATGAAAAAGGGAGCTCGCTCCTTCTCCTTTTTGTAGTGTTGGATGAGGGGAAGAGATATGATAGGGTATTGGAGGAAAAGGTCAGGGAACGGATACGCAAGAATTGTTCTCCGAGGCATGTACCTGATAAAATATATAGGATCGATGAGGTACCACGGACCTTAAATGGGAAGAAGCTTGAGGTTCCAATCAAGAAAATTTTGCTGGGAACGCCTTTAGAGAAGGCTGTCAATATCGGTTCGATCAGTAATACTGAGTCGTTGCAACCGTTTTTGCGGCTAGCAAAAGAGCTAAATCGTTAGAAGGTGGAGGCGTGTTTGCAAATGGATTTATTGTTTCGAAAAAGAATTGGCTATTCAGAAGGAGAGAAAATTCGCTTTGCAGATCTTCCAGAATTATTAAAGAAGGTTGCCTTAACGCTCCCTTTTGAGAATCTATGCATTACAAAGGGAGTTTTCGTACCGCTCACCAATGAAAGCTTAGTGGAGAAAATTCTTAAGAAAAATGAAGGCGGCCTGTGCTATGAATTAAATCCATTGCTCTATATGTTTTTGCGGGAAAATGACTTTCATGTATCGCTCGTGCGCGGGGTAGTCTACAATCAAAATGCACAAGAATGGTCTTCAACAGGAAGAACACATGCAGCCATTCTATTAGAAGAGGCAGGAAGCAAATATTTAGTGGATACCGGATTTGGCGGGAATCTGCCATTAGTTCCTGTTCCTTTAAGCGGCGAGACTGTGCAGTCGATGATAGGTGAATTCCGTGTGACTAAAACGGAAAATTCATTCGGGGATTATCTTTTTGAGATGAAACGAAAGGATAAGGACGATGATTGGACCGTCGGGTATGTATTTGATTCGAAAGAGACTTTGACTGAGCTTGCAAAGCTCGAGGAAATGCAGACAATCATTATAGAGAGCGAGGCTTCTTCTTTTAATAAGGGACCTCTCATAACGAAGCTGACAGAGGAAGGTAGCATGACCTTAACGGATAAATTCTTTACCCGCTGGCGGAAAGGCCGCATGACAAAGGAAGATATTAGTGAAGAAAGCTTTAAAGAGCTTGCGAAGGAGCATTTCGGATTGGATGCGTAATCGGCGGCTTTTACAAAAATGAATTTGGCCCAAGACCCATTTTAAGGCAGGTCTTGGGCTTTTTAGCTTGGTTGTTTTATTTGGATGCAGCCACAACAAATTGTGGGTATACGGCCACTAAGCGGTTAATCGCTTCGATATAGGCGCTCGCACTGGCAAAGATTATGTCGACGTTAATTGCCCGCCCTTGGTACATGGAATCCTCCTGTTTGATTTTCACAAAGACCTCGCCGATGGAGTCCTTTCCTTTAGAGATGGACTTGATGCGATAATCGATTAATTCCACATCCATGTTGAGTCCTTGGTCAATCCCTTTATAGATGGCATCGACAGGGCCGTTTCCTTCACCAATTCCCTCGATGATAGAACCGTCGCTCTTTTGAATATGAACAAATGCTCGATAGTCCTTGTTTGGTAGCACCTGTAGGCTCAAATCCTTAAAGGTATAGGTGGAATGATTCTCACGAGCTGATTTTGTTTCTAGTAGGGCAATGATATCCTCGTCGAAAATTTCCTTTTTCCGATCGGCAAGCTCCTTGTATTTCGTAAATACTTCAGCCAATTGCTCTGCACTAATGGAATAACCGAGCTCCTCGTAGCGTTTTTTCAAAGCGTTACGACCGGATAGCTTCCCTAGGACAAGTTTTGTTTCAACAAAACCGACACTTTCAGGTCTTAAAATTTCGTAGGTGGATTTGTCCTTGATGACTCCGTCCTGATGTATCCCCGAAGAATGAGCGAAGGCATTATTACCTACAACTGCTTTGTTCGGAGGGACACTGACTCCTGTTAAGCGACTGATTAATTTGCTTGTCTTGGCGATTTCCTTAAGAACAATGCCTGTATCCTTTTGATAATAATCCTTGCGGGTTTCCAGCAATGCCGCCACCTCTTCTAGTGCGACGTTTCCAGCACGCTCGCCGATTCCATTCACACAGCCCTCCACCTGTTGGGCACCCGCTTTGATCGCTGCGATACTATTGCTTGCCGCTAGCCCTAGATCATCGTGGCAATGACAGCTCAAAATCACGTTTTCTACGCCTTTCGTATTTTCAAGAATGTACTGGAATAGGCGGGAGTATTCTTCTGGTGTTGTATAACCAACCGTATCAGGAAAATTAAGGACGGTGGCGCCTGCCTTGATCACCTCTTCCGCCACCTCTTTAAGAAATTCTAGCTCCGTTCTGGTTGCATCCTCACAAGAAAACTCGACATGCTTAAAGTGTTTTGCTGCATAGGAAACACATTCTACTGCTTTCGCGATCACCTCTTCTTTTGTCATGAATAGCTTTTTCTCCCGGTGAATCGGTGATGTGGCAATAAAAACATGGATCCCTGTATTATCCACACCTTTGAATGCTTCAATCACAGCATCAATATCTGCAATATTCGCACGTGCTAAGCTAACGACCATCGGCTTTGTGACCGCCTCCGCAACAGCTCGTACCGCTGCGGCATCTCCTGGGGAAGCAGCGGCAAATCCCGCTTCAATGATGTCAATCCCAAGCTTCTCAAGCCTTAGGGCGATCTCAACCTTCTCATCTTGATTCAAGTTAACACCAGGTGTTTGCTCACCATCTCTCAAAGTTGTATCAAAAAAATAGACTCTTCTGTTCATCGTTTTACCCTCCCATTTAATATAAAGCAAAATAAAAATACCTTGCTCACAATTTGAGGGACGAGCAAGCTCGTGGTACCACCCTCATTTGCTGCTCCTCACGGATCACAGCCTTTGCAAGTCAAGGTATAACTTCACTGTTTAACGATTGTGAATCGTTTCTTCTTACATGACGGTTCGGAAGAAAGTCTCCAAGGCGAGTCGGAAAGAGTTCTCCACCTGTTCACACCAACCACAGGCTCTCTAGAGAAGATACTTCTTTCTTGCTCCTTATCACAGACAATTTTGTACTATTAAAAATTTCTAAAATTTTAAAATATAATACTACATCCAAAACAAAAACGCAACACCTTAATCATTTAAAGTATTAAATAATTTTCAGCACAACAAAACTGTCCACCTGGTACGGACAAATTCAAAGAAATGTCCACGGGCGGTACCAGGTACCTTGTTAGGAGGGGGAAGGAAGAGTATACTATAGCAGAATAGAAATATAGGTCTTAGTTGTGGTGAATAGAATGAAGCCTCGAAGGTTGAGTATAAGGGTTGTAGTACTTTCGTTGTTGGTCTTTGCAATGATGGGTACTTTTATAGGAAGTTTGATTTCAAGTGTGATCGTAAATAAGAAAAACCTGGAGAATAATTATCTAATTGAAAATCAGTTTTATGCACAAAAGCTAGCGGATACAACCGACCATCTATTTAGTGAAATGCTTCAAAATTTGAAGACGGAAGCAGAGGATCCAGTTTACCTATCCAATAAAAGCGAAGCGATTGGTGAAAAGCTTCAAGCTCTTGTTCGGTCGACAAACTTTTTTAATTCTGTATTTTTTTCTGATCAAACGGGCCATCTCGTCAATGTGGCACCAGATATTTCAAAATCAGGTGCAATTCTTAGTTCGGATGGTCCGCAAGAGGCCATTAAGAGAAAAATCCCTCTCATTTCTGAGCCATATATGGGGATTATAGGGAAAATGATGATTCTAATTTCCGTTCCTGTTTTTGACGAAAACCATGAATACGTTGGGTTTCTAGGAGGGACAATTTATCTTCATGAAAATAATAGCTTGAAAGCGATTCTCGGTCAGCAGCCTCAACATAAGAATGACTCCTATGTCTTTGTAGTGGACACACAAGGAAATATTATTTATCATCCGAATCCCGAGAGGATCAATGATAACGTTATTGAGAATAAAATGGTTCAAAGGGTCATCAAGGGGGAGCGAGGGCATCAGGTAGTGGTTAATACCCAGGGGGTCGAGATGCTAGCTGGATACGCACCGTTAAAGTCAGCGAGCAAATGGGGAATTATCTCCCAAACGCCTTCAGAGACGACTCTAAAACCTACGATCGAAGTTGTAAAAAGGACGAGTTTGATAACCATCCCATTTATCTTATTTGTTTTCTTCATATCACTATTGTTGCTTAAAAAGATCGTTCATCCCATTCGTGAATTGGCTACCTATGCAAAGAGAATTACGGAAAAGCAACCTGGCTCTCCGCCACATATCCCTGATAAATTATTTGAATTAGTTGATCTGAAAAATACCATTTTAATTGCCGTTGACTACTATGAGAAGAAGGTAGACAAAGCTGAAAATAAATCCTTGATTGACCCATTAACTAATCTTTACAATCGTCGAGCACTGGATAGAACGATTGTGGACCTGTCTAGCTATTCTATAATCCTATTTGATCTGGACCGATTTAAGGAAGTAAATGATCGATATGGCCACCAGGTAGGAGATGAGGTTCTGCTCTTTCTAACGGATGTGGTAAGAAGAGTTATGCGCACTCAAGATTCCTGTATTCGTCTCGGCGGTGATGAGTTTCTCATTATTCTACCAGAAACAGACGTTACGGATGCTGTTAAAATAGCTGAAGCATTAATGCTGCTACTCGAATCATCCATAAGCCCTACCGGAAAAACGATTTCTATCTCGATTGGCGTGGGACATTATCCAAGTATGGCAAAGAACTTTTCTGACCTCTATAAATTGACTGATGAGGCACAGTATGCTGCGAAACAAGGTGAACAGGACAAAATTGTGGTTGCTCGTGAATAGAGCAGGAACATCGCCGTTGAATATTGCTTCAACGGCTTTTGGTTCTTTTTCATAGGTGATTTGGGTAGAATAGGAGCTTATAAAAAAGCTATAACTAGAATATTGTTTAAATGTGTGGGAAGCCTTATAATGGGAATATAGTGAATTTTCTGTAAATATGGCAACGGAAGGAGCTCATGCTTTTGTGAAAAGCGTACAAAGGTAAATAAGATTTTGAAAGCGCTTTAAAAGGGTTTGTAAAACACTCTCTATGAAAATACAAAAAGGGAAAATATGAAACTAGGGAGGATTCAAGCATGAATATTGCGCATTTCCTATTAAATTCTACGAAATCTCGCCCGAAGCATCCAGTCGTTGTATTTCGAGAAGAACCGATTTCCTTTGAAAAACTCACATTACTAGTCAAGGAAAAAGCGGTCGGTTTGCGAAAATACGGGATTAAAAACAATGACCATGTCGCATTGATGATGGGCAACAAACCAGAGTATGCCATTGCCTATTTTGCTCTATTATCCCTTGGAGCAACTGTCATTCCGATCAATCCATTGTTTAAGGTGAATGAAATTACTTATATCTTAAACGATTCAGATGCAGTCGCCCTGATTGTAGATGAGATTGGCATTCAGGAGGTCTTGAAATCGAGGGAGAAGCTGCAATCTATGCAGACGATTATTTCCTTGCAGCCTTCTGAAGCGATTGTACCTTGGAGTGATGTTAGGGGGGAACCGGCAGATTATTTTCTAGAGCCAAAGCAATTGGACGAGATTGCGCAGATCATTTACACCTCTGGGACAACTGGCAAGCCAAAGGGTGCCCTCATTACCCATGGCAATATCGCTTGGATGACGGAAACAGCAGCCAAGATGCTGGAGCTGACAGCAGAAGATCGGATTCTTGTAGTCCTTCCGCTTTTTCATGCCTATGCCAAGCTACAAGGCTTGCTTAATGCTGTTTTCAAAGGCTGTACCATGTACCTCGAGGAGCGTTTTATTCCAGACGTCATTCTCAAAAGAATAGCTGACTACAAAATCTCCATTTTCCTTGGAGTTCCAACGATGTATACGATGTTTATCAATCTCCCACAAATAAAGGAGCTTGATTTTTCACATCTCAGGACAGCGGGCTGTGGCGGGGCGACTCTTCCAGTTGAAATTGTAGAAAGGGTCAATGCCGCTATGGGTGTGGATATTGGCGAAGGCTACGGTCAAACCGAGAGCACCGTTATGATTAGCTGCTTCCCTCCAAATAGTGAGAAGGTTCATGGTTCAGTAGGATATCCACTTCCTGGAATTGATTTGAAAATCGTTGATCCAAGCGGTCAAGAGGTCCCTGTTGGGGAGGTAGGCGAAATTATTTTCCGAGGACCAAACGCAATGAAGGGTTATTACAAGAAGGAGTACGAAACAGAAGAAACGATTAAAGATGGCTGGGTCTACACGGGCGACCTAGGAAAACAGGATGAAAAAGGTCTACTCTACATCGTTGATAGAAAGAAGGACATAATCATTCGCGGTGGATACAATATCTACCCGCGTGAAGTGGAAGAGGTACTGTATACCCATCCACAAATTGTGGAATGTGCAGTAGTAGGTGAATCGGATCCGACCTTTGGCGAGGAAGTAGCGGCGTATATCGTTGTTAAAGAATCCGCCACCGAGGAAGAGATCATGGCCTATTGTAAGGAAAAACTAGCACATTATAAAATTCCACGGAAGATTTATTTCCTTGAGTCGTTACCGAAAAATGCAACGGGAAAAATTTTAAAAGCACCGCTTAAAAAGAAAACGAATGTGAACGCACAATGAATAGATAGGAGTGATTCTATGGCTAAAGCATACTTTGCGGAAGAGCATGAAATATTTAGAAAAGCATTTCGTCGATTTCTGGAGGAAGAAGCGGCTCCATATTTTGAGGAGTGGGAAGAGGCGAAGCAGGTGCCAAAATCCTTTTGGAAAAAGGCTGGTGAACAAGGATACCTATGTCCTTGGGTAGATGAAAAATATGGAGGAGCAGGTGCCGATTTTGCCTATTCCGTCATTATCACGGAGGAATTGGACAGAATTGGGGCTGGAATTGGTGGATTGGGGTTACACAATGATATTGTCATGCCCTACATAGATGAGTTTGGGAATGAAGAACAGAAGCAGAGATGGCTTCCTTGGGCGGTTAGTGGAGAGATGATCTCGGCAATTGCCATGACCGAGCCTGGAACTGGGTCTGACCTCGCAAATATCAAGACAACAGCAAAGCTAAATGGAGATCATTACATCGTTAATGGCGAAAAAACATTCATTACAAACGGATATTCAGCCAATTTTGTTATTATTGTTTGCCTTACGGACCCGAATGCCACCCCGCGGCATAAAGGCATTAGTCTACTTGTAGTGGAGGAGGGGACTCCTGGTTTCAAGAAAGGAAAGAAGCTTAAGAAGGTTGGTCAGCATGCTAACGATACATCAGAATTGATATTTGAGGATGCTGTTGTGCCAAAGGAAAATCTGCTTGGTGAGGAAGGCATGGGATTCTACTATCTCATGAAGAAATTACAGCAGGAGAGATTGATGCTAGCTATCGGAAGTATTACCGGTGCTAAAAGAATGCTAGAAATCACCATTGATTATGTGAAGCAACGGACGGCCTTTGGCAAGCCGATTAGCAAGTTTCAAAACACTCAATTTAAAATTGCGGAGATGGCGACCAATATCAAAATTGGCGAAACCTTTGTTGACCAATTGATCATGGATCATATGGCTAAGAAGAATATTGTCAACGAGGTTTCGATGGCAAAATGGTGGTTAACCGATTTAGCTAAAAATGTAGCCACTGAATGTATGCAGCTGCATGGTGGCTACGGCTATATGGAGGAATATGAGATTGCAAGACGGTATCGGGATGTAGCAGTTGGGTCCATATATGCTGGTACAAATGAAATCATGAAAACAATTATTGCGAAAAATCTAGGTTTGTAAACTGTAGCTTTGGGTGTGATTTCCTATTTAAAAAACGGTTTGATAGGAGGAAAATCTATGAATCTATTTCAAGGATTAGAAAGAAATGCCCGTAATAACTCAGACAAAACCGCTATTGTTTTTAATGATCGGGAATATAGTTACCGAGAGTACAATGCTGAGGTGAATCGAATCGCGAATGCTTTGATTGACTTTGGGATTAAAAAGGGCGATAAGGTAGCCTTGATGATGAAAAACTCTGATACCTTTATTTTCGTCTATTATGGAATATTGAAGGCGGGTGGGGTAGCAGTACCTATCAACTTCCGTTTAACGGCCCATGAAACTAGATATATTCTAAATCATTCTGATTCTGTCATTGTGTTTGCAGATGAGGAGTTTGCCGAAACGCTTGCGAAGGCTGCAGAAGGAAATGACAAACTGCAGCGCCAGATCATCTCTGGTAGCAATAAGCTGGAGCACCAACAGCTCCTGTCAGATTTTCGGAGCACTTCGGCAGAGAATCCGAATCTGGAGGTTCTAGAGTCTGATGATGCGGAGATCCTTTATACTTCAGGGACCACAGGACTGCCAAAGGGGGTTGTTCTTGATCATCATCGTGTTTGCCATGTTGGTATTCTCATGGCTGTGACAATGAAAATGGGTCCAGAGGATCGAATTTTGCATGTCGCACCACTTTTTCACTCAGCTCAGTTAAATCTTTTCCTTGTTTCCGCCACCATGCTTGGCTGTACTCAAATTGTTCAGCAGGATTTCCATCCAGTTGAAACGTTAAAGATGATAGCACAGCATAAAATTTCACTATTTTTTGGCGTCCCAACGATGTATAATTTCTTCCTTCAAGTTCCTCAAGGAATGTTTGATGTATCCAGCATTAAACGCTGTGGATACGGTGCAGCACCGATGCCGATTGCGACCCTGCAGAAATCAATTGAAATGTTTGGAACCGACCAATTTTTCAATCTATGCGGCTTAACCGAGGGTGGCCCAGGCGGCATTTTCCTAACACCAGAAGAACACAAAACAAAGCTAGGCGTAAGCGGTAGGGCGAACCATTTTACCGATGCAAGAATTGTAGATGAACATGGGGTCGATGTTAAGCCTGGTGAGGTAGGGGAGTTTATTATTTCAGGTGAGACGATCATGAAGGAATATTATAAGAATCCGAAAGAAACTCACAAGACTTTGAAGGATGGCTGGCTTTATACAGGGGATTTAGCGACGATTGATGAGGATGGCTTTATCACCCTTGTCGACAGGAAGAAAGACATGATTATTTCTGGCGGAGAAAATGTCTACTCAACAGAGGTAGAACAGGTCCTTTATCGCCACCCTGATATTTTGGAGGCAGCAGTCATTGGTGTGCCCCATGAAGTATGGGGGGAGTCGGTTGCGGCTATTGTCGTTCCAAAGGAAGGCAAATCAATTGACAAGGATGAGCTTCTGCAATTTTGCCGTGAGCAGCTAGCTGGCTACAAGATTCCAAGAATCATCTATGAGATGGAGCAACTCCCGCGAAACGCCTCCGGAAAAGTATTAAAATACAAGCTTCGAGAAGCATACCAAAGCACACCAGCGACATAATAATGGTGGACAACTCAAATTAAATGAATCGATGGATAATAACTTAAACAATGAGGGCTATTTCATAAGCTGACCACTCAGCTGTGAAATGGCCCATCTTCATCACTGTCCGCCCCACACGGACAAAATCAAAAAAAGTCCACGAACAGTACCAGGTACCAATTAGAGAAAATATTGAATTGTTAGAATATTTGTGGTATACTTAGAAAAAGTTAAGGAGTTGATTTCCAATGAATAAGGATTTGTTGAATTTACCCGAACCTACTACTGAAGAACAATTATCCCTTTTAGCCGAGCAAGTGATCTCAGAGGCTCTGCTTGAACACCGCAGAGAAAAGCTCCGTAAGGAAATCGACAAATCTCTACAAGAACGAAACAAGGATGAGTTCTTACGATTAACGACAGAATTGAACAAAATTTCTTGAACATTTCAATTGGGCAGCTTGGAGGCAATCTCCAGGCTGCTTTGTTTTTGTGGGAAGATGTTTTCTAACATGTAATTAATTGGACGGTTCTTTTGTTATCTTTGATAATAGAGGAACCGCTCTTTTAGTTAAGGCGACAGCAATAGACAATAGCCCTTCCATTTAAGAAGGGCTTATCCAGTGGTTGATAGATGTCAGCTACTGGCTGATCAAAATGCGGTTCTTGATTGTGATTAAATCAAGTATTTCTCAGATTCCTTTGTATAATGCACTACTTGATCAAGTTGACCATTTTTGAGTTTTACGGCCCATTCTGAATCAGCAAGCAGTGCACGGCCGATTGCTACATAGTCAAATTCGCCTGCTTTGATTTTTTCATCAATAATTTTAAGATTGTCTACAATGGTTACATGAGCATTATCCTGGTTACTCAGATATGCACGGTTGATACCGACGGAACCGACTGCAATCGTTGGCTTTTTAGTAATTCGTTTCGTCCATCCGGCCAAGTTTAAGGATGGATCTTCATCTATAAATTCAGGTTCCCATATTCGTCTCGTAGAGCAGTGGAAAATATCCACTCCAGCTTCAACCAAGGGGGTGAGTAATTGTTCAAGCTCATTAGAATTCTTAGCTAATTTGGCTTGATAATCGGTTCCTTTCCATTGCGAATAACGAAAGACAATTGGAAAATCAGACCCGACTTCTTTCCTGCAAGCACGGACAACATCTGCCGCGAATTTTGCTCGCTCTCCAATATCCCCGCCATACTCATCGTTACGCTTGTTCGTTACTTCCCAAAAAAATTGATCAATTAAGTATCCATGGGCTCCATGCAATTCAATTCCGTCAAAGCCGATACGCTTGGCATTTGCTGCAGCTTCGGCGTATGTATTAATCATTTCAGTGACCTCTTGGTTCGTTAAAGCCTTTATTTTCTCATTTCTTTTGCCTTTTAGTGTAAATCCGGACGGACTCACAGGAGGTGCATCAATATTTGGTTCACTGCCTGCTTTTCGTGCTGCACCTACATGCCATAGTTGAGGTATGATTTTCCCACCGGCTTGGTGGACTTCCTTAACTACATTTGCCCAGCCATTAAAGGCGTCCTCACCATAAAAACGGGGAATATCGGGACTCATGACTGCAGCTGGGTGGTTAATCGCTGTTCCCTCAGTTATGATGAGTCCAATCCCATTCTCAGCACGTTTGCGGTAATATTGTGCAACATTTTTCCCTGGGACACCATTTGGCGAAAACATTCTTGTCATCGGGGCCATCACTAACCTGCTTGCCAACATTTCATTTCCAAACGGTACAGATTGTAACAAAGTATGACCTGCGTACTCTTTATCCAAAATGAGCACTTCCTTCCATTTGTTTGAATTATCTGTTTCTTTTATTCTACAATTCCACTAGACTAATTTAAACCGATAAGTCTTATGGATTTACTAAAGCGTTGTTCTTTTCTTATTAGTTCCATTGGAGAGCAAACATAGAAGCAGTCTTTTCCTCATGCAATGTTATTTGTTGGATATAATACGAGGGAGGTGTTGATATGGTTAAAAAAATCTCCCTTTTATCCATACTTTTTCTCTTTCAAGTGGCAGGTATGAATGCATACGCGGCAAATATTGAAGTTTTTCACATCAATGAGGGAAAAGTGGTAAAGGAAGTTCCAGCAAACGACACGGTGCATAAGGAGGTAGAGGGCATCTTAAAGGGAATCACGGATATCTTTCGGGAGTTTGAACCGATTCCAAAAAGCGGGCAAATGGTGAAGATCCCTTTAGATCCCGCAATTAAGGTGGAAAATCAATGGTTTCATGCTCTTGTGAGTGAGGTTATTCTAATATTTCCAGAGTATGAAAATCCTCATCTCATGCTCTTTGACGATGAAAACAATGCATTTTTCTTTACCTTTGATGCTTCTGTTGATCGCATTCTAGACGAGCTTAAACTAAAGCTTAATGAGAGGAATAATAGTAAAAATAGCCCCTAGTAAAAGGGGCCTTTCTAATGATCCGCTATTGCTTTACTAGCATTTTCAGCAAATAATTCGCAAATGTTTCCGAAATCTCTTCAGCTGATTTTTCTCCATTTGGGTCATACCACTCTTGCGTCCAATTTAATGCACCGAGTAGAATCATGCGAACCATTTTCACATCAACATGATTGAATTCCTTTTTAAGAATCCCTTCTAAAATGATTTCATCAAAATATTGGGCATAGGTGGTGCGGTCTTGGAGAATATCCTGTAGATAATCGTCAGTAAAATGTTGACTTGGCTTGTGCATGACCATAAACATTGATTTTTCACTGGTAGCAAGGGTGATATGAGCCTTAATTGCATTTTCAAGCTTTTCTGTTGCACTCTTTGAGCTTGCAATAATCTCCTTCATTTTAGTAATGCTTAAATCCATGATCATTTTATGGCAATGATAAAGCAGCTCATCTTTATTCTTAAAATAATAGTACATCGAACCCTTTGTCATTAGTAGCTTCGCTGCCACGTCTTCCATTGTGGTCCCATGGTAGCCCTTTTTCGCAAAAATCGCAGCTGCAGCCCTGAGGATTTCTTCTTTTTTCTTTCTAATCTTTCTTTCCTTAATTGAGGACATGGTGATTCTCCAATCTATTTCGTACTATCTGTATTCTATCAAATCATATTTGCTCAATGAATAAAAGTCACATATTTAAACATTCATGAAACTTTCTAAAATAGCAGCAATGGGGCTATTAATTGTAATAATATCTGAATATTGTTATAATTACAAAAACAAACTCGTAAAGGGAGGAGAAATAGTGAAAACATGGTTAGTGAGAGAACTGGGGAATCCAGAGAATGTACTAAAAATCGAGGAAATTCAATATCCAGAGCGTGGGCAAGAAGAGGTACTTATTCAAGTCAAGGCCGTGTCACTTAATTTTTTTGATATTCTTCTCTGTCAGGGTAAGTATCAGGAAAGGCCAGAGCTTCCGTTTTCACTAGGGTCTGAGATTTCCGGTATCGTTGTGGATGCGAGAGAGGGGAGTCGCTTTAAAGCAGGGCAACATGTTCTTGCACTACCAGGTGTACATAAAGGAGGACTCGCAGAGTTTGTATCGGTTCCAGAAAACACCGTATTTCCAATTCCAGAATCGATGTCATGGAGTGAAGCCGCAGCCTTCTTCATCACCTATCATACCTCCTATTATGCCCTTAATAACCGTGCAAAATTGCAAGAAGGGGAGGTGCTGCTCGTTCATGCTGGTGCCGGAGGAGTCGGGTCAGCGGCTATTCAGTTAGGGAAATCAATAGGCGCTTTTGTCATTGCAACAGCTGGTGGGAGTGAAAAGACGAAAATTTGTAAGGAGCTTGGTGCAGACATCGTTATTGACTATCTGACCGAGGATTTTGTGGAAGTGGTCAAGAAGGAAACCGGTGGGAAAGGAGCAAATGTTATTTATGATCCGGTAGGCGGCGACGTGTTCGACCGTTCTAAGAAGTGCATTGCGTTTGACGGTCGTATTCTAGTCATCGGCTTCGCAGGGGGAACCATTCCAACGCTCACGACGAATCATGTGCTCATTAAGAATTACTCGGTTGTAGGCGTTCATTGGGGTCTCTTTCATCGCTTATATCCGAGCGAGGTGGATAACGAACATGCAGCCATTATGGAGTTATACGAAAAGGGTAAAATCAAGCCGCTAATTTACCGAGCATTTGCCTTTGAGCAGGTGCCAGAAGCATTAAAGCTGTTAGGACAAAGAAAGACATGGGGAAAAGTAGTGATAGATATTGAAAAATAGATCATGCAAAAATCCTCCCAATTAGGAGGATTTTGCTGTTCTTTTTGAACCTAAAAATAATAGCATTGGGCCTTTCGCTATAGAAATCAAGGTTTTCTCACATGCAAAATTATTCTTTTTCACTCTCGTTAAATTTATCGAGCATTGAAATGGTATCAACGAGATGATTATTAAATATCTGTCTAGCTACTTGGAGCAATTCAATGATCATCGGGTCCCTTAACGAATAGATTACTCGGTTGCCAATCTTTGTCCCTGTAACAATATTTTTTGCTTTTAGGACCGATAACTGCTGTGATACCGCCGATCCCTCACTATGGAGCAGGCTTTGAATCTCATTGACGCTTTTTTCACCCTCAGCAAGCACCTCTAAGATGCGAATCCGTAATGGGTGAGCAAGTGCTTTGAAAAAATCTGCTTTAAATTGCTGTAACTCTTCATTCAATCGTTATTTCCCTCACTTCCTGTTTTGACAAAACTCTTCTCGTTTCTTCGTTTTCCATGGTCCCTTTCGAGAGCTGCGTACATTCTTTAAAAACAAAATGTTTGCAGCCGAGACACTTCTGTTGGTTTAACTGTGTTAGGGCATAGTCAATGGCTTCGCCCGTATGCTCAAAAAAATGCTCTTCTCCAATTAAATCGAATAAGCCAGTCTTTTTTAATACGGTTAAAGGCTGCGAATTGACTCCCGAAATTAGAACAATCCCATGCTTTGAAAAATTCTTGACAATGCTCGTAAGGTGAGCATCCCCAGTCGTATCCATAAAAGGCACTCTTCCCATCCTGAGCAGTAGCACCCTTGGTTTATAGTGGATGGTATTCATAATTGATTGAGCGAAGGTTTGAGCAGCACCAAAAAACAACGGACCTTCTACATTGTAAATCGCAATTTGCGGACAATCCCTCGTATCCGAAACTAAGCTTTCGATTTTGTTATGCTTTACTTTATGGTTGGGCAATGCTTTAACGGTCACCATATGGTCGCTCATCCGCTTCGTAAAAAGAATAACTGCGAGAAGCAGCCCGACCTCTACAGCAACTGTAAGGTTGATGAATACAGTGAGTAGAAATGTGACTAACAAAACAAGTGAATCCTCTGTCTTCGTCTTAAGCACATGGAAAAAGACCTTCTTCTCGCTCATATTCCAAGCGACCACCATTAAGATGGGAGCCATGCTTGCTAAAGGAATTTTTGAAGCAAGAGGTGCAAACAGTACCAACATTAATAGTACCATAATACCATGAGTGACTCCTGAAATGGGGGATACAGCCCCGTTTTTAATATTGGTTGCCGTCCGGGCAATAGCCCCCGTTGCAGGGATACCTCCAAATAGCGGTGTAACAATGTTTGCAATTCCTTGACCGACAAGCTCTCGGTTACTGTGATGCTTGCTATTTGTCATCCCGTCCGCAACAACAGCAGAGAGCAATGATTCAATGGCACCCAAAATGGCGATGACAAAAGCAGGTCGAAGAAGCTGGATCACCCTTTCATAGGTGATTTCTGGAAAATGAAAGCTAGGCAATGTTTTCGGAATTTCTCCATATGTAGACCCAATCGTAGCAATCTGTGTTGGATAAAATATACCAGCGATAATGGTAGAAAGAACGAGACCAATTAATGGCCCTGGAACTTTCGGAAGAATCCTTGGAGTGAGGATCATTGTAACAAGGCAAATACAAGCTGTTAAAATGCTGTATCCGTTCATCGTACCGATATGCTTTGCAATTTCCTTGATATTATCGATAAAAAATTCATGACTTTTCACATTTTGTAGACCTAGAAAATTGGCGATTTGTCCGACGAAAATGATGACTGCAATCCCAGAGGTAAACCCAATCGTAACCGGCCTCGGGATAAATTTAATGAGAGAGCCAAGCTTAAAGACGCCCATTAGGAATAGAATAATCCCCGCTAAAAAACCAGCAATTAGTAAATTTTCATACCCATAGGTGACAACGATACCAAACAAAATCGGAATAAATGCTCCCGTTGGTCCACCAATTTGGTACCTCGATCCCCCTAATAAAGAAATAAGAATTCCCGCAATAATCGTTGTGTAGATACCGTATTCTGGTTTTACACCTGAGGCAATCGCAAATGCCATCCCAAGAGGTATCGCAATAACACCAACGACCAGCCCGGAAAGCAAATCCCGTTGAAAGCTTTGAAGACTGTACCCTTTATACCTTCCTGTGAAAAACCATTTCTGTTGCATAATCAACCCTTCTTTTATAATAATAATTTGCATATTCGTATATTTGATTATTTGAATATACTATTATATGAATCTACACATTTATAAGGGAAATGTCAATTGCATTCTTTAGATATGAATGACGGTATCTTCTTTCCTTGACAATAATTGTCACGAAATGACAACTCTTCTAAATAACTGAAGAAAATCCGACAACAAAAATGCGGGAAATGTCAAGTCCTGCGCTTTCCCGAGAAATATTTTTTAATTCTGATTTCCCGTCGGGCTTTGTCTCTCAGGCCTAACATTAGAATTCCTGACCAAGCATTTTAGTTTGTTTCTGTTTAAAACAGAAGTATCATATAATGGAAGAGAATAATGCGAAAAAGGGTGATTTGATGAAGGCAGTAGTTCATGCAGAACAACTAGGAATAGATGGACTTACATATAGGGATATTGAGGAAACCCAGCCTCAAGCTGGTGAAGTGAGAGTTCGGCTAAAAGGAGCAGGACTTAATCATCGGGATTTGTTTGTGCTAACAAGACATAAGGAAACAGACCCACCACTCATTATTGGCTCTGATGGAGTGGGAATTGTTGATGCAGTGGGTGAAGGTGTAACAAATGTTAAGGTAGGAGATGAAGTCATCATCAACCCAGGACTTGGCTGGAGAGAGAAAACCGAGGCCCCGCCAGCAGGGTTTGAAATCGTTGGTCTCCCATTTCACGGAACCTTCGCGGAAAAAATCGTCATTCCGGCTGAAAATGCGGTGCCAAAGCCAAAGTTTCTCACCTGGGAAGAAGCAAGTGTCCTTTCCCTTGCAGCTCTTACAGGGTATCGCGCTTTGTTCACAAGGGGAAAGGTCGAGAAGGGGATGAAGGTTCTTATCCCAGGAATCGGTAGTGGAGTCGCAACCTTCCTTCTCCAGTTTGCAAAAGCTGCTGGAGCTACCGTCTATGTCACCTCTCGTTCTGAGGAAAAATGTAAAAAAGCACTCGAGATGGGGGCTGATAAGGCTTTCAACAGCAACGAAGATTGGACAAAAGCTCTCGGTGGAGAGAAAATGGATCTCATTATTGAGTCTGTTGGCGCAGCTACCTTTAATAAATCTCTTGATCAGCTTCGCTTAGGTGGTACGATGGTAACTTTCGGTGCGTCGGCTGGCGATGTCGTTGAATTGGATTTAAGAAGATTTTTCTACGGCCAATTTAATCTCCTTGGAACGACGATGGGGAGCGGAGAAGAATACAGGGAAATGCTTGCGTTCATCGAGAAGCATGAAATTAGACCTGTTCTTGATCAAACCTATCAGCTAAGCGAGTTTAAGGAAGCATTTGAGAGAATGGAAAAGGCAGAACAGTTAGGAAAAATTGGTTTTGTAATCGAGTAAAATGGAGCAAGGGGGGGCCTTGCTTTTATTTTTTATTTAATTTATGGAAAATTCGCATCATTCCGTTTAAGATGAATAATAAGACCTTACTTGAAAGGATTTGTCTAAATGGTGCTCTCATTAAAAAATGTTTCTCTTATTCGAAACGGAGCTGTGATTCTGGATGATATTAGCTGGGAGGTGGAAAAGGGAGAGCATTGGGTCCTGTTTGGATTAAATGGAGCTGGAAAGACAGCGCTCTTAAATCTATTGAATGGCTACCAATATCCATCAAAGGGGTCCGTGCAGGTACTGGGGAAGGAATTTGGCAAGGTAGATATCCGAGAACATATCCGTCGAAAAATAGGACTGGTCTCTTCATCCTTACAGGAACGGTTTTATCAGACGGATAGTGCTTATGAGATTGTTTTAAGCGGTGCGTTCACATCCATCGGTCTCTACGAATCACCTAATGATCAAATGCGCGAGAAGGCCATCTCACTCATGAGGGATCTCGGTTGCTTAGAATATGCCGATCGGGAGTACGAGACCCTTTCTCAAGGGGAAAGACAGCGTATTCTCATCGCGCGGGCTCTTATGAATAATCCTGAAATTCTTATTTTGGACGAACCTACGAATGGACTTGATTTTATCGCAAGGGAAAAGCTGTTAGAGACAGTGGAGAACATTTGCCAATCGAAAAACGGACCGAACCTTATCTATGTGACCCATCATGTGGAAGAAATATTGCCGGTTTTTAGCAAAACCCTTTTACTTAGAAAAGGAAAGGTATTTGCCGCGGGAAAAACAGAGGAAATGATATCAGAACAAGTACTGTTCGAATTTTTTGGGATGGATGTTGAGGTGCTTTGGAGTAACGGCCGACCCTTGCTTTCCAAAAAAAATAAGGCTATCTATGGATGATAGCCTTATTTTCGTGCTTGACTCTTTTTCAAAATGAAAAGGTAAAGCAAAATCGAGGTAGAAACAGACAACGCAGAAAATAGATAAATGCTGCTATACCCGAGCACATGGGCAATTTGCCCAAAAAACATGGCACCGACACCTACTCCTAAATCAAAGAAGGAGAAGAAGGTGGCATTCGCCATTCCTCTACGGTGTGGTGCTGCCTCTTTGACAGACCATGCTTGAAGGGCAGGCTGCACCGTACCAAAGCCTAAGCCATATAGCAAACCAGCAAGGTATAGAACGCCGCTGTTTGGTAGCCAAGAGAGCAGCAGCATCGCGATGATAATTAGAATCGTACCTGGAATGAAGACGGCTTGGTGACCCTTTTTGTCATAGAGTTGACCAGCAAAGGTCCTAGAAATTAATAATGCAAAGGCGTAAAGAAGAAAATACCATTCGATGCCCGAAATATGTTCTTGAGCGGCATAGATCGGCAGGAAGGATGCGATTCCTCCAAAGGTCACCGTGATGAAAAATAGTAATAAAGATGGAGGGATGGCTGTTTTTTCGAAAACATCCCATTTCTTTTGCGGTACGGCAACAGGTTCTACCTTTTTGTAGCGAATAAATGAAGAGAATATAAGTGCCATTAAACCGAGTACGGCGCAAATGAGAAATAGTTGAGTAAAGGATATTCTGCCCGCTAAAGCAAGACCCAAGGTTGGACCGATGGCGAGCGCGATATTTCCAGAGAGGCCATAGTAGCCCATCCCTTCTCCTCTTCGGTGGGCAGGAATAAGGTCAGTAGCTATTGTTCCCGAAGCAGTTGTCGAAAAGCCCCAACCTACTCCTTGAATCATCCTCATCATAAATAAAAACAATAAGCTATGTAAGAGCCCATAGGATCCAACGGAAAGAACAAAAATACCCAATCCGGTCGCATAAACGAACCGTCGTCCCCTTATCTCAAGTGCTCTTCCTGCCATTGGTCGAATCAGAAGGGCCGAGAATGTGAATATCCCAACAACAACTCCAATTAATTGATCATTTCCTCCCAATTCCTCGACAAAAAGGGGAATGGTAGGCAAGGTCATTTGAAATCCAAGGAAAATAAAAAAATTGGACATGACAATTAAAGTGAAATCTCTCGTCCAAATTTTGTCTTGTTGGAGCTGGTTCTGTGATTGCCCCTTTGCGATTGATTGACTCATGAGTACTCCTTTCCCTTGGGAAGATAGAACAACAACCCAAATTATTTAGAAATGCTAAATATTAGTTTACATGATTTTAGGCAAAAATACATTTATTAAGATTTAGTTCTCTTGTGTTATAAAAACACCTCTAGAGCTATTTTCCACCCTAAAAGGACAAATGTATACACAGGGGAGAAAAAACTCTTGATTCTTTTTAGGTTTCGAGTGATAATAAGAACTAAATTTTAACAAAACAGGGGATGTCCGTGATGAAGGTAGTGAAGTTCGGTGGCTCTTCCTTAGCGACTGGAGCTCAGCTTGAAAAAGTATTAAACATTGTGATGGCAGATTCAAATCGAAAAGTCGTTGTTGTTTCTGCACCAGGCAAGAGATATGGACAGGATATTAAAGTAACGGATTTGTTAATCGAGTGCGCAGAAAAGGCCTTACGCAATGAGGATTATGGCGAACCATTGGCTTGTGTGCTCGAGCGGTATGAGAGTATTGCCAAGGAGCTAGAACTTCCAAATGATATTATCGAAGAGATTAATGATAATTTCAGGGAATTATTGAATGGAGATAAAACCAGTCGCAATCGCTATTTGGATGCGGTGAAAGCAAGCGGAGAGGATAACAATGCAAAGCTTGTTGCGAAATTTTTTCAAAGCAGGGGTATTGACGCCCATTATGTAAATCCAAAGGATGCTGGCCTTTTTGTTACAGACGAATCTGGAAATGCACAGGTGCTGCCGGAATCCTATGAGAATTTATTTTCTTTACGTGATCGAGCTGGAATCATCATTTTCCCGGGATTTTTTGGCTTTACAAAGGAAGGCGAAGTTGTCACCTTTTCACGAAGTGGCTCCGATATAACTGGTTCCATATTAGCCAATGGTGTGAAGGCTGATTTGTATGAGAACTTTACTGATGTGGATGCTGTTTATTCGGTGAATCCTACGATTGTACCGAATCCAAAGGAAATTACTGTTCTTACTTATCGGGAAATGCGGGAGCTATCCTATGCAGGCTTTTCCGTTTTTCATGACGAAGCTCTTATTCCTGCCTTTCGTGCTGGAATTCCCGTCAATGTGAAAAATACGAACAATCCTTCGGCGCCTGGAACAAGGATTGTAAATAAAAGGGAAAATATCAATGGTCCAGTGGTTGGAATTGCAAGTGATAAAGGCTTTTGCAGCATTTATGTAAGCAAGTACTTAATGAATAGAGAGATTGGCTTTGGGCGCAGGCTTTTAATGATTCTAGAGGATTATGGGTTGTCCTATGAGCATACGCCCTCTGGAATCGATGATATTACGGTCATATTAAGGCAAAATCAGATGGACCAATATACAGAAGAGGATATTATCAACCGGATTAAGTCGGAGCTAGCGGCGGATGAGGTAAAAGTGGAGCATGACCTGGCCCTTCTTATGATCGTCGGTGAAGGAATGCGACATAACGTTGGAACGACGGCCAGAGCGGCCAAGGCACTTGCTAATGCTGGCGTAAATATTGAAATGATTAATCAGGGGTCCTCAGAGGTAAGCATGATGTTTGGGGTTAAGGAAGCGAATGAAAGACGAGCGGTTCAGGCCATTTACGAGGAATTTTTCGTAGCTGTACCTGTGTGACCAGGGGAAAACAACACGCCAAAAAGTCAGGCGTGTTGTTTTTTCGTGTTTGTTGGGGCTAAACAAGCCGCCTCCGCTTTTCTTATGGCCATAGCTATGTAACGTTACAACATAAGTTTTAGCTAGAAATACTTCTTTCGATTGCACTGTCCCAATCAGGGAAATAATGTAGCGCACTTCTCATGAGCTGTGGATGCGTTCTTTTCACATGTTTCTTACTTAAGCTAGATCCACTCGTATTCAAACGCCTAATTTCCTCAAGCACTTCAGCAGAACTCATTGTAACATCCATTCCATGACCTCCTTTCCTCTAGCATCACCTATATGATCACCTGTAGAAAAATATTTATACATATTTCTGTATTTTTAGTAAAATTTTCTTCATAATGGGAATAGAGAAATTTACAAAAAGTGAGGATCTAGAAATTGACAGAGAAACTATATTACAAGAATGTTTATCAAAAGAAGTTTACAGCCAAAGGATTGTGTCAAAAGCAGGATGAAAATGGAAATCGGTATGTTGTTTTAGATAAAACAGCGTTTTACCCTACTGGTGGTGGACAGCCATTTGATAAAGGGTCACTAAATGGAATTCAGGTCACTAACGTTGAGGAAATAGATGGAGAAATTCGACATTATGTCACGACAGAGCTTAAGCAAATCGATGAAATTGAAGGAGTTGTCGATTGGGAACGCCGTTTCGATCATATGCAGCAGCATTCCGGGCAACACATATTAACAGCAGCATTTGTTGAACTCTTTGGGGTTCAAACAGTGAGCTTTCACTTGGGAAAGGAAATTTCAACGATCGATCTCAACACGGAGAATTTGACAACCGATATGATCTCTCAAGTGGAGAAACGGGCAAACGAGATTATTTTGGAAAATCGAGGGATTGAAACGAAATGGGTAACAATGGAGGAAGCACTCCAATACAATTTGCGAAAAGAACTATCTGTTTCAGAGGATATCCGCCTCGTTATTATTCCTGAATTTGACTATAATGGCTGCGGCGGAACTCATCCAAGCTCCACTGGTCAAGTAGGCTCTATCAAAATTCTCGCTTGGGAGCGTCAAAAGAAACAGGTTCGCCTTCAATTCGTCTGTGGGAATAGGGTTCTCAAGCAGTTAGAACAAAAGCATTCGATTGTGCTTAAGCTTTGTCAGATGTTAAGTGCTCCTGAGCAGGAAATGGAAAGTGCCGTTCAAAAGCTTTTGGAAGTGAATAAAACCCTCGGCAAAACAGTGGATGAGCTTAAAGAAGAAATGCTGCGATACGAAGCAGAAACCTTATGGACATCGCTGGAAGAATGGAATGGGACACCTGTAATCAAGAAAGTGTTTAAGGATCGAACAATAAAAGAGCTTCAACAGCTAGCAAAAATCATCACCCTTCAGCATCGGGGAATTAATCTCTTTTTGGTTGCGGAGAATGAGGACAAGCTCCAATTCGTTTGTGCTCGTGATGCCGATGCCTCCGTTAACATGAAGGAAATGGTGCAACAAATCCTCCCACTTATTCATGGTAAAGGAGGAGGAAGTGAACGTTCCGCACAAGGTGGGGGAGAAGCGGTCATAACTGGGGAGGAATTATTAGCTAAAATCGAAAGTATCATTCGTGAAACTATGATCCAATAGATTTTTTCGTGGTCACATAAGGGTTATGTGACCACAAATATTTGTCTACTTTTCTTCATAAAACTCAATAGCATCAACATTTTTCAACCACAGCTTTGCATTGGAGCCATCCGCATCGGAGAACCAAACATTGCGATTGCTGTCTGTAATGGAGGTGCCACGAAACCAGATCAGTTTGTTCATGCTTCTTATAAATTGGGGATCATAATCTCCGTAGCCGCTTGGAGGCTCTATAATTTTCGTTTGATGGTCCTTGTTTAGGTGAACAGAATAAAGAGATGGAAGGGGATGCTCTGAAAATTCATTGGACCAGTCCTTTGCCTCGACCCTAGAGGTTACGATCGAGCTGTTGCTAACCCAAGTAAAATTAAGCTCGGCGTAATTCGATGGGGTTAAGGAGGCGACTGGAAACTCCTTGTATTTCAAATCCTTGCCTCTGAAACCAAACACAATCCTTCCTCCACCAGCAATATAGGCCAAAATATCCTTCGAAGGTGCCCATTTCGGTTCGCCCACGCCGAGTATCATTTCGTCCAAGGTCTCGAAACGTTCTCCATCGCTAGAAATAGCACAAAGCATATTGCTATCCATGGCTAATGAAGCTGTTGGCGAAACGATAAACGAAATCCATTTCTTGCTGGGTGAAAAAAGAAAGGAATCTACATTAATTGACATAACATTTTTATTATCGACTCGCAGATCCTTTGGTACGACAAAAAACTCCTTTACATTGGCAAAGAGATTAATTTCATCCCAATTTTTCGCGAGTTTTTTCTCATAAAGAACAGGGTTCGTCCATCCATCTGGATTGAGATTTGCTCGTGAGGACATGAGGAAGCCACTCCCGTCTGGAAGCCAGGTGAAGCCATAGACACCTAAGGCAACATTTCGGAATTCTTTAAGGTTCGAGATATTAAGAACTCCATTATCTTGAAAAGCGACAACCGCTTTATTAGGGGCCCATTGAGGCTCGTAACCGTCATAAAAGATCCGCTTCTTTTCAGAGGTTTCTAAATGATACACCCATATTTCATTTTGTATTTTATTTGGCTCAAACTGGGAAGGGGCTTGCATTTGATAAAGAATCCATTTTCCGTCATGGGACCACTGGATCCCATGGACATTTCTAGACTTTGTAATTTGTGTCTCCTGATTATCCAACAATAGCCACAGGTTCCCATCCCGTATGAATGCCGCCTTCGTCCGATTCCTTGCAGAAACGTCTATTCCATTAGAAAAGGATACAACAAGGACAAAAATTAGTAGGCTTACAACACTTTTCCTCATCATCCACCTCTTAAAGTTATTCTTGTCACTATGTATAGTATTTTCCTCATCTCTTCGAGTTATGAAAGGAAAGAACCCTTGTTTTCAAAATCTTTTAAAATAACCACTACACAAATAGGGATTAATGAGCTATACTAGATGGGACAATTAAAGAAGCGGAAACCACAAGGGGAGCTTTAGGCTGAGAGTGAACGTTTGTTCTGACCCTTCGAACCTGTTAGATAATTCTAGCGCAGGGATTGTGGAATGACGGGTGAATCCTATCCGTCTTTTATACAAGTTCTCCCTTGGGGTTTTTTCGTTTTGGAAAAGGGGAGATTTTTTATGAAAAAAATGAGATTGGTTGCTATGATTGAAGCTTCATTTTTTGCTGCTTTTGCACTTATTTTGGATCTTCTGCCTTCAATTAAGCTAGGTCCTTGGATTTCCATCTCAGTGGCAATGGTACCCATGTTTATCTTGGCTTTCCGTTGGGGGGTTAAGATAACCTTCGTTGCTGGCTTTATTTGGGGCCTGCTTCAGGTGGCGGTGGGAGATGCCTATATTTTAACACCTATTCAATTTTTGATTGAATATTTCATCGCCTTTGCCTTTATAGGATTTGCAGGGCTTTTCTTTGAAAAGATTCAGTCTCATTTACAAAAAGGAGACACCAAGCTGGAGCTGGTTTGGGCAGTGGTAGCTATTTTCGTTGGAAGTGCTGCAAGATACTTTTGGCACTTTCTTGCAGGGATCATTTTTTGGGGTAAGTCTGCACCAGAGGGCATGTCGCCGGCAATCTATTCACTCATAATCAATGGTGGAAGCATGCTTGGCTCAGCGATTCTATGCTCTATTGTAACAGTAGCTCTGTTAGCAACAGCACCAAGATTGATACAAAGAAACGGGATTAAACTCCACTCAGAAAAAAATGCGTCTTAATATCAATTGCAGAAAAACCTCTTTCAATAGTTGTTGGAAGAGGTTTTTTTGGTTTCTCTATTGTAAAATCCCTGGGACATTCCTTGGTTCATTATTGATGGAATCAGATGAATATACAAATACAACGACCTTGCCGTTAAAGGCTCTAGCGCGAATTAATATAGGCTGATTATATTCATTTTTGAATGTGAAGTCTGGCCCATACCAGCTCACCGTGGCATCCCGCCCGGGCGGTACGTAAGGTACCTTTCTACTATGGGAGTATCTCTCCAAAATGGTCATCCCTGAGCGATCGACGGCGTTAAAGAGGGTGGAGGAAACCTGGCAAATTCCACCGCCAACCCCTTCGGTGAATTCTCCTTTGACAATTTCAGGAGCTTTCATATAGCCTCTTTCTTGGGTACGCTTACCGACCACTTCATTAAAGGAAAATACCTCCCCTGGAAACAAGACACGATTATTAATGGCTGCTGTTGCTAAGGCAATATTATGAGAGCGTGATTTGTGGCTGGCATTAAAGTAAGTAATATATTGGCCAATTCTGTTGGTCCGTATATGTGAGAGAAGCTCGCTATCGATCTTAGGATAAATGATGTTCTTCGGAACCTCGACAGTAGCAGGACCATTTTCATAAAAATAGCGAGAAAACTTCTCCTTAAGAATTGGTTTGTTAAGCATGTAGCCCACTTTCTCGGGAATGATTCTCCCCGCAGGATCGATGGTCGCATCTACTGGAGCTTTTTTGACTTGTATATCCACTTGAGTAGTGAATTCCTCAAGCCTTTCCATATTCAAAAGTTTCACTCCTGGAACCCCTAAAATAAAGTCCTCGCGATTCACGACGGATAGTGTTTCATTATTTTCAAAGAGGGTAAAAGGTTGAAGCATTTGGTTTTGAATGACTAATAATAGCAGCCCTAATATCCACGACAATTTCATGTTGCCTCCCCAATAGCAGATGTCCGTCTTTATTTTTCGATAATCACCCAAAAATATTCGTGTACAAAAACAAATCGTAGGGGACTATGGTACAAAATATACAGGAATAGGAATGTTTACATTTAGTGTAAAAATAATCCTTCCTAAATTCGTCACACTTTCTTACGTTTAACTCGTGGTAATATTATTAATGCAGATCAATTACTCTTACTATATATTGTGAAAAAGTTTACATGCAAATCATTCGTTTGTATGTACAAATCAAAAGGAAAGGAGCCCCAAAATGAAAAGGAAATGGGCTATATTAGCGGCTATTTTCACTATTTTCACTGTGTTAACAGGTTGCGAACCATTAATGGTACTCGACCCAAAAGGACCACAGGCTGAACGACAAGCACATGACATTCTGTTGTCTATCGGCATTATGTCGTTCATTGTTGTTGTTGTATTTGTTATTTTAATTTTTGTGTTAGTAAAATACCGTGCTTCGAATTTACCAGAGGATTATGAACCACCTCATATGGAAGGAAATAAATGGGTTGAAGCAATATGTGTTGGAATTCCAATTCTTATTGTTGCTTATTTTTCCTATGTTTCCGTTCAAAGTAACTATATCGTAGAGGCCACGCCTCAAGGCTATGAGGATCAGGAACCATTGGTGGTCTACGCCTCTTCTTCTGATTGGAAATGGCATTTTAGTTATCCTGAAGAAAATATTGAGACGGTTAACTATTTATATATCCCAACCGATCGACCACTTGAATTTAGACTGTATTCGAATGGTCCAATTACGAGCTTCTGGATTCCACAGTTAGGTGGTCAGAAATATGCGATGGCCGACATGATCACGACCTTGCATTTAGCGGCAGATGAGCCTGGTGAATATATGGGACGAAACGCCAACTTCAGTGGGAAAGGCTTTGCGGAGAATACGTTCAACGTAACGGCCATGTCACAGGCAGACTTTGACGATTGGGTAAAAGAAGTTAAGGAAACAGCAAAACCACTCACAGAAGAAAAATATAATGAACTATTGAAACCTGGTCATCTTGGCCAAATGACATTTACTGGAACACATTTATCGTTTGCTCCGGCTCCTGAACATGATCACGGTTCATCCAGCTCAATGGAGCACGAAGGACATTCTGATCATATGACAACAAATGAGGAACATGGAGAGAATAATACTCATGAAGAATGATTTTTTTAGAGAATGCTAGTTTTCTAAAAAAGGATACTTCCTGAAAGGAGAACATGACGGATGGAATTTTTTGAACGATTTGCCATTCCTAATCCTAGCCCAGCGATTTATGCATCAATGGTTGCTATCGGTCTAACTTTGATCGGGATCATTGTTGGCTTAACATATTTCAAAAAATGGGGCTATTTATGGCGTGAATGGCTTACTACCGTTGATCATAAACGAATCGGTTTGATGTATTTAATTTCTGCCTTATTGATGTTATTCCGTGGTGGTGCCGATGCCATCATGATGCGTGCTCAGCTGGCAGTACCTGACAATAAGCTTTTGGATGCCCAGCATTATAATGAGATTTTCACCACCCATGGTGTGGTAATGATCATGTTCATGGCGATGCCATTTATTTTTGCGTTCATGAACTATGTCGTTCCATTACAAATCGGGGCACGGGATGTTGCGTTCCCACGTCTGAATGCGATTAGCTTCTGGCTATTCTTTATGGGAGCAATGCTATTCAATATTTCCTTCGTCATTGGTGGTTCACCTGATGCCGGCTGGACTTCTTATTTTCCGCTAGCGGGGAATGATTTCAGTGAATCAGTGGGGACGAATTATTATATGATTGCCCTGCAAATCTCGGGGATTGGCTCGTTGATGACGGGGATCAATATGATTACGACGATTCTCAAAATGAGAGCACCTGGCATGACACTCATGAAAATGCCAATGTTCACATGGGCTACATTAGTAGCAAACTTAATCGTTGTAACCGTCTTTCCAGTATTGACAGTTGCTTTAGCAATGGGAACGATGGATCGATTATTTGGTACCCATTTCTTTGCTAGTACAAATGGTGGTATGGATATGCTTTGGGCGAACCTCTTCTGGGTTTGGGGACATCCTGAGGTGTACATCTTAATCTTGCCTGCCTTTGGTATCTATAGTGAAATTATTTCTACCTTCTCGGGTAAAAATTTATACGGCTATAAATCAATGGTTGCATCAATGGTGATGATTTCCGTGCTTTCCTGTTTAGTTTGGGCGCACCATTTCTTTACCATGGGTCAAGGAGCAGCATCGAACAGCTTCTTCTCCATCACGACGATGGCGATTTCTGTTCCAACCGGAGTGAAAATTTTCAACTGGCTGTTCACGATGTGGAAGGGGAAAATTCGCTTTACTGTACCAATGCTATACTCGATTGGCTTTATTCCACTATTCACAATTGGTGGGGTAACTGGGGTTATGCTTGCAATGTCAGCAGCCGACTATCAATATCATAATACGATGTTCCTAGTCGCTCATTTCCACAATACGATTATTCCTGGTGTTGTGTTTGCGATGCTCGCTGGTCTCACTTATTACTGGCCAAAAATGTTCGGTTTCATGCTCAATGAGCGAATTGGAAAATGGACGTTCTGGCTTCTATCTATCGGCTTTGTGCTCGCATTCTTCCCAATGTATATCACTGGATTAGACGGTCAAGCACGTCGCATGTACACATATTCAGAAGCAACAGGCTATGGAGCATTTAATATGGTTTCCTTCGTCGGTGCTGGAATTATGGCGCTCGCTTTTGTATTAATCGTGTACAACGTCTACTACAGTATTCGTTATTCACCAAGAAACATCGGTTCAGACCCATGGGATGCACGTACATTAGAATGGGCTACAAATACACCGGTTCCAGAATACAACTTTGCTGTGACACCACAGGTTGAGTCCATTGAACCATTCTGGGATGCGAAGAAAAAGGGCCATGTGCTATTTCCTGATAAGGTTAAAAAAATTCACATGCCTAATAATAGTGGTCTTCCATTTATCATGTGCTCGATCTTTTTTGTTTGGGGCTTCTCCTTTGTCTTTGCGATCTGGCCACTGTTGATTATTGCAACGATTGGTATCTTCGCTTGCATGGCATATCGCTCATTTGAAAAGGATCATGGACATTATGTTTCAGTGGAAGAAATTAAAGAAACTGAAGGAAAAATAGGGGGTGCAAACCTATGAAACTAGATCATTCGCAGCCTCTTGAATATAGTACGAATCAAAATAGTGTGAATATCTTTGGCTTTTGGATTTTCCTTGGAGCCGAGATCATGCTGTTTGCTACCTTGTTTACCGTATACTTTACGTTAAGCAATCGAACAGGTCATGGACCTACTGGGACGGATATTTTTGAAATAACTCCTGTCTTAATTGAAACGATTTTACTGTTAACAAGTAGCTTTGTCATTGGTCTTGCAATCCATGCGATGAGACTCGGCAATAAAAAGGCGATGCTGACCTTTTTTGCCATCACCTTGCTATTAGGATTAGGTTTCCTAGGCTTTGAAATTGATGAGTTTGTTCATTATGTTCATATCGGAGCAGGAATACAGACCAGTGCGTTTACGGCGAGTCTATTAACAACCTTAGGTACCCACGGAGCCCACGTTACCTTCGGCTTATTCTGGGGCTTAGCAATCATCCTGCAGGTGAAGAAACGTGGATTAACACCTGAAACGGCCAATAAATCATTCATTTTCTCCTTGTATTGGCACTTCTTAGATGTCGTCTGGATCTTTATTTTCAGCTTCATCTATTTGAAAGGAATGATGTAAGATGAAGGAACTATTCCCAGCTAAACAAATCATGGGCTTTGTTTTTTCACTGATTCTAACGGCTGTTGCGCTTGCGGTATATTTCCTCGACCTGTCCTTTTCGGCAGGGCTGACAATCCTTATTGTAACAGCTTTTGTCCAGGCGCTTCTACAGCTCATTGTGTTTATGCATGCTGGTGAAACGAAGGATAAATGGTCGATTTATGGAAATGTTTATTTCATGGTTTTTATCGCTTTAGTCACGATCTTCGGAACTTTATTTCTGTTCCTTTGGGATATGTAATAAGCGTACTGAAAGGGGAGCATCCACAAGGATGCTCCTTATTTGTTTTGTTCGGGAAGGCTTCTTATCCCTCTCTGGGTCTTGAATAGCATTTCCTCTGTTGCCACAAAAAAGGCACCGATGAGAAAGATAAATACCGCCGCGACAATCGTTCCAATTCCAATGGGTGTTAAAATACTGTAATCGCTTCCAAAGAAACCGATGGAAAAAATAATAAGACCAATGGATAGCAGGGTAAGGCCAATATACTGTGTGATTGATAGGATGCTGGTTCTTTTATTCATGTTTGGTTCATCCTCCTTCTTTGGCTCTTATATAAATTATTCATTTTGTTCACAAAATTGTCAATATTAAAAGTGGATTTTTTATTGACATGATATATTAAGATAATAAAAAGCACCGCCCAAGGTTAGAGCTTGTCCAACCTTGAGCGGTGCTTTTTGGTTTTGATTTTTATTTTGCAAATACATGGTTTCCAATTTTCTTTGTAACGGTCTTAGAACGTAACCAAGTGTTTGATGTTTTCTTAGGATTATAGAAGTATAATGAGCCATTTCCTTGTCCGCGAAATGCCAATGCTTCATTTGCGGCTTGCTTTGAAGCACTGCTGGCAGGATTATTAATGGTTCCATTGCTAACTGGTGTAAATTGACCTGATTGGTAAATCACATCACGAATGGTATTTGGGAAGATACTGCTATCCACGCGATTCAAAATTACTGTGGCAACAGCTACCTTACCTGCATAAGGCTCACCTTTCGCTTCGGCTTCTACTAATCTTGCTAGCAGATCTTTGTCAGAAGCAGAAATGGTTGAATTAGGGATTGTCAACTGCTGTCCGACCATTAAATAATCGCTCTTTGCATGGTTTGCGGCCATTACTTTATTAACAGGCACTCCATACTTTACACTGATTTTCCAATAAGTTTCTCCCTTAGTAACGGTATGTGTTGCAGCAAAGCTGCTAGTGGCACCTACAAACAACATCGTTGAGAACGCCAAGATGGATACTAGTTTTTTCATTCTGTGTACCTCCTTTAAGTTCATACTTACAGTAACATGATAGTTTCATAGGAACATCGTCTAGAATTTTCCAACAAGCCCAAACCCTTGCTACATAAGGGGCAGGTTTCGAAAAAGTAAAGTTTGTAACATTATAGAAATATAATTTTTAACAGGGTGTGAAGGTAAAAAATACATAATCATAAGCTCTTCACAGTATAAATGGAGTAATAAAGTCGTTGGCGGTGGAGGGGGAAGTGAGCATGGATTATGAGAATGAAATCATTCAATATTTTGTGATCAACCGTGACTTAAATATGGATGCAGGGAAGGTAGCTGCACAGGTAGCTCATGCGGCAACGATATCAACTATTAATATGGTAAGTGCAAAAAACTGTCAGTTCCCTGATTACTTTGATTATTTTGTTGAATGGTATCAGTCAGGAATGAGCAAGATTGTGCTAAAGGGAACAGAGGGGGAGCTTCATAAATTAAAGGAAAATGGATTTTATGTGATCCGTGACAGAAGCTTTCTAGAGGTTCCTGAGGGGGCCCTAACCGTCATTTCCCTTCCTCCGATGCCGAGGATTATTGGAGAAAGATTCATCGGGGATTTTCCTTTATATTGACTAAAGCGTGCCTCATCGCATTTATGAGGGGGAGTGAACATGGGACCAATTTTCAATCGCTGGTCTTTCTATTTATTATTCATGTATCTGGGTTTTGTCTTACTACTTGCTTCAAACTCCATTCGAACCCTAATCCTCAAATGGATTGGCATCCATCCCCTCAAAATTCTATTCTATTTCAATCTAATTATTCTTTTATTAGGGATCATTGGTTTCACCGGTATAGAGGATTGGAAAGCCGTTCTAAGAAGTGTCTTTACGGTCGGACTGACGATGGTATTAACATTATTTCTAGTGTATATTTTATTTGTAGGTAATCTACGAGATCTGTAAACAATAGGAGGGGGTTTGATGAAGGGTATTGTTCATGTTTTGTTCGCTTGTTTTTATGTCCTCGTTGCTTATTTTGGAGTCGGTCCTATTCTTTTAGCAGACGGCAGCATGAAGGAAAGACTCCTTACTAGCTTAATTGTTCTCGTGGTTTTTGTTGTCCTTATCGTCATACATCGAGCCTTAGCAAAAAAACTAAGCAAATAGAGTTACGAAGCACTGCTGGTAACCGCTCAAATCGGGCGGTTTTTTGTTGTTTTTTTTCACAATCGTGCGTTTTGTTACAGTCAAAGTAAAAGGAATACATTATTATTGAATAAAAATGCTATTTAGATAAAATAATTGTATAAATTTTTGAAGGAAATGGTTAAGTCATGAATATGTATGAAATTATTCTCGACATTATTGAAAAGAATGGACCGGTGTCCTTTCATTCCATTTGTGAGGAAATGAATGAAATGGAGAAGATGAAAAATGCGAGAAAAAATCCTATCCAAGTTTCCCATGTGAAATCTGTTGTTAGCAGAAAGAAGGATTTATTTTCCGTTGAGGATAATATTGTTTCAATTCGCGAAGAGAAGGAGCTTCTTGCTTTGGTAGCCATGATCGGTTGTTACCCTGGACCAACCTATAAGATTCATGTGGATTTTGCTCAGAATCGTTTCTTTTTCTTCGAGTGGAATATTGACTGTGTTTCGCCAGAGCGCAAGGAAAGAACGATCTATATTGGGGATGTTGAGCAATTTAAGAAAGAGATCATTCGCTTGAAAATTTGGAATTGGGAGCGGGATTATCAATTAAATTCCCTTGTTCTTGATGGGACAAGCTGGTCTGTGAAGCTCAAGACAAAAGGAAAAGTGTATGAGAGTGAAGGACTCCAATCCTTTCCAAAGAATTGGGCTAAATTTTCAAAAGCTGTCTCCCAGTTGATCGGAGTGAAATTTGAATAGACATGAATTGCTGCTTCTCATATAGGAGGTGGCTTTTTTTGTTATTGGCTCTGTAATATTTAATTGTTGCTCTTAATATCGCCTTATACGTGTACATTCACTACGTTATTCGTATCGAATAAAACCCGTTCACGTACACGTATAAGGCTGAAATCAGCACTGAAGACTAACATAGCCTTGTGTGGGAATAATTCATGATTTTACGGTGATTTTAAGAAGGAACAGTTATGAATCAAGGAGGGGCAATATTGAACAAGAAATCGCCGTTTCACTGTCAGGAAGATATGGATGTGGTACATCATCAATTAGTGGAACAGATTGCACGGATTAGCGTGGATGAGGAAGAAGAAAGAATGAGGGATGAATTAGAATTAGAGAAGGAAAATGGGGCTGATTGACCAGCCCTTTTTTTGATATTTCGAAAAAACAGACTTTTCTACACAAATTTTTCAATAAATCTTAAAAACAGGGTGAAAATATGGTTTACTAGTATTTGATAGTGAAAACAGTGAGAAAATTGAAGGGGAAAAACGATGAAATATACGACAAGGCTATATTTAGGCTTCAGTTCAGTCATCATCCTAATTACTATTTTAATAGCATTAATTGTTGGAATGCTAAATAATCAAAATCAAGAAATTAGTAACCTTGTAGAGGATCGTTATCAAAAAATAAAGCTAATCAATCACATCCGAGTCAATATTAAGAATATTGATCGAGAATTGAATGAAATGGTCTTTGAAAACGCTAATGAGCAAAAAGTAAATAAAATTCAAAAAATCCGTGATGCATCAATATTGGTTGATGAAGATCTAGCGGTGTTAAAAGAAATTATTCAATTCAAGGATGCTAAGTTGCAGCTTGCCAATATTAATGCGCAAATCAAAGCGTATAATACAACCGTTGATCAAGTGATCTCTTTGGTAGTCGTTGATGATATTGAACATGCTTCATCTCTATTTGTGACTTCCAATGAACAATATTTGCAGATTATTAATACAAGTGAAGAATTAATTTCGATTCAGGAAAGGATTATGGAGGATACATTGGCGAGCACAGAGGCCTCCTATAATTTATATGTGAAAATTGCCCTTTCATCTATAATCCTCGCTATTGTATTCGGTTACGGAATTTCACGGTGGGTGATCAAAAGCATCATCTTTAGATTTAAAAGTATTCGGGCTGTAATGAACAGTATCGAATATGGCTCTGAGAATCTTCCACGGATAAAAATGGTCGCAAATGATGAAATCGGGGAGATTGCTCAAGCCTATAACAAGATGGCAGAGGCGCTGGAGAAGCATGAACGGACGGAGAGGGAGTATGTTGCCGATATTGAAGGGCAGAATTGGGTGTCTAGCAAGCTATCAGACTTATCCATGATTACGCAGGAATCGGCTTATTTACATGAATTAGGAGATAAATATCTTCAAGAAATTGTACCCTCCGTAGAGGCAACCCATGGAGTTCTGTACGTTTTGAAGAATGATGGGACAAATCCATACCTAGAAAAAATATCCTCCTATGCTGATGTAGCAAAATTGGAGGGAGGAGTGAAGGAAAGGGTTGAGCTTGGAGAAGGGCTGATCGGCCAATGTGCAAAGGACGGCAAGCCCATTTATCTATTCGATATTCCAGAGGATTATTTATCCATTTCATCGGGCCTCGGAGAAACAAGCCCGAACACCATTCTCATCTATCCGATTATGTTCAATGGTTCTGTTATTGCTGTTATTGAATTGGCATCGCTAGAGAGGTTTGAAGATTTGCATGAAAATTTACTCATTCAAGCAATGAATCAGCTTGCCATTGCCATCTATCGCATCAATCAGCAAGCACAGGTTCGGGAGCTTCTAGAAGAATCACAGGCATTAAATGAGGAATTGCAAACTCAGTCGGAGGAGCTTCAGCTGCAGCAGGAAGAGCTGCAGACTATCAATGAAGAGCTTGAAGCGCAGTATAAGCATTCAGAGCAGAAAACAAAGGATCTAGAGGCAATTAAATATGAGCTAGAGGAAAAAACAAGACAGCTGCAGCTTAGCTCGAAATACAAATCAGAGTTTTTAGCAAACATGTCGCATGAGTTACGTACTCCGTTAAATAGCATGATTATCCTTGCACAAATCCTTCAGGACAACAAGGAAGATAATTTAACAGAAAAACAGAAGGAGTATGCTTCTACCATTTATGCGGCTGGAAAGGATCTGCTTTTACTCATTAATGATATTTTGGATTTGGCCAAAATTGAATCAGGAAAGGCAAATATTCAAATCGGTGAAATGGAGTTTGGTGAGCTTGTCAAGGTTACCGAGAGACAATTTAGACCTGTGGCCGAACAGAAAGGAATTGAATTTTCCGTTGAAATTGAAAAAGATATACCCAATATCATTTATACGGATGAACAAAAGGTCCACCAAATTCTCAAGAATCTTATTTCAAACGCCATTAAGTTCACTGAAAAAGGACAGGTGCAGTTACGTGTTAAATTTGCACGGTTTGCCGAGAATCCTAATGAATATATTTCATTCCAAGTCTCCGATACAGGCATTGGAATTTCCTCAGATAATAAACAGCTTATTTTTGAAGCCTTTCAACAGGAAGATGGAACAACAAGTAGAAGATACGGTGGCACAGGCCTTGGGTTATCTATAAGCAAGGAGCTTGCCGATTTATTGGGTGGTAAGATTCACATTGAGAGTGAAGTTGGGAAGGGAAGCGTATTTTCTTTCTATTTGCCTGTCGATATGAATGAGAAAACGGTCCCCATTTACGATGAGGTAGCGGGAACAATAGAAGATTTGAATGAGGATCGAGCTGTGTCCCTGCCGGTCCCCGATTTTAATTGCGAAGAGGTGTTAAACGGGAAAAGGGTCCTTGTCGTTGA
This sequence comes from Anoxybacillus andreesenii, assembly GCF_030813005.1. Lineage (NCBI taxonomy): Bacteria > Bacillati > Bacillota > Bacilli > Caryophanales > Anoxybacillaceae > Anoxybacillus > Anoxybacillus andreesenii. Next base: position 50,762 of record NZ_JAUSTU010000014.1, read on the forward strand.
TGATGATATGAGAAATGTTTTTTCATTGACCACGGCACTTGAGGGGGCTGGCATGCACGTTGCTTTTGCTGAAAATGGAAGAGAGGCCTTAGAGTTTTTAGAAACAGACAGCCCAGTTGACATCGTTTTAATGGATATTATGATGCCAGAAATGGATGGCTATGAGACGATGAGATTGATCCGCAGGCAGGAAAAATGGAAGAAAATGCCGATTATAGCCTTAACAGCGAAAGCAATGAATGATGACAGAAAAAAATGCATTGATGCAGGGGCCTCAGACTACATTTCGAAGCCGGTCAAATTGGAGCAATTATTCTCTCTGTTAAAGGTTTGGCTTCACAAATAGGGAGGGTACATATTGAATGAGTGTCAAGCATTACAATGATTTAGAGAAAATCGAGATCAACCTTTTGTTGGAGGGAATCTTTCAATACTACGGGGTTGATTTTAGAAACTATGCTTATACCTCGATACGGCGGCGAGTTTTGTATCGGATGAAGGCAGAGCAAATAGAGTCTGTCACACAGCTATTAGATCGAGTCCTCCATGATCCAAAAATGATGGATAAGCTCTACCATGATTTTTCGATCAATGTAACAGAAATGTTTAGAGACCCAAGCTTCTTCCAAGTCTTGCGTGAAACAATTTTACCACATCTCAAACGATTGCCTTCTATTCGTATATGGCATGCGGGATGTTCTACTGGTGAAGAAGCTTATTCCATGGCCATTCTCTTGAAGGAAGAGGGGCTTCTGCATAAGACAAGAATCTATGCCACCGATTTTAATGAAAAAGTGTTAGATAAAGCGAGAGCTGGAGAATTTATGCTGGAAAAAATGCAATGCTACACAAATAACTATATTCGCTCAGGGGGAACGCATGATTTCTCTGAGTATTATTGTGTGCGTAATAATATGGCTATTTTTCATGAGGAGTTATCCCAAAAAATTATTTTTGCCCAGCATAATCTCGTCACGGATGGCTCCTTTAACGAATTTCATATGATCATTTGTCGAAATGTCTTAATTTATTTCAATCATACATTACAGGAGCGAGTCCATATGTTGTTCTATCAAAGTCTAAGTCCAAATGGATTTCTTGCTCTAGGCAACCGTGAGGGGCTCTTGACGCGAATGAAAAATGTAAATTATAAAGTAATCGACCAAAAGGAGAAGATTTTTCAAAAGGAGAGAGGAAGTGAGTAAAGGATGGAAAACAAACAAGTGAACATTTTGTTGGTGGATGATCGGGCCGAAAATCTGTTAGCTCTTGAAGCGGTCCTAACTTCTCCTTACTACCGGTTAATTAAAGCCCAATCAGGAGTGGAAGCGTTGAAATGGGTACTGAGAGAAGATTTTGCTGTCATTCTCATGGATGTCCAAATGCCAACATTAAATGGATTTGACACAGTTAAGATGATTCGAGAAAGAGAGAAAACGAAGGATGTTCCAATTATATTCATTACGGCTTTAAGTCAAACGATGGAAAATGTCTTATATGGCTATTCTATTGGTGCCATTGATTATATCATTAAGCCCTTTGATCCGATTATTTTGAAATGTAAGGTAGAAGGCTTTGTATCCTTGTTTTTGAGTAAAAGAAAAATTGTCGAACAAAAGGAGATTATTAAAAGTAGAACAAAAGAGCTGGAAACGGTCTATACGGAGCTTAAGAAAAAGGAAGCGATGAACCGTGCCATTGGAGAAACCTCCATCGATACGATTGTTTCCTTTGATGAAGAGGGCATTATTCTATCCGCCAACCCAGCGATAAAAACGATGTTCGGTTATGACTATTATGAAATCATTGGTCGGAAGGTAGAGGTTTTATTTAGAATTGGAATTTCGGATATTCCCAAGCGAGCGATTGTGGAAGCAACAGGAATTAAGAAAAATAAGACTACCTTTCCGATCGAAGTCCACCTTTCCGAAGTCGAAGTAGAAGGCGAGAATATTTTCGTTTGCTCGATCCGAGATATTACGGATAAGAAGACCCATTTTGAAAAGCTAGAAGGGCTTGTAAAAATGAGAACAAACGAGCTTAGCAAAGCTAACGAAAAGCTTCATCAAGAGATTGAAGAAAAGCAGGAAACGCTACAGAAATTATTTGAAAGTGAGGAAAAATATCGACAGCTCGTTGAGAATTCCCCCGAGGCGATTATTGTAAGACATGTAAATAGTGAAAAGATTTCTTTTATTAATGAAACAGGTGTAAAGCTCTTCAAAGCAGCTGGTAAGCATGAAATTATCGGGAGAAGCATGTTCGATCTGGTCCATCCGGACGACCATGACATGGCGAAGGAGCATTTTTCTAGATTAGGAAGGGAAGAAATCCTTCCTCCATATGAAAAAAGGTTAGTGTCCTTGAATGGGGACATTATCGATTCTCAAATTAAGATTATTCCTTTCGTTTATGGGGGAGAGGCGTCTTTACATATTGTGATTCGTGACATGACCGAGGATAAACGAAATAAAGAATTTATTCAGCAATCGGAAAAACTCAGTGTTGTTGGGGAGCTTGCTGCGGGGATTGCCCATGAAATCCGCAATCCTTTAACAAGTTTAAAAGGTTTTACCCAGCTATTGGAAAACAAATATTCGACAGATAGGGAATATGTAGAAATTATGATTTCGGAGATTGATCGAATCAATACGATTGTAAGTGAGCTATTACTGCTTGCCAAACCGGGCAGGGATGATTTCAGGGCCGTTGATCTTAATCGATTATTGCGAAATGTAAGCATGTTAATGAGTGCTCAAGCAAATCTTCATGGGGTCGCCATAAAACAAGAAAATGCTCATTCGCTTAGAGATGTCATGATATACGGAGACGAAAACAAATTGAAACAGGTCTTTGTCAACATTATGAAGAACGCAATTGAAGCGATGGAATATGGTGGAAGCATTATCATTGAAACGAAGATGACTGATCGGATGATCGCTATTTCCATTACTGATGATGGATTAGGTATTCCCTCCCATATATTGCAGAAAATCGGCAACCCTTTTTATACAACAAAAGACAAGGGGACGGGCCTAGGCTTGATGGTTTCCAAAAGTATTATTGAAAGCCATCAGGGTGATTTGCAGATTGAGAGTGAGGAAGGACAAGGAACCACTGTTCAAGTCATCCTCCCGATCATGAAAAATCCATGTGAGACAGCCGAAAGTTAAGAATATATTTCTAGCTTCATATAGTTAGACGTCTATTCCCTTTTTTATGTGTTACGTAGTATAACAGTAAACCAAAAAGGAGGGAATCGTATGTCAGAAAACAAAAAGAAAAGAATCAAGGTTGGCAGAGTAATTATAGAGGCGGACGAAGTCATCGTTATTGAAGCGAAGAATAAAAAACGTCATCATAATCAAGACGATGTAGCAGGTGAATATGATGATCATGATGGGGGCTCTCCTGGCCGTCATTGGCACCGTGATGACGGGGTGCTTGGTGCAGGCAACAGAAGAAATCACCATCATGATGAGGTAGAAGAAGTTTCCGATGACCATGAGGACTACCATCACGACGATAGAATGCATCATGATGATGATGACGTTGGTGGAGTGGAAGATAGAGGAAGACATAGAGGCTTTTGGTGGTAATAAAAGAGAGAGCTACAACAAAATCCAGAGCAGGCGCTCTGGATTTTCTTAAAAGATAAGATTGTATAAATTTCGACTTTGAAAATTGTCTAGCTCCAGCGCCTATCGCCTATCAAACTTCAGGTCTCCTCCCTACGATAAGTCATCATCGAATCGCTATCGCTCTTCGTGATTCCTTTATCTCAGTCGAAGCCCCTCCAGTTTGTACGGCGATAACCAAGGCGCTTACGCTTTTCTTATCATAACACATTGAAATATCTAGCTTCTGGATGGGCAAAGACGATGGCGGTTACGGAGCCTTCTGGGTCCATCATGTAGCCATCAGTGAGCTCGATGCCAATATCTTCAGGCTTGATTAATGCAAAAAGCTTGCTTTGATCCTCTAGATTCGGACAAGCTGGGTAGCCGAATGAGAAGCGTTGTCCTTGGTATTTGGCTGCAAAGCGTTCCTGCATCGTCATACTCGCAGGATCAGGAAAGCCCCAGGCATCACGCATTTGGCGATGAATGAGCTCGGCAAAGCCCTCGGCGGATTCAAGAGCGAGAGCTTGCAAGGCATGAGATTCCAGAAATTTACCGTCTGCCTTAAGCTTCTCCGCTTGTTCACGGATCCTATTCCCTGATGTAACTGCGAAAAATCCAACGTAGTCCATTTCCCCAGAGTCCACGGATTTCAGATAATCAGCCAAGCATAGATAGGCCCCTTTTTCCTGTCGAGGAAAATCAAAGCTCTCTATGACTTGACTGTGATCATTTGGATCATAAATGATCACTTTATTCCCATTCGACTGAGCTGGGAAAAATTGATATACAGCAGCAGGCTTGATCCATTCCTTTTCCTTCGCCTCGACGATTAATTCAGTGACGAGATCATTTATTTTATGAGCCTTTTCATCATTTGCCTGTAATAGCTTTTCAATTTTTCCTTTCACACCAAGGTGGTGCCCGATGAGCATTTGCTTGTTAATGTATGGCTCAACATGGTCAAGAGAGTAGGACTTTAATAGATGTCTTTTCGTATCTCTTGGGACAAAAACAGCGACATCTGTCCGGAGCTGTGGTCTCTCCAACACCGCAGTAGCTGTTCGCTTATGAGTAGAGAAGCTTGCTGGCTCCTGGGAAAGCTTGGCTTTTTTTTCTTCTATCAGTGTTTGCCTTTCTGCTTGATCCTGAATTTGATTCGCCAAAGTCAATCCATTCATCGCATCCTTTGCGTAGAGGACAAGACCGTCATATTCTTTCGATATTTTCGTATCCGTAAATTTTCGGGATAGGGCCGCCCCACCAACAAGAATAGGGATATCAATTCCTGCCTGCTTGAGGTCGTGGGCAGTGATAACCATTTGCTGCGCTGATTTCACAAGCAAACCAGATAACCCAATCATATCGGGCTTTTCTTTTCTAACCGATTCTATCAGTGTGGCAGGAGCTACTTTAATGCCCAGGTCGATCACCTCGTAGCCATTATTACTAAGAATGATGTCGACTAGATTTTTTCCAATGTCATGGACATCGCCTTTGACGGTTGCGAGAATAATCTTCCCCTTGCTTGCGCTTGCGTCATTTTTCTCCATATATGGTTCTAGGAAAGACACAGCTGCTTTCATGACCTCTGCACTTTGCAGCACCTCAGCAACGATGAGTTCGTTATTGTTAAAGAGCCTTCCAACCTCTTTCATCCCATCCATTAGAGGACCATTGATGATATCGAGTGGACTAGGGAAGCTAGCTAATGCTATTTCAAGGTCTGGAATTAATCCCTCTTTAGTTCCTTCAATGACGTAGTAAGCAAGCCTCTCCTCAAGCGTCATATCAGGGATGAAGCTCTTAGATTCTTTCTTTTTATCACGATAAAATTCTGTGAATACGGCTAAAGATTCCTGGGTTGTTTCAAATAAAAGCTTCTCTGCCATTGCGATCTCTTCCTTTGAAATGGATGCAAAGCGTTCAAGCTTCTCGGTATTGACAATGGCATAATCAAGACCAGCCTGTGTGCAATGATACAGAAAGACAGAATTAAGAATTTCCCTTCCGACTGCTGGCAGCCCAAATGAGACATTGGAAACCCCGAGGATTGTTAAGGCTTTAGGAAAATGCTCTTTGATGAGCCTAATTCCATCAACGGTTGCCTTAGCTGAACCAATATATTGCTCATCCCCAGTTCCAACTGGAAAGACGAGTGGATCGAAAATAATATCCTCTGGAGCGATGTTGTATTTATGGACTAAAAGATCATAGGAGCGTTTCGCAATTTCAAGCTTTCTTTCAGCCGTAACCCCCATACCTTTTTCATCGATCGTACCAACCACAACAGCTGCACCATACGTATGGACAAGGCGTGCAACAGCCTCGAAGCGACCTTCCCCGTCCTCTAGGTTAATCGAGTTGATAATCGCTTTCCCCTGTGAATAGGAGAGGGCCTTTTCAATCACCTTATCGTCAGTCGAGTCAATGACAAGGGGAACTTTAATTTTCTTTGTCACTTCTTTAAGGAAGTTCTCCATGTCCTCTAGCTCGTCTCGGTCAGGGTCTGCTAAGCAGATGTCAATGACATGGGCACCACCCTTGACTTGGGCTCTGGCAATTTCAGAGGCTTCCTCAAATTTTCCTTCAGAAATAAGACGCTTGAATTTTCTTGAACCAATGACATTTGTTCTTTCCCCAACCATGATCGGACGAAGGGTAGGGTCATCATAAATAAAGGCATCAATCCCCGAGACCATATGGTTTGTTTGTGTACTAGGAACCCTTGGACTGTATTTCTTCATTTCCTCGGCGATCGCCCGAATATGATCAGGTGTGGTACCGCAGCAGCCGCCTACAATATTTAACCAGCCTTCTGCAGCAAAGCCACCGAGCTTTTTCGCAAGGGATTCTGGTGTTTCATGGTAATTTCCATCTTCATCGGGAAGTCCGGCATTAGGGTAGCAGCTAACGGCTGCTGACGAAAGACCCGATAAGGACCTAATATGGTCCTGCATAAACTCTGGACCGGTCGCACAATTGAGTCCTATCGCAATCGGGTTCATATGATGGACCGAAATATAGAAGGCCTCGATCGATTGCCCCGCAAGCGTCGTACCCATTGGCTCAATGGTTCCGGAAATCATGACCGGGACCTTGATTCCCCGTTTTTCAAAAGCCTTCTGAATCCCTAGAAATCCAGCCTTCACATTTAATAAATCCTGACTCGTTTCAAGGAGCAGAACATCAACACCGCCATCAATTAACCCAAGCGCCTGTTCTTCATAGGATTTTTGAAGGGTTGCGAACGTGGTTCCACCAGTCACGGATAAGGTTTTGGTTGTTGGTCCCATCGCACCCGCAACAAAGCGTGGCCAAAGGGCTGTTGAGTATTGGTCGGCTGCTTTTTTTGCAATAATTGCCGCTGTTTTATTTAACTCGTACGCCCTGTCCCCAAGGTCATATTCATCAAGGACAACTTCTGTTGCCCCAAATGTATTTGTTTCAATAATGTCAGCTCCAGCTTCTAAATATTGCTGATGAATGGACTCAATCACATCTGGTCTGGTCGCATTGAGAATTTCATTACAGCCATCATATTCTTCGCCACCAAAATCATCGGCGCTCAGGTCAGCTTGCTGGAGCATCGTCCCCATCGCACCATCCATAATCAGTATTCTCTTTTTCATTTCGTTAATTAATAACGCTTTCGACATTTTTCATCCTCCCTTGCCTCTTGCTGTGTTTGTTCGTATATCGCGCGAGCTCCACCGTCATTTCATATCGGAGAAAAGGGGTGATTAAATAAATTCCATTGAATAGCTCTGCTGCCGCATCAATTAAGGATTTCGTTATGGCCAACCCTTCCTGTGCTGAACGGATTGGGTCACCTTGTAATGAAGCCATTGTATCACGAATGGACTGTGCGATCTTAATACCGGGTACCTCGTTATGCAAAAACTCTGCATTTTTGCTGCTAGTTAAGGGCATTAAGCCAATATAAATCGGGGCCTTAAGGTGCTTTGTTGCCTTATATACCTCCATAAGCTTTTCCTCTGAATAAACTGGTTGGGTGATAAAATAATCAGCGCCATATTTGATTTTCTTCTCCATTCGTTCGACCGCTTTTTCCACGGAACGAACATTGGGGTTGAAGGCGGCTGCGACAGAAAAGACCGCTTTTTGGCCCAAATCCTTTCCTGAAAAAGATAATCCTTCATTGAACTGTTTGATCATTTGAATCAGTTCAAAGGATGATACATCATATACGGATGAGGCCCCCGGAAAATCTCCGACTCGGGCAGGATCTCCTGTTATCGCTAAGACATCATTCAATCCAAGGGTATGCAGACCCATTAAATGAGATTGCAATCCAATGATATTGCGGTCACGGCATGTGATATGGATAAGAGGCCGCAAGCCGACTTGAGTTTTTGTTAGATAGCCGAGGGCAGAATTTTCAATGCGAGGGGAGGCGAGGGAGTTATCTGCTAATGTAATCGCATCAATTCCCTCTTTTTTTAACTCCCTTGCTCCCTGAAAAAATTTCTCTGTATTCAGCTTTCGCGGAGGGTCCAACTCAACGATGACGGACGGCCTTTCCTTCACAATTTGCTGGAGCGGGGTGTCGTCTCTAACATTTGAATTCTTGACCGAGACGATATGCCTTTCTTTAACGACCTTTTCTGTGATCGGTGCTGCTCCTTTTAAAGCCTCTGCAAAGGCGCGAATATGCTCTGGTGTCGTCCCGCAGCAGCCTCCGAGTAAACGGATTCCTTCCTGGCGAAATGCTATCGCTGATTTTCGAAAATATTCAGCTTCCCCACCGTAGTGGAACTTCCCATCTGTATAAGCAGGGAGACTCGCATTCGGATAGGCTGATAGAAAAGCCTTCTTTGGAAGCTTCACTTCTTCAAAACTCTTAATCATGTGATGCGGTCCGAGTCGACAGTTCAACCCGACAACATCTGCTCCCAGTGACTCTAATCGATCAAACGCTTCATTTAGGGTGAGCCGATTTTGCAGAATTCCGGGCTCTTGGATCGATACTTGGGCGATAATGGGAAGAGTGGTTTCCTTTCGGGCGATGGTCAATACTGCCTCTAATTCCTCCAAATCATAAAAGGTTTCTAACAGAATGCCATCTACGCCTTCTAGGAGAAGACAGTATAGCTGTTCTCGAAAGCTTCGCTTTATTTCATCAAGTGAAAATGCCATTGGGGTGATGCTACGGATTCCACCCATCGTTCCGACTACATAACCTCGGCTTTTCGCGGCTTTTTTGGCCAGCTTAACAGCGGCGCTATTTATCTCCTTGACAGATTCCTCCAATCCATATCTTCCGAGCTTCAAGTAATTAGCGGCATATGTATTCGTTTGTAGGAGATCAGAGCCGGCCTCAATATAGGCTTCATGGATACTGCGTATCTCTTCGGGATGGGAGAGATTCAGCTCCTCGTAGCAACTCCCTGTGCCATAGGAGTAGAGAAGGGTTCCCATCGCGCCGTCCCCAATTAATATTTGCTGATTTAATTTCTCTAGGAAACTCATATTCTCACTCCTTTCTATAGTCTTGTTAAAGCGTAGTTTGTAAGGCTGATTGTTTTTTTGCTTCCAATAGGGCCTGTTCTAAATCACTAATTAGATCCTTCGTATGTTCAATGCCAACGGAAAAGCGTAGCAAGCGATTGTCCACTCCCGTTTCAAGACGAATTTGTAGAGGAATGTCGGCATGCGTTTGGGTAGCAGGGTAGGTGATAAAGCTTTCGACGCCTCCTAAGCTTTCAGCAAAGGTGATCAATTTTAAGTTCTTTAGAAAAGGATTCACCCATTTTTCATCCTGAACCCGAAAGGAGAGCATTCCCCCTCTACCTGGGTACAGGACATCGGTTATTGCTTCATGCTTAGATAGAAATTGCACGATTTCCTTCGCATTTTGCTCGTGTTTTTCCATTCGCAGCGCTAATGTCTTCATTCCACGTATAAGGAGCCAGGAATCAAACGGGCTCAAAACTGCTCCATTACCGTTATGGTAAAAAGCGAGGGATTCACAAAGCTTTTCCCCCTTAGCCACAACCAGTCCCGCAAGCACATCATTATGTCCGCCTAGATATTTGGTTGCACTATGGACAACAATATCGGCTCCTTCAGCAATCGGCTTCTGAATGTAAGGAGTATAGAAGGTATTGTCCACGATGAGAAGCAGCTGATGTCTTTTTGCAAGTTCGGCAACCTCTTGGATATTGGTTTGCTCCATTAAAGGATTTGTTGGTGTTTCGATAAAGATGGCTTTTGTATGTTCGTTGATACATCGTTTGATACTCTCAGTACAGCTTGTGTTGACATAGGAAACCTTGAGCCCCCATTTCTTGGCACACTGCTCAAGTAGTCGATAGGTGCCTCCGTATAAATCCTTAGAAACAATCCATTCATCCCCTGATTGGAAAAGGGAGAGGACAGTTAAGATAGCCGCCATTCCAGAGCTGCAGGCAAATCCTTGATCCCCTTCCTCGAGTTCCGCAATGGCCGATTCAAGAATGTTCCTTGTTGGATTTCCCGTACGAATATAATCAAACCCACTTGATTCACCGATTCCTTCATGGCGGTAGGCAGTTGAGAAATAGACAGGTGGATTGACGGCACCGGTGGTTGTTTCACTTCGGTTGCCGATTTGGGCTAGCTTCGTATCTGGTTGGTACATGGTCCACACTCCTTTGTTAAAATGCTGTTTGATATGGGCTTATACGTGTACGTGAACGGGTTTTATTCGGTACGAATACCTTAGAGAATGTTCACGTATAAGGCGATAAAACAAGAACCTAGAGAAAAAAATAAAAGCCTTCTTATAAGAAGAAGACTTTTATCTGCTAAATAAGCCGTTCTTCTTATCTGCCAAGTTTTAACTAAAAAACTTGCTGGAATTAGCACCTTGCAAATATTTGCAGGTTGCTGAGGCTTCATAGGGCCAGACCCTCAACCTCTCTTGATAAGAAATTAGATTCAATTTTCTAAAATTTACTACATTAACAGAATAAAGTCAACAGTAATTGTAAAAACAATCTTTTTGGAAGGTGTAAGGGAAAGCTGTAAATGTTCTTAATATTGACATAAATTTTTAGAATATTTGGTATATAATGAATATAATAACAAGGTACTGAACTGTTACCTTAAAAATAGGAGGGAATTGTGGTGCCATTGAGGAGCCGTTGCCACCATCATTATTTGGAATATGAAGAAAGTACCAATGACTTAGTGGAGGTTGGTGCGATTTTTTCAAAATGGACAGATTGTGGCCATATGGATTTTCCGCTCGATGTACAGGAAACCATCGAGTCCAACGTAAAAGAAAAGAGGAATTATCCAATATCACCTGCCCAGCTGTATTTAAACCTTTTAGATTTTTCATGACGTAAATCCATTGCTCTTAAGCTTGCCTGACGGGTAAGCTTTTTTTAATATAACAAGGCCACCGCTTCGTATTGAGCGGTGGCCCCTGGCATTACTTATTCTTAAAAGGCTTTAGTCCTCGCTTTTCTATTTCATCCTTCAACAATTGCGCCCATTCCTTATCCTTCCCCGACTTCAATGCATCACGATACGAGACAATCAACATTTCATTACTCATAATCTTCAATATGCATACCTCCTGGTAAAAGGATTGTAAATCTATGTTCATTCATTGTAATGGATTTCTTTTCTTTTGAAAACCCTTTTCACGAAATTTTCAAAAAATTATTCATCGAACTTAGGCTCAGCATTCCAGCCTCTTAATCGATTTTACAGAATGAAGAAATCATTATAGGATAGGATCAAGCTGTGACAAGCATAAGGGGGAATTTGAGTGAAGGTTTTTGTCTATGGAACCTTGAGGAAACACGAAAAAAATCATGATAAATTAAAAGCTGCTCGTGTTCTTGCGGAGCAAGCATGGGTATATGGAGAATTATTTGATACTGGACTGGGCTACCCGGTTATGAGGAAATCCAATGAGAAAAAGGTATACGGAGAACTTTATGAGATTGATGATGAAATTTTAAAAGAGCTCGATTGGCTAGAGGGTTATGAGCCTGAAAACGAGGATCATTTATATGAGCGAATGGAGGTTGAGGTCTATACCGACTTCAACAGGACAAGGGCCATTACCTATGTGGAAAACCGAGCCATTGCAAAAGAGGCGATTTCCTCTGGGGACTGGAAGCTTCATCAACTCATGAAATCTAAGCCGAACAAGCTTTATTATTTTGCTTACGGGTCTTGCATGGATGTTGAAAGATTCCAGAAAGCGAATGTGGATCATTTTTTTCAAGCGGTTGTCGGGGCTTGCAGGCTAGACGGGTATTCGATGAAATATCTTTTCTCCGTGGCAGATGGTGGACGTGCGGATATTATTGAGGATGGGGGAGTGGTAGAAGGCATTTTATACGAGGTTCCCTTGGAGGCTGTCGAATATTTATTTGAGCGGGAAGGCTTTTACACAGGATGGTATCGTGCTACCTTTGTCGATGTTACCGTTGACGAGCAAGAGTACAACGATGTTCTAACCTTCCATGTGTACGATAAAAAGGCGGAGCAGGCACCTCCAGCTCATTATGCCGAGGAAATCTTAAGAGGCTCTAAGGGCAGGGTGAGCGAAGCGTATTATAACAAGCTTGTGGCTGAATTAAAAAGGCTTGGCTGTGAGTTTGTGGGCTGAATATTCTCCTTGCGATGAGTAAAAGGTGAGACTTCTTTGACTAATCTTCGTGAACAAATTGCCTTTCAATCGAAGGCGCCACCGTTTTTCATAGGAAAAATGTTTCATACAAGCAACTGGGCGGGTAATGATTAGCACCACTACCTTAGAAGGAAGGGGTATCTATGAAGCTATTTATTGAAAATGGCTATTATGAAGTGGTGTATGATCATCACAGCTACCCGAATCTTGAGTTTATTCGCTTAGATGAAATTTGTGAACGCACCTATATAACCTTAAAAAATGTTATTACAGGTGAATTTTTTACATTTGACGAACAAAAAATTATTAAAATAAGCAGGAAGCTATCACTTATTCAAAATCATGTTGCAAAGAATTAAGTTTTCTCCCTATAATGAAATGAAAAGAATGAACGAAGGAGATACAGTAATGAGACATCTAACATGGAACCATTCCGAAACACTAAAACAGGTAAAGTGCGTTCATACGAATGCAGAAAAATATATTGTTCATCATGCTTTAACAGTTGGAAAGACCTATGAGGTAAAGAATGAAACAGAGGAATTTTATTTTATCGTTGACAACAGTTGGAAGGTCGGCGGATTTTATAAGGATTATTTTGAAGTAGTTTCATAAGAACGATGAAAGGACCGCTTGCGGTTCTTTTTTTTGCCTAATTTTCACAAGAACTATTGCTATTTTACATATTTAGTGTAAAATTACACTAAAAGAACAATTTGTTAGGTGGGGTTATTTTGAGTAAACCGTTAAAGATCTTTTTGCTGATTTTTGCTGTATTAGTCATTGGATTTGCACTATTCGTCTATTTTTCATTTGCTGGCCTTCCATGGAAAAAAATTACGGTTGGAAATGCAACGTTAGCGTATTTGCAGCAAAAGTATGACGAGGAATTCGAAATCGAGGATCGATTCTATAATTTCAAAGATGGATCCTATGGAATCAAAGTGCATCCCGTCAAGGAGCCAACGATGTCCTTTTATGCAGAAGAAGGCTGGGGGAATGACAAATTTATCGACTATTATCCTGAAGCGGTTTGGGTGAAGCAAGCGGATCAGGACTTTAAGGAAATCGTTCGTGAAATTTTCCCTGAAAAGCGGCGCTATCGTGTCGATACAGTATCTGGGGAAGGGATGGAGAAGGTTAAGAAGCTGCCAATTCCACATTATATTGATGCAAATGCTTATATTGATGTTCTTGTGAATTTGCCGAAGATATTTGATGAATCAGACGCGGAGCTTGAGAGAATCATGAAGTTGATCCAATTTGCCCAACAAAATGGGGGAAATATTCATCTATTTCTGGCGTATGAACCGAACGAGGAAGACACGAAGAATGTTACCTACATTACCTTGACAAATGAACAAATCAAGCAAATAAATTCGATAGAAGATATCAAAAAGTATTATAATAAATAGAGTTTAGGCTCTATTTTTTTGTAGGGCTATTTTTTCGGCGAGGTGTCATTTTGCAAATCTATTTGTATATCGGCCTTGGGGGTGCGATAGGGAGCTGCCTTCGATATTTGGTCACCCTCATGACCACCAAACTATTTGGAACTCTCTTTCCGCTTGGTACGATTTGTGTGAATCTGATTGGTGCCTTTCTACTAGGATGGTTCACGAATGCCACTTTTTTCAAACGATTGGATAGCAAGTACATAGCGGCCATCAATACGGGAATCATTGGTTCTTTTACGACTTTATCAACCCTAAGTATTGACGCTACCACCCTCATACATCAAGGTCAGTTTTTGGAGGCTGCCTTTTATTGTGGCATCAGTATTATCGGTGGGTTTCTTATGGCATTTCTTGGTCTTAGGCTTGGGATAAAGGAAGGGAAGAGCTAATGGGTACATGGTTATCGATTGCCTTGGGTGGTTTTTTTGGTGCAAATGCTCGTTATCTGATCGGGCAATGGGCAAAGAAGAAGCTAAGGACGGATGTTCCAATCGGGACCCTGGCAGTGAATCTGATCGGTTCCTTTTTGCTTGGAATCTTGATTGGTGGTTCGTTTGAAGGGCATGTATATCATCTAATTGGTGTTGGCTTCATGGGGGCCTTTACCACCTTTTCGACGATGAATGTTGAGGCGGTTCAATTGTATATGAAGAAAAAAATCGCAGTCTCGGTTATCTATTTGGGAATTACTTACATCGGAGGGATACTCCTTGCCTTTCTCGGCATCTACTTAAGCAATGTTTAAACATTTGGAGGATGCAGTATAGAAAAAATCCATTGGCATATGTACTCCTAATAGCCTACTAAAGCAAGAAGCCTGCTATTCGATTAGCAGGCTTCTTGCTTTGGGTAGCTATCTATTTACTTTTCAGCCTCTTTATTAACCTCTTTTTTGTAGAGGCGTCGTGCTAATAATGTTTGGAAAATGAGAATAGTTCCGCCGACAGTCCAGTATAAAGGAAGCGCAGCTGGTGCTTTGAATGAAACCATGACGATCATGATAGGAGATAGAAGCCCCATCATTTTCATTTGTTTCTGCTGTTCTGTGGGCATATTTGCCATCGAAACTCTAAATTGAAAATAGTAGACAATCCCAGCAAAAGCGGTTAACCATAGGTCCGGCTGACCAAGACTAAACCAAAGAAAAGAATGGCTCGCAATTTCTGAAGAACCTCGAATAGCGTAATAAAAGCCCATCAAAATTGGCATTTGAATGAGAATCGGTAGGCAGCCCATGGATAAAGGGTTGACATTATATTTTTTATAAATGCCAAACATTTCCTGCTGCAAGGCTTGCTGTTCCTTAGGATCCTTTGTTGCCTTTAGCTTCTTTTGGATTACTTCAAGCTCAGGCTTCATTTGATCCATTTTCACCTTCATTTCTTGCTGCTTTTTCGTCTGCTTCAGCATCATTGGCATGAGGAGAAGACGAATGATTATTGTTATTACGATAATGGAGAGCCCATAGCTCCCGCCAAACAAATCTGCGAGCTTATGAATTAAGGCAGCAAATGGTGTAACTAAATAAGTTTGAAAGAACCCATCATTGTTTCCACTCTGTGCTGAACAGGCCGATAGGAACAGGGTGCTTAAGGTGATGAAAAAAAGTTTTATTCTAACATTCATTCAATGATAACCTCCAGTATTTTTGAGAATATGCGCTATTTGATTTTGAAACAAATAGCGCACCATCCTCATCACTACTAGAGCTTATTTTTCTTCTAATACATTTTATCATCCATGAAATGATGTAATTAGTATGATTGTTTACAGGTGTTTTGTAGAAACCTATAGAAAAAAATGTCTCCTCTGAAACCGTGTGGTTGGAAGAAATATATTGAATCTCAATCTTCCAAATCCACAATAGGTGGATGAACATGAGAAATAGTCCACCATAGATGGAGTACATCGCTGAAAGACTTATAAAATCTAATAAGGACTCGATCATAAATTCACCTCTATTTAAGGAGCAACATCTAACAGTATAAGAGCAGAAAGCGGGAAATGCAATGGTAGTTGTTATACGATAGAGATGAAGAAAGGATTCAAAGAATTTTGTTGGCATGACTCGCACCATGGCGTGAGCTTTTCCGTCAAAAAAAGAGCCACCATTGAAAATGATGACTCTCTTTACTAGGCAGATTGGTTAAGATTGGATGAGAATAGAAGGTTCGCAGATATTAAGCGGTTTCTTACAATGATGCCAATCCAGGAAGCGAGTAGAGCTTTAATGACACCGACGATAAGAAATGGGGTAAATCCACTTGCCATAGCAGCAGTCCATGTCAAATCAAGCGAAATTTGTAGCCAAATCGTTCCAAATGATAGGGTGATGAACATCCCAATAATATTAGCAATAATCGCATTAATCATGGTAAATCCGAGTTTTTCCATATAAAATCCGATCACAAAGGCCGCCGGAATAAATCCGACTAAAAATCCGCCAGTGGGACCAACAAGCTTGGATATTCCAGCGGAAAACTCTGCAAAAACGGGTACTCCTGCAGACCCAATGGCTAAATATAAGAGGACCGAGATCGTTCCGTAACGAGAGCCTAGAATGGTTGCAGCTAGACCGATTGCTAATGTCTGTCCAGTTATTGGAATAAGCGGAAGCGGAATGGTTAACTGGGCCATCACACCAATAATGGCCGCAAAAAGGGCGGTTATGATCATGGATCTAAGTTTGATTTGTTCCTTATTCATTTTGTATGCTCCTTTCTAATGTCAACTTGTTTTATTGATTGGTTTACATATAAAGAATATAAATTCTTCAGAAAAATATGTCAACAGTAAAATGGACATTACCCTCATTTTTTTCTAATATCATTGGAAAACAATAGCAAAGTGCTTATTGATAGTGGTAATATTCATAATAAATAGGTGAGGGGGAAAGATGGATGAATACGAATTTTGAAGAAATTATTGATTTATCAGCGATTGGTAAACATAATCCAATCAAAAATAACGACATTTTTAGACTGGCATTAGCTGAAAATCTCCCATCAGCAAACACGGACGAGCAGAAGGTGCTGTTCATCGGG
This sequence comes from Anoxybacillus andreesenii, assembly GCF_030813005.1. Classification (NCBI taxonomy): domain Bacteria; kingdom Bacillati; phylum Bacillota; class Bacilli; order Caryophanales; family Anoxybacillaceae; genus Anoxybacillus; species Anoxybacillus andreesenii. Next base: position 67,539 of record NZ_JAUSTU010000014.1, read on the forward strand.
ATCGATTTTCAAAATGATTTTTTGGAAAATGGAGAGCTGGCCGTTCCTAATTCCCATAAGGATGTGGAGAACACACTTCGATTTTTATATGCGAATTTGGAGAAGATTACTACAATAGCGATATCGCTTGACACCCATAATGCACAGCAAATTTTCCATCCAAGCTGGTGGGTCGACCAAGATGGAAATCATCCGGAGCCGTATACGATCATTTCTGAGGAGGATATTAGAGCTGGAAAGTGGAGTGCAGTTGAAAGACAAGAGGAAAGCTTAGAATACGTTCATCAATTAGAACAGCAGGGAAGAATGAAGCTTTGTATTTGGCCGTTCCATTGCATTGAAGGCACATTTGGGGCTGCTTTGGAAGGACAATTTTCCAATATGATTCATTTTCACTCCATTGCTAGAAAGTCTCCGATATACAAAATTGTTAAAGGGAAGGATCCCCTTAGTGAGATGTACGGAATCATTAAGCCGGAATACGATAAAAATAACTATGTAAATAATGAGCTGCTCCAAATGATGAAGGGGTATGACAAAATCATCATGGCGGGTGAAGCCAAATCCCATTGTGTGTTGGAATCATTGAGGCAGATACTGGAGCATTTCCAGGATGATGTTGATTTCACGTCAAGAATTTACTTACTTGATGATTGCATGAGCTCTATTCCAGGCTTTGAGGAAGGAACGGAAACAAGCTTAAAGAATTTTAAAAATTCCTATCATATTAATATCGTAAGCTCAAAGGAGCTAACCTTATAATTCAGGATCAATATTTGAGGAAAGAAGGACTGATGGATGATGCATCACTATCAGGATGATAGTTTAACGTTACACACAGATCTATACCAAATCAATATGGCGGAAACCTATTGGGAGGATGGTGTCCACAATCGGAAAGCTGTGTTTGAAGTTTATTTTCGCAAGCTTCCCTTTGGGAACGGCTTTGCTATTTTTGCGGGCCTGGAGCGTGTGATCGAATATATTAAGGACTTTCGGTTTACAGAAACGGATCTGGATTATCTACGGAATGAAGCTGGCTTTAAGGAGGACTTCCTCCAGTATTTAAAGACGTTGCGCTTTACAGGGAATATCCGTTCCATGGTTGAGGGTGAAGTCGTTTTTGGAAATGAGCCATTGATCAGAGTTGAGGCACCGCTGGCAGAGGCCCAGTTAGTGGAAACAGCTATCCTAAACATTGTGAATTACCAAACATTGATCGCCACTAAAGCGGCACGGATCAAGCATATCGTTGGCGATGAGATAGCAATGGAATTTGGCACAAGAAGAGCACATGAAATGGATGCTGCCATCTGGGGGACACGGGCTGCTTTTATCGGTGGCTTTAATTCGACTTCCAATGTTCGAGCTGGAAAAAAGTTTGGCATCCCCGTGTCTGGAACCCATGCTCATTCCTTGATTCAAGCCTATAAGGATGAATACATAGCTTTTCACAAATACGCAAGACGTCATAAAAATTGTGTATTTCTTGTTGATACCTATGATACTTTGAGATCGGGCGTACCTAATGCGATTAGAGTCGCAAAGGAACTTGGCGACAAAATCAATTTCATCGGAATCCGCCTAGATAGTGGTGACTTGGCTTATCTCTCTAAAAAGGCAAGGAAAATGCTTGACGACGCAGGATTTCGTGAGGCAAAAATCGTGGCCTCGAATGATTTGGATGAATATACAATCATGAATTTAAAGGCCCAGGGGGCGCAGATTGATACTTGGGGGATCGGGACCAAGCTCATCACGGCCTATGATCAGGCTGCGCTTGGAGCCGTCTACAAGCTTGCTTCGATTGAAGATGAAAATGGAGAAATGGTGGACACGATAAAAATAAGCGGAAACCCTGAAAAGGTTTCAACCCCCGGCTTGAAGAGGGTCTATCGAATTATTAATAAGGCCAATCACAAGTCTGAAGGAGACTATATTACCTTAGATGATGAAAATCCACAGGAAGAAGAACGGCTGAAGATGTTCCATCCCGTTCACACCTATGTAAGCAAATTTGTGACCAATTTTGAAGCGAAGGAGCTTCATAAGGATATTTTTGTTGATGGTAGGCTAGTATATGATTCTCCGTCCATAATGGAGATGCAATCATATGCCAAGGAAAATTTGGAGCTTCTTTGGGATGAATACAAACGAACACTAAATCCAGAGGAATACCCAGTGGATCTAAGTCAAAAATGCTGGGACAACAAAATTAGGAATATCCAAGAGGTCCAGAAAAAATTAAAGAAGAATGGCTTCTAAAAAGGAGGTAATTTCTTTTGGCATTGCAGGAACAGATTATTTCGGAATTATTTGTTAAGCCTAGTATCAACCCAAAGGAAGAAATACGAAAACGTGTGGATTTCCTGAAGGAATATGCCAGAAAAACAAAAGCCAAGGGTTATGTGCTGGGGATTAGCGGTGGTCAGGATTCCACCCTAGCTGGGCGACTAGCACAGATTGCGGTGGAAGAACTGCGCGCAGAGGGCTATGAAGCGAAGTTCATCGCTGTTCGGCTTCCCTATGGGACGCAGAAGGATGAAGAGGATGCAAAGAAAGCCCTTAAATTTATACAGGCTGATGAATCCTATATATTTAATGTAAAAGAAGCGGTCGATGCGGTGAAGCGAGAATATGATCATGTTATGGATGGGGAAGAGCTTCGGGATTACCATAAAGGCAATGTAAAGGCCCGTATGAGAATGATTGCCCAGTATGCCATTGGTGGGATGCATAATCTTCTTGTGATCGGGACGGATCATGCCGCAGAGGCTGTGACTGGATTTTATACAAAATATGGAGATGGGGGAGCTGATGTTGTTCCGTTAACGGGCCTTACGAAAAGGCAGGGAAAGGCACTTTTGAAGGAGCTGAATGCGGAGGAAAGTCTTTATCTAAAGGTACCTACAGCGGATTTGTTGGATCAAGCACCAGGACAGGCCGATGAAACAGAGCTGGGGATAACCTATGATGAGCTGGATGACTATTTAGAAGGAAAAAAGGTATCGCCTGAGATTGCTGAGAAAATTGAAAAACGCTATCTCGTTTCCAAGCATAAACGACATGTACCAGCCTCGATGTTTGATGATTGGTGGAAATAAAAGGAAAGGGACTCGTTTTTCGAGTCCCTTTGTTCATCCACTTTCCCAATATAGTCGGGCACCAAACATAAAATTACGAGAGTTTTTCCGTTAAAATCCTCTGAGCTAAAGCGGTTGCTTCCTCACTCGGTGGTTGAATATCCTTTAGCGGATATTCCAAGCCAAGCGCTTCCCATTTGTATACTCCAAGCTGGTGATAGGGGAGGATCTCCACCTTTTGAACATTTTTGAGCGTACTGATAAATTCGCCAAGCTTACGTAGGTCGGCTTCATCATCTGTAACAGTTGGTACTAACACATGGCGAATCCAAACAGGCACATTTTGGTCTGATAGATATTGGGCAAATTCGATGATGTGATCATTTGCCATTCCAGTCAGATTTTTATGCTTTTTCCGGTCGATATGCTTTAAATCAAGTAAAATCAAATCGGTATATTGCAGTAGTTCTTTTAAATTCTGCTGAAACTGTTCGGCATGGGAATAGCAGCCCCCAGATGAATCAATTGTGGTATGAATACCAAGTTTTTTACATTCCTTAAATAATTCAATAAGGAAGGGGATTTGCAGCAGTGGTTCACCACCTGATACCGTAATTCCGCCCCCTGATGCTTCAATGAAAGGAAGATAGGATTTAAGATCGTCGATGATTTCGGAAACAGACATTTGCTTACCGATTCCAATTTCCCAAGTGTCCGCATTATGGCAAAATTGACAGCGCAATAGGCATCCTTGAGTAAAAATGACGTAGCGAATCCCAGGCCCATCTACCGTACCAAAGGTTTCGATTGAGTGAATGTTTCCGTTCATGATGCTATCTCCTTTCAGGTGAGGGAGAGGGGAGGATTCCTCCCCTCAAATTTTGATTTTCTTATAATATAAGAAAGTATAAATTTCGACTTTGAGAACTGTCTAGCTCCAGCGCCTATCGCCTATCAAACTTCGGGTCTCCTCCCTACGATAAGTCATCATCGAATCGCTATCGCTCTTCGTGATTCCTTTATCTCAGTCGAAGCCCCTCCAGTTTGTACGGCGATGAGCAAGGCGCTTGCGCTTTTCTTATAATGAACCATGGAAGGTTCTATTGATAACATCGAGCTGCTGTTCTTTTGTAAGCTTGATGAAGTTAACTGCGTATCCAGAGACACGAATCGTTAATTGTGGATATTCCTCTGGATGCTCCATAGCGTCTAATAATGTTTCCTTGTTCAACACGTTAACATTTAAGTGATGTCCTTGTTTCACAGCATAGCCATCCAAAATGCTGACTAAGTTTTGAACACGAACCTCATCTTCTTTACCTAATGCCTTTGGTACGATGGAGAAGGTGTTTGAAATACCATCCATTGCGTAGGCATAAGGTAATTTGGCTACAGATGTTAGGGAAGCAAGTGTACCCTTTGTATCACGGCCGTGCATTGGGTTTGCTCCTGGTGCAAATGGTTCGCCAGCACGGCGGCCATCAGGAGTATTTCCTGTTTTCTTACCATACACGACGTTTGAAGTGATGGTTAGGATGGACATTGTATGAACAGAGTTACGATAGGTTGGGTGCTTACGAAGCTTTTTCATGAAGCTTTCCACAAGCTCAACCGCAATGCTGTCCACACGGTCATCATTGTTCCCGTATTTAGGGAAGTCACCTTCTACCTCAAAATCAACCGCTAAGCCGTTTTCGTCGCGAATTGGTTTAACCTTTGCATATTTAATCGCACTTAAGGAGTCGGCAACCACACTTAGTCCTGCAATTCCTGTTGCCATCGTACGAAGAATTTTCGTATCATGTAGTGCCATTTCGATGCTCTCATAGCTATATTTGTCATGCATATAATGGATGATATTCAAAGTGTTAATGTAAAGGCCTGCAAGCCATTCCATTGTCTTATCAAATTTCTCCATCACTTCATCGTAGTTAAGGACATCAGAAGTAATAGGGGCATAAGCTGGTCCGACCTGAACTTTGTGTTTTTCATCCACATTGCCGTTAATGGCATATAGAAGTGCCTTCGCAAGGTTCGCACGTGCACCGAAGAATTGCATTTGCTTTCCGATTTCCATAGCGGATACACAGCAAGCAATTCCGTAATCATCGCCGTACTCAGGGCGCATGATATCATCATTTTCGTATTGAATCGCACTTGTATCGATGGAAATCTTCGCACAGAATTTCTTAAAGTTCTCTGGAAGGCGAGTTGACCAAAGAACCGTTAAGTTTGGTTCTGGAGCTGGACCAAGATTTCTCAATGTGTGTAAGAATCGGAATGAGTTCTTAGTCACTAGCGGACGACCATCATTTGCAATCCCACCGATGGACTCAGTTACCCATGTAGGGTCTCCACTGTATAGCTCGTTATATTCATTTGTGCGAGCGAATTTCACAAGGCGAAGCTTCATTACGAAATGGTCGACAATTTCTTGAACTTCCTTCTCTGTTAATACTCCATTTTGTAGGTCTCTTTCAATATAAATATCAAGGAAGGTAGAGATTCGACCTAAGCTCATTGCCGCACCATTTTGTTGTTTAACGGCAGCTAGATAGGCGAAATAGAGCCATTGGAATGCTTCAAGGGTATTATTAGCAGGCTTAGAAATATCAAAGCCATAGCTTAATGCCATTTCTTTTAGCTCTTTTAGAGCACGGTACTGCTCGCTCATTTCCTCTCTTAATCTGATCACATCTTCGGTCATAATAGAAGACGTAGCTGCAAAATCCTTTTGCTTTTCCTGCATGAGGAAGTCGACACCGTAAAGCGCCACGCGACGGTAGTCACCGATAATGCGGCCGCGTCCATAAGCATCTGGAAGTCCAGTGATGATTCCTACGTGACGAGCTTTTCTCATTTCTTCTGTATAAGCATCAAAAACTCCTTGGTTATGAGTTTTGCGATATTCAGTAAACGTTTTTTCAACCTCTTTATTTAATTCGAATCCATATTCAGCTAGAGATTGTTTCGCCATTCTGACGCCACCAAAAATTTGCAAAGAGCGTTTGAATGGTTTGTCAGTTTGGAAACCAACGACTTTTTCCAAGTCTTTGTCTAGGTAACCAGGACCATGTGAAGTAATGGTTGAAACAATTTCAGTATCCATATCAAGAACGCCACCATTTTCACGCTCCTGCTTTGATAAATCCATCACTTGCTCCCAAAGCTTGGTTGTTGCTTCAGTAGGACCTTCTAGAAAGGTATCGTTTCCTTCATAAAGAGAATAGTTTCTTAAAATAAAGTCACGAACATTCACTTCTTTTTGCCAAACACCTGATGAAAAACCTTTCCATTGTTCCATGATAGAACACCTCTTATTATTATTTTTGTCTATACAACAGTTAGTACACTAATACTATAATTTGAGTGTAACAGATTTCATGTGAAAAAAATCACATGTTATAATATTTTTTGTGAAATTATTATGAACTCTAATTAAATTGGGTATTTCGGGGTGGGTCATTTTCCGTTCTTAATAAAACTGTACTATAACTTTTTCTAGAGAATCACAAACTGTTATATAGGGAAATTTCAATATCTATTAACATCATTGTAATAGTAATAAATCATTAATACTAGAGGAAAAAATAGAAGTTTTAATGAAAACATAATTTAACAGTAAAAAATGTATAATGTAGATCAAACCATTCATGAACGAGATTCGTCGAATAGACAGAAGCAACAAATAGGGGGCAATTTGGTGTGAATGAATTTCTTATAGAAGGAAGCCAAGCAATAGACAGAGAAGAGTTGTTAATAGAATTAATGGATCGCTACGGGCAAGATATTTTGCAGCTTGTCTATTCCTATGTTAAAAATCATGCAGTTGCGGAGGAATTAACACAGGAAATATTTTTGAAGATATATGAGCGAATCGATACATATCAGCAGAGGTCATCTCTCAAAACGTGGATATGGCGAATCGCCATTAATCATTGCAAGGATTATCTACGAAGCTGGAATTACCGAAAAATCGTGATCTCAGAAACATTAGCGAAGGAATCGGTCACAAAGAGAGAGACCGTTGAAGCGGAAGTCATTCAGCGGGATGAAGAGGATCTTCTTGCTAAAGAGGTGATGAATTTGCCGATGAAATATCGTGAGGTGATCTATCTTCATTATTTTGCCGAGCTCACGATTAAAGAAATGGAAGGCATCACAGGAGTCAATCAAAATACGCTTAAAACGAGGCTAAAACGGGCGAAGGAAATCCTACAGACGAAGCTTAGGGGGCGGATTTAATGGAAGAGCAATTAAAAAAGCTTAAAAATACGATGAATCAAACCGTTTTTAAGGATGTGGTTTTCTCAGAAAAACATCGTTCAAATATTCTTGCCAAACTTAATGAGAAAAAGAATCCTGAACTGGATGTTCTCCAGCTATTGCAAACGAGTAAGACCGGATATGAAGTGAGCCAAGCACTCATCGCTAGAGGAGTTAAGAATTTTGCCGAAAATGAAGGGATGTTGTATGTCCTTCTGCATGAGCTTGAGGGGGCAGGCTACCTTACATCGACATGGGAGAATGGAGAAAAATACTATCAAATTTCAACCAAAGGGAAAAAGCGACTTGTTTTGGAGGAAGAACAGATGACTGGAACTTCCCTTCTAAAGAAATTGGCAGAAGGAGGGGTATAGATGCCTATTCAAGCCTATATAAAGGAAGTGCTCTCGCATATCCGCTCCAAGGAAGCGAGAGGTTTTGTGAAGCTGGAATTAGAAAATCATTTGCAAGCAGCAAAGGCAGATGCGATAAAAAAAGGAAAAGCCGAGGACGAAGCAGAAGCAATAGCGATCAAGCAAATGGGGGATTCAACCCTATTAGGTCAGAAAATGAACAGGCTTCATAAACCGAAAATCGATTGGTTTACGGTTGCTGGCTTTGCCGTGTTGATTGGCTTTAGCATGTTGCCATTGATTTATTTGCAGGATTCTTATCAAATGGATTTAGTGATGAGAAAGACGATCTTCTCCATCATGGGAATTGTCATTTTACTAGCATGTATGTTTTTTGATTATCGAAAATTTTTAAAATTTGGTTACGGGTTTTATGGAATCGGCATTATTTTTTTGCTGGTGCTGAATTTCTCTCCCTTTTCCTTGATGATCAATGGAAGGCCATTTCTACATATTGCCACCTTTACCATTGAAGCTTCGTCCACATTGCCGATATTTTTGCTGGCTTGGGCAGGCATCCTAAGCAAAATTCGGAGAGACATATGGTTAAAAATTGGCCTTGAGGTACCTGGTACCGAAAAGAGTGTAAGGGTGAACCTGTCCCATAGCTGGTGGAAGCTTGTGTTGTTGTATGTTCTCTCCGTGCTACTACTTTTGCCCGCAGCGAATCTCTTCCTTGTTTTACTTTATACCGTACTAATCGTGGTGATGACTTGGTTTAGCCCGCTGCAAAAAAGGGAAAAATATCTTTTTACGGGGATGATTGGTTCTTTGGCAGTAGTAAGTGCAGTATTTACAGCCATGAAAAAACCATATATGTTAGTGCGGTTTAAGGCCTTTCTTAATCCAGATGAATATACCCATACCTATGGATATTTAGGTACAAAGGCGAAGGAATATATGGGAAATGCAGGCTGGTTTGGTCAGGCATTGCCGAAGGAAGGGTTTAAGATTTCGGAAGCACATACCGATTTTATTTTCGTAACGACTACCTATGGATTTGGCTGGCTTTTAGCAGGTATCCTTGTACTGCTTCTTGTCGGTTTAAGTGTTCGCATGATTCTTAACCTTAAATCATTCCATGATCCATATGGAAAGCTTCTAACCGTAGGAGCTGTAACCCTGTATACCCTTTCATTTAGCTGGAGCATTCTTATGTCGATAGGCGTTTTACCCTTCGTTGGTGTCTCACTGCCATTCTTTAGCTACGGTTTAATGCCCACTGTACTACATTCCTTTTTAATCGGAATCGTGCTAAGTGTATATCGCCGAAAGGATTTGATTTCACTGATTAATTAAGGGAGGCTCTGATTCCTCCCTTTTGCCTCCCTAATCCACGATAATGTTCGCAATCATTGGCCCGCTGCTTCCTTTGTCAGGATGTGACATGCAAACAAGCCTGTAGATGCCTTCTTCTTTAAATTGAAGCTCCACGGCCGTTTCCTCTCCCTTTTTAACCGTTCCCTTAATGTCTGTTCCTTCAATGATGAATGGATGCTCCTGGCCATTAACCCCGTAAATCCTTAAAAGAACCTTTTCATCCTTTTCAACATAGATGGTACCAGGGTCCCAGCGATAGGCCTCGATTTCTTTGCCGTCCTTTGTTGTTGTCTTAAATTCAGCCGTAACAATCGAAATCTCTCTCATTTTATCGGATGGATGAAAGGTTGTGACGCTTTCTTTTTTTGTCAATAACCAGATGGAGCTTGCGACAATCGTGAGAACAATGAAGGAAAAGAAGATAAGAGAGTTTTTCTTTAATACAATAAATTGCATAGTGATACACCCCCAATAGTTGTCCACTACCACTATATGCTTGTCAGTAGAGGAAACTTGTCTATAAATAAAAAAAAGACTAAAGAAATTGCTCTTTAGTCTTGGGATATGTTCGAAACTTATTGTAGGTTCTGGGCAACTTTTTCGCAAACCTCATCAGCAGTCAGGCCATTTGCCTCAATGACTGGACCTTGAATAACGGTGTCCTGCATCCCCATCACATTGGAATCCAAACCAGTAATGACACACATGTCGCACCCATTTGCATCTGCTTCTTTGCTTAAATTGACAACATCATAGCCTTTCTCACGAAGAGCCTGCTGAACATTCTGAAGGGAATATTCAACTCCAATTTTCGCCATCTATCCACACCTCCTCCAATTGTAGAATGTGTAAAATATGAAATATTATACTGCATAAAAGGGTGGGGATTTTGAGAAAGTAAGCATGGAGGTGGATGAAGATGTCAAAGCGAAAAAAAGACCCATCAACGATCGGTTTAAGCGCTCCAGAGGTGGAAGGGCAAGGGACCACCAATATGGAGCTAGATGGTAAGAGAAAATCATCAGCACGGAAGAAAAAGAAGAATATGTAACGGAATTTGCGTATCGCAAATATATGAGATTTAACGTAAATAAATCGAAATTAACGCAAATATATTAGAATTCTTGCAAAAAAGTAGAGAAAAAGAGGGTCCAATTCGTGCGGACCCTCTCCATTTCTTAAGCATACATACTCGCAACCTGCTTTTGCAGCTCTTCATTCTCTAAATATTCATCGTAGGTCATTTGTTTGTCCACTAATCCACTAGGTGTCAGCTCCAAAATACGATTCGCAATCGTTTGAATGAACTGATGGTCGTGGGAAGCAAAAATTAATGAGCCTTTATAGTTGATCAAGCCGTTATTTAGCGCTGTGATCGATTCCAAATCTAAATGGTTCGTTGGTTCATCAAGAAGAAGCACATTCGCACCGCTCAGCATCATTTTCGACAGCATGCAGCGGACCTTTTCTCCCCCTGAAAGCACACTTGCTTTTTTGAGAACCTCTTCCCCAGAAAATAGCATTCTTCCTAAGAAGCCGCGAAGGAAGCTCTCACTTTGGTCGTTCGGCGAGAACTGGCGGAGCCAATCGACAAGATTTTTTTCGCTATTCTCAAAATAAGCGGAGTTATCCTTTGGAAAATACGCCTGAGACGTTGTTACTCCCCATTTGAACGTACCGCTATCCGGCTCCATTTCGCCCATCAAAATCTTAAATAAGGTTGTTTTGGCAAGTTCATCCTTACCTACTAAAGCGATTTTATCGTCCTTGTTCATGACAAAGCTGATATTATCCAGTACTTTTACCCCATCAATCGTTTTGGTTAATCCCTCTACACGTAGAAGGTCATTCCCGATTTCACGCTCTGGTGTAAAGGCTACATAAGGGTATTTACGAGAGGATGGACGAATATCATCTAACTGAATTTTGTCGAGCAATTTTTTACGAGAGGTTGCTTGCTTCGATTTAGATGCATTGGCACTAAATCGAGCAATAAATGCCTGTAGTTCTTTAATTTTCTCTTCTTTTTTCTTATTTTGATCCTGCGCCATTTTGAGTGCGAGCTGGCTTGATTCATACCAGAAGTCATAGTTTCCAACATAAATTTGGATTTTACCAAAGTCGAGATCGGCAATATGGGTACAAACCTTATTCAAAAAGTGACGATCATGGGAAACGACAATGACGGTATTCTCAAAGTTAATGAGGAATTCCTCAAGCCATTGAATGGCCTTAATATCAAGATGGTTTGTTGGCTCGTCAAGAAGGAGTACGTCGGGCTTGCCAAATAGAGCTTGCGCAAGCAATACCTTAACCTTCTCCGAACCTGATAGGTCTGCCATTTTCTTCGTATGAAGTTCCTCTGCAATTCCTAATCCTTTTAAAAGAATGGCCGCTTCAGATTCCGCTTCCCAACCATTCAATTCAGCAAACTCACCCTCGAGCTCAGCGGCTTTCATCCCGTCCTCATCAGTGAAATCTGGCTTCATATAGATGGCGTCTTTTTCCTGCATGACTTCAAAAAGGCGAGTATGCCCCATAATGACAACCTTAAGAACTTCCTCTTCCTCATATTCAAAGTGGTTTTGTTTCAAAACCGCCAGTCTTTCTCCTGGTCCGAGATGAACGCTCCCAGTTTGAGCTTCAATCTCGCCTGATAATATTTTTAAAAAAGTGGATTTTCCAGCACCGTTTGCTCCAATCAACCCATAGCAGTTTCCAGGTGTGAATTTGATATTCACATCTTCAAAAAGCTTCCGATCGCCATATCGCAAACTAACATCTGTAACAGTAATCATTGATTCATCTAGCCTCCAAATAAGCAATATCTCACATTATAACATCTTATCCACTAGAAAGGGAGGATTGTCTTTTTTAAGAATGGCTCTTTTCTCAATCTTTGTTGCTTTTGAATGAGAACTATAGACGAAATTAAAATTCTTCCAGCCGTTAAATGATCAAAAGAACGAGAAAAGGGCCATCCTCCTTCGTGCGTGGTACAGAATTAGTATGAAAGGCAATGGTCGGCACTTGGACCATTGCAAAAACCACAAGCTGTACGAAAATAACCTTTAGTAGAAATAATGAAGGAATTCGCCATTATTTCTCGAAATGATTAGGTGGACTATTTTCTAAAAAATCATTCTTTTTACCAGGCAGTCGAAAATAGTCTCGAACAAAGGGGGAATCACGATGGAAGCATCATTAGAAACAACCGTTAGAAAGGGGAAACGCTGGAGAAAGATATTAGGCTGGGCTGCGGTCAGTTTAGTGGCATTGATCATTGCCCTTGTGATAGGACTCTATGCTTATATTGTTCGAACACATCCAGTTGTGGAAGGGGAGATACGGTTACCCGCACTACAGAATCCTGTCGAAGTGGTTAGAGATCAGGATGGAATTCCACATATTCGTGCGGAGAATGAGGACGATCTTTATATAGCGCAAGGCTATGTTCAAGCCCAGGATCGCTTATTTCAGATGGATTTAAGTCGGCGCCAAGCCTCTGGCCGTTTAAGTGAAGTGGTTGGAGGAGCAGCACTGAACAATGATAAGTATTTTCTCACGCTTGGCCTTAGAAGAGCGGCCGAGGCATCCTATGGAGGATACTCAGAGGAGGCGAAGAAGGTACTAGAGAAGTTTGCAGAAGGGGTCAATTTGTATATAGAAGAATTGAAAGCAAATGGAAAGTGGCCCCTTGAATTTAAGCTACTAGGCTATACGCCAGAGAAATGGACAGCTGTAGATTCTTTAACCATTGGGAAATACATGGCCTTTGATTTAGGAGGGCATTGGGAGAATCAAGCGTTTCGCTATTACTTACTACAGAATTTTTCAAAGGAAAAAGCTCTAGATTTATTCCCTACATATCCTACAAATGCGCCTTATATAATAGGTAAGAATGAGCTCGATATTGAGTCAAGCTTCGCAACCGCAGTGATTCCTCATGAATTTAACGGAAGTAACAACTGGGTTGTGAGCGGGGAAAGAACGGAGTCAGGGAAGCCGATTCTGGCAGATGATCCTCATTTATCATTATCAACACCTTCTATATGGTATCAAATGCATTTGGAAGCTCCAACCGTCAATGTGAGCGGCGTCATCTTTGCAGGCATTCCAGGGATCATTCTTGGTCATAATGAGGATGTTGCCTGGGGAGTAACAAATACTGGACCAGATGTTCAAGATTTGTATATTGAAAAAAGAAACCCGGACAATAAATATGAATTTCTTTACAATGACAAGTGGGAAAAAGCGGATGTAATTAAATATGAAATCAAGATAAAGGATGAAAAGCCCGAAGATTATGAGGTTGTGGTCACTCGCCATGGCCCGGTCATTTCCGAGTTCGCTGCCGAAAGTGGCAAGGAGAACGTTCTTTCTCTCCAATGGACAGCGCTACAGCCGTCGACTGAGCTTGAGGCTGTTATGAATATGAATAAGGCGACGAACTGGGATGAATTTGAGCAAGCGCTCGAAGGATTTCATACGCCAACACAGAATTTCGTCTTTGCTGCTAAGGATGGAACAATTGCCTACAAAGCAAACGGGAAAATTCCGATTCGCAAAAAAGGGGATGGACTTCTGCCAGTTCCAGGCTGGACAGATGAGTATGGCTGGGTTGATTATATTCCTTTTGACGAATTGCCAACCGTCGTCAATCCAAAAGAAGGCTTCATTTCTACAGCAAATAATAAGGTGATTAGCGATAAGTATCCGTACCATATCAGCCATGATTGGGCACAGCCCTTCCGGCAGATGAGAATCCAAGAGGTTTTATCCAAGGATGACAAAATCACTGTCGAAGATATGATGGCACTCCAAATGGATAAAATGAATCTACAAGCTAGAGAGTTCGTGCCATTATTCACGGAGCAGCTAAAAGATTCAAAGGATACAAGAGTACGAGAAGCCCTGTCAATTTTAAAGGATTGGGATTTTGTCGACGATGCCAAGAGAGCTGCACCACTTATTTTTAATCTATGGACGAGAGAGATTCAGGATGTTCTCTTTGAAGAAGAGATTCCAGAGGAAACATTAGGACTCTTCGGTGGAAGAAGACAAGCTGTGGACGAATTGATTCGTAGAGCGGCATCGGGCACCCCTGGTCCATGGATAGACGAACATGGTGGATTGAAGAAGGTCTTGGAGGAATCTCTGCTCCGCGTGCTTTCTGATTTGGAAGAAGAGTACGGGAAGAAGATGGAAAAATGGAAATGGGGCGACTATCACCAGGTCTATTTCCCGCATCCGCTATCCAGTGTTAGCCCGCTAAACGTTCTCTTCAACAATAGTGGAAGAATGCCAGTCGGTGGTAGTCAGGTAACGGTTCAGGCAGCGGCATTTAAGGATGATGGTACGGTCAATCACGGGGGCTCATGGCGATTTGTCATCGATACCGATGATCTTACGAAGGGTTACCATCTAGTAGGGCCAGGGCAATCCGGTCATGTGCTTAATGATTGGTATCATAACCAAATGAAATCCTGGGTAGATGGCGATTATCACGAGACAACCATTCAGAACTATAAAGGAAAGAAATTAAAATTAACTCCTTAATAAATTTTTTTCATTTTTTCATAGTTTATTCATATTTGTTGTTTACAATAAAGACAACAAGGAACGGAAAAGGAGTTTTGGAGATGGACAGGAAGAAATTAATTGAGCTCGTCGATCGTCTAAAAAAATCTGGTATTAAGGCAAGTATCACAAAACCTCGCTCTAAGACACTCATTGTTCTAAAGCAGCAAGCGGCTCCATCGAATTAGTTTGGCTTTTTTCTAACAGCAAAATATCGCATAATGTAAAAAGGAAGCGAACATCGCTTCCTTTTTGTATTAGGTGCTGTTAAATATTAATGTTGCTCTTGATACCGCCATATGTGCATGTGTTCACTACGTTGCTCGTACCGAGCAAAACCCGTTCACACATATGGCTAATATTACAACTGAACATTAACCCAGCCTTGTATTAAGAAATGAGCCTTCATTAGTCAAGCTTCTTCATAATTTTGTCGAATATTTCTTTTCTGTTGAACTCTTCTCCCATTGGGAAACGTTTGATGAAACGGTTGTTTTCATCTAATAGGTAAACGAATGTGGAATGAATAAAGAATCCATCACCTGGATCTCTGAACTGGAATTGAAAGGTCCCAGCTAATTCTTCAATTTGTTTGATGTCCCTCTTAATATTCTTTTGGTCACCAGTAAGGAAAATCCAATTCCCATCATCTTCCACTTCGAAATTCTTCATATATTTTATTAGTTCCTCTGGCGTATCGCGATAAGGGTCAATCGTAATGGTCAAGAATTGAATTTTATCTCCAAATACTCCAGCATCTTGTAAATCCTTCTTCAGCATGTTCATCTTCAGAGTTGTTGTTGGGCAAATGTCTGGACAATTCGTGTACATAAACTCAACGACCTTCATTTTCTTTTCCGATTCAGAGAACTTATACTGCTCATTGTTCATCGTGACTAATTCGATATTTTCAGGAATAACAGATGTTTGATCTCGAATGATGAAAAAAGATATTCCAGCAATGATACCGATAGCTACTACAACTCCACAAATAATATATATTTTTTTCACGTCACAACCTCCCATCATTAAAGATAAGTAATTAGCGATGAAAATACTATGGATATATTGTGAACTTATTTTTTCGCCCCTCTTGTTTGGAATTTGGACAAGATTGTTAGAGATTTGTGAACTTTTTGACTTTGTGGAAAATATCACAGAAATAGTTGTGGGAAAAATCTAACATGTGAATAAGCCACTTAACAAAATTAGGGTGTGAGGCTATGAAAGGGAAAGGGCTTGCTAAATTACTGATCGGTGGTTTTGCAGCGTATGAGCTCCTAAATATGATGAAGGGTGGAAGTAAGGCAGTTTTACGTCCGCCGGGGGCAGCAGATGAAGATGAATTTCTTGCATTATGTATACGATGTGGGAAATGCAACCAAGCCTGTCCGTATGATTCGATTCTCATGGGAACTGAGAAGCTTGGGCTCGGAATAGGCACTCCTTATCTTGTAGCACGTGAGAGTCCATGTATGCTATGCAAGGATTTTCCCTGTGTGGAAGTGTGTCCAACAGATGCCCTGCATGGGATCTCGGATGTAAGCGATGTCAATATGGGTGTGGCAGTTATTGATACTGAGGCATGCATCGCATACAAAGGGATGCGTTGCGAGGTCTGTTATCGCGAGTGCCCATTAATTGATGAAGCGATCAAGCTTGATATTCATCTAAAGCCAGATGATAACATCCATGCCATTTTTGCTCCAGTGATCGATGAGGAGAAATGTGTCGGCTGTGGGATATGCGAGCAACGCTGTGTCATTGACAATCCTTTGGCCATTAGAGTCAAGCCTCGTGAGATATCTGGGATCTTCTAATTTTTTTTGCAATATCGCTTGCTGGAATCGAGTGGCATTTGTCACTTTAAAATTATCTTTTTGATTAATCTCTTACAAAAAAGGGAGGAAAAGGAATCATGGAACTGACAAGAAGAAGCTTGCTAAAGGCTACGGCAATTTCCGCTACTTTAGCTGTTGCTGGCTGTAAAAAGGAAGAGGGGAAGCCAAAAACCTCAACTGCTACTGCCCAAGAGACTGTAGAGCCGGATGAATGGAAGTCGACGGTCTGCCGCTTTTGTGGTACAGGCTGCGGGGTTCTAGTCGGAATTAAGGATGGAAAAGTTGTCGCAACGAAAGGTGATCCAGATAACCGATCAAGTCGAGGCCTAAATTGTATTAAGGGCTTCTATGTCGGAAAAATTCTCTTCGGTAAGGACCGCTTAACAAAGCCGCTGATCCGGGAAGACAAGTCGAAGAAAGGAACGATGGAAGGCTTCAGAGAGGCTACTTGGGAGGAGGCACTTGACCTCGTTGCAAGCAAGCTTAAGGAAAACTATGATAAGGATCCAAAATCCATAGCCTTTTGGGGTTCTGGACAGCAGACCATCATGGAGGGCTACGCATCCGTTAAGTTATGGAAGGCAGGGCTCCTAAGCAATAATATTGATCCGAATGCTCGTCTCTGTATGGCCAGTGCGGTAACTGGATTTATGACAACCTTCCAATCAGATGAGCCAATGGGCTCCTATCGTGATTTGGATGAAGCAGATGTCTTTGTTACATGGGGAGCAAACATGGCAGAGATGCACCCAGTCTTGTACTCCCGCCTAACTGCCCATAAGCTAAGCAGCCCAAGTGTCAAGCATTATGATATTACGACAAGAAGGTCAAGAACGTCAGAAACGGCTGATGTCGTCATGGTGTTTAGACCACAATCCGATTTAGCGATTGCTAATGCGATTGCCAACTACTTAATTCAAAACGAACTCTATGATAAAAAGTTCGTGGACACACATTTAAAATTCAAGGCTGGCACAGAAAATCTTGGCCATTCCATCAAAGATGACTATGATGCAACGGAACCTGGAAAATCAGCTGACAAGGCTTGGGAGATCAGCTTTGAAGAATATAAGCAGATGGTAAGTGAATATACCTTCGAAAAAGCAGAAGAGATCTCAGGTGTCCCTGCTGCCGATATTGAAGCATTAGCAAAGGAATTCGCTGATCCGAAGAAGAAAATCATGTCCCTTTGGACGATGGGAATGAATCAGCATACAAGAGGAACATGGATCAATAATCTTGTCTACAATATTCATCTTTTAACCGGAAAAATTAGCAAACCAGGAAATGGACCTTTCTCTTTAACTGGACAGCCAAGTGCTTGTGGAACAGCGAGGGAGGTTGGAGTATTCTCTCACCGCCTACCTTCTGATCTAGTAGTTGCTAACCCTGAGCATAGACATTATACAGAATTAATCTGGAATCTGCCGAAAGGTTATTTAGACCCTATCGAAAAGCCAGGCTATCATACTGTTAAGATGTTCCGTGAATTAGGAAAAGGAAATGTGAAATTCCTTTGGAGCATGTCTAATAACTGGGGACAAACGATGCCAAAGCTCAACCGTTTTAGAGGAAACGATCCAGATGGTAAGGGTGTACTTGATGGATTCATTGTCGTCTCTGAGGTGTACCCAACACGCTCAACTGAAATGGCGGATGTTGTCTTCCCAGCAGCGATGTGGGTAGAAAGAGAAGGACAATTCGGAAATGCTGAGCGAAGAACGAATGTGTTTGAAAAATGTACAGAGCCACCAGGAGAAGCAAAATGGGATTTATGGGCGATTGTACAAATTGCCAAACGGGTCCTTGAGGGCAGGAAAATCGGTGACAAGCCAGCATTTGACGTGTTGTTCGGCAAAATTTGGGATGCTAGCAAAAACGATTTGCTAGAAGATGAGCATGAAGTGAATAAGATTCTTTGGGAGGAATATCGTGCCTTCACAAATCCACATGAGAGCGATAACCCAGAGATTCAAGAATTAGGCAAAAAGTTAAAATTAAAGGCTAAGCAAATGGCTCCATACGATGAATACTTCAAACAGCATGGGATCTGCTGGCCAGTTCGAAATGTTGACGGTAAATGGGTGGAAACAAACTGGCGCTATGTTCACGGCAAGCAAGAGGATGGCTATGACCAGTATGGGGTTGAAGAATTTGGAGAAGTAGGAAAATACATGGACATCGATTTCTATAAATCTGAGGACCATCGTCCATCTGTATTCTTTAGACCATTTGAGGACGCAGCCGAGATTCCAGATGCGGAGTACCCATTCTGGCTCTGTACGGGTCGTGTCCTTGAGCATTGGCACAGCGGTTCGATGACAAGACGTGTTCCTGAACTGCACAGAGCTGTTCCAGAAGCCTTCTGTGAAATCCATCCGGAGGATGCAGAAGCCATGGGAATTAAGACAGGTGACATGGTCAAGGTCATTTCTCGTCGTGGTGAAGTAGAGGTGAAGGCGACGACGAAAGGAAGAGGTAATCCGCCAAAAGGATTGGTATACGTCCCGTTTTTTGCGGAAGAAACCTTAATCAACCTTGTCACACTCGATGCCTATTGCCCTATTTCCAAACAGCCAGACTACAAAAAATGTGCAGTCAAGATTGTCAAAGCATAAGGGGGTCTAACGATGAAAAAAGAGTATCTATTTCTACTAGGCTTCATACTTGTTATTGGATTAGCTATTGGAACAGCCATGATTGGTAAATCTAATGAGGCTGCAGGTGAAGACGCAGCAAAAGATTCAAGCACAGCAAGCCAACAGGTGACAATTCCTCAGCTCGAATCCGAGGGACGTGAAGATGCTTCAACCATGGTTTTACTAGGAACACCTCCAATGCAGCCAGCTGACCATATTGATCGTTGGAATCCAGAGCAACGTCAGGATAGCTGCTTGCTGTGCCATGCGACACCTGAGACAACCGGGGCAAGGGAAATTCCTGAAAACCATTATTATGATAATGATAGAACAAAGGCGATCTTTAGAGACAACTGTATTCAATGCCATGGACAGCAGAATGATACAAAATCAGCCTTTAATAGTGAAGAGTAACAAAAGCATTAAGAACTTAACAGATTTAAGAAAAGCTCAGTTATATTTTGTTATTCTATATAGCGCCTTATCCGTGTACGTTCACTTACGTTATTCGTACCGAATAAAACCCGTTCACGCACACGTATCAGGCTAAAATCAACACAGCCTAAAGAACGAGCCTGTCTTCCGCATTGGGGGATAGGCTGAACATTTAAAGGAGGGGGACGACAGCATGGTCATTTCAGGCCTCTATCTAGAAACAGTACCTGGAAAAGCTTTCTTAGCTGCAGAGGAGTTAGCAAAAAAAGAGGGTGTCGAGGTTCATCATATCGAAGAAGACTACAAAATCGTGATCACTCTTGAAACAGAAACAGCTGATCAAAGCTATAAAATTGCGGATTCCTTCAAAGAGATTGACGGGATTCTAACGATCTGCTTAGTATACAGCAACTTTGAGGAGGACCCTTTTTGTCAGCAAGCGGCTGATTGGCTATGAGTGAGAGAATGAACAGAAGGCAATTCTTTTCCTTGAACCTGGAGGGAGCTGTTGGCTTTCTTGGAAACTTTCTTGCCCCTCAGCTTGATTTGGATCGCGAGTTTTTTCGACCACCTGGAACAAATAATGAGTTAGATTTCCTCACAGCATGCAATCGTTGTGGTTTATGTAAGGAAGCTTGTTCTGAAGGAATTATTAAGCTGTTTTCCATTTCCCAGGGGGCCAAGCTCGTGAATACGCCCTACATCGATCCGAATGAAAGTCCTTGCACGTTTTGCCATAAATGCATCGATATATGTCCGACGGATGCTTTACATTTTGGTGCAGCCAATAGCATTGGCTATGCAAGAATTAATCCCCAAACATGTCTGACCTATAAGGATGTGATGTGTGATTACTGTGTACATGCCTGTCCCAAAGAGAATGCGATTAAGCTTCAGGATGGCAAGCCAGTAATCTTAAAGGAAAATTGCAATGGCTGTGGCCTTTGTGTTTCTCATTGCATCTCAGAGGCCAAAGGGGTTTACATTTCTCCATCTACCATAACCTGATGCTGTCATGAAATTATTCAGAAGCAGCCGATCAAAAAAAGGAGTTTTGAATATGCTATCAAATATTGGAATCCCCGGACTTATTATCATTCTCGTCTTGGCCCTTATTATTTTTGGTCCGAAGAAGCTTCCAGAATTAGGCCGGGCTGTAGGAACCACCTTAAAGGAATTTAAAAATTCAACTCGTGAGCTAGTTTCAGAGGTTGAAGAAGATATAAAGAGTGTAAAAGAGGAAATGAAAGACGAGAAGGATATCACAAAACCTTAAGGTTAGGGATGATTATATGGTTAAGAAGCCACGTGGGATTCGAAAATGGACTCTTGCCAGAAGAATTGTACAATGGAGTATTCTCATTCTCTTCCTTTCCCCCTTATTTCTTGTCAAGGTGGAAGGGGATAATTTCTTTTTTGGCTCCCTTGCATCATCAAGCATTTTTGGGATTACGTTAACGGATCCCTTTGCGGCCTTGCAGGTGTTATTTGCTTCAAGGGAAATTAGCCTTGTTTACCTCGGGGGAGCCTTGTTGATTTTTGGTTTTTATTTTTTGATCAAAGGAAGGGTCTTCTGCAGCTGGGTCTGTCCGTTGAATACGATCCTTGAAATCACTGATAAACTCAGAAAATTTATCAAACTCCCAGATGCAGCACTCAATCGACAGCAAAAAAAATATTACGCACTAGGAACGGTCGTTTTATCATTTTTCATCGGGGTCCCGATATTTGAAATCATTTCTCCGATCGGTTTTACGATGAGAAATTTGCTATTTACGTTTGGTATTGGCGTATGGATCCTCTTAGCGATCATTCTATTTGATTTATTGGTTGCGAAAAGAGGCTGGTGCCGCTATCTTTGTCCACTTGGCGGCTTCTATCAATCTATTGGCAAATTCGGCTTGTTCCAGGTGAAATTCAACCATGATGCCTGTGTCGGTTGTACCACTTGCAGATCTGTATGCTTCGCCGATCCAGATATTCTTGAACCTAGTATTAACCGTGAAACCATGTATGTTACTGCCGGAGACTGTAGTTTGTGCGGTGCATGTGTGGATCATTGTCCCTTTGATGCATTGAAAATTACGATGCGGGAGCAACCGCTACTATTAAATCATTATCACCAAAAAAATCATAAACAAGCGCAAGTGAATAAATAGCGGAAGAAGGAAGAGTCGTATTCAAATAGATACGGCTCTTATTCTATCTAAGTGTAAAGGGATTTGACAGATATGAAGGAGATTTTGGATAATAGAGGAAGATCAGGATTTCTATAGTATATTAGGTATGAGAGATTAATTAGGGGGATTGTGATGAAGAGGGATAGGGTGCTGATTGTTGATGACGATCCTGATATTCGAAATGTACTCGAATTATATTTAGAAAAAGAAGGATTTGACATTCTTTCTGCAGCTGGTGGAATAGAGGCTGTCAATCTACTAGATTCATATCGTCCAGATCTAATTATTCTTGACGTGATGATGCCGGGTTTGGATGGCTATGATACATGCCAAGCCATCCGTGAGAAAACGGATGCACCTATTCTATTCTTAAGCGCAAAGGAAGATGATTTTGATAAAATACTAGGCTTAAGAATAGGGGGAGACGATTATATTACAAAACCCTTCAGTCCTGGTGTCCTCATGGCTAGGGTGAAGGCACATTTGCGTCGGAACCGTATTACGATCAATAAGAAAGAACAATTGGCTGAACGAAATATCATTCAATATCCAGGACTTTCGATTGATCTCGATAGCTGCATTGTGAGGGTCAACGAAAATCCAATTTCATTACCAGCAAAGGAATATCAGCTGCTTTGTTTGCTCAGCAAAAATGTAGAAAAGGTATATAGTGTAGAGCAGCTATTTCAGCTCATTTGGGGTGAAAATAGCCTTGGTGATAATCGTACTGTCATGGTTCATATTAGTAATTTAAGGAAAAAAATTGAACCAGACCCGACAAAGCCTATGTATATATTAACAGTAAGGGGAATTGGCTATAAATTTAATGGATATATAGAGTAAATTCACTGGCCCAGCAAGAAATAACGAATTTCTTCTTTTGTTAATCCCATTCGTTTTGCTTCTAAGATTAGTTTCATCCACTCAGGATCTATTTCAAAATTTGGAATGATTTCGGCTGATTCTAAGATATTTACGATATTTTCCATAATACCCTCCATATATTAACGAAATATTCATACTATAAGAATAGTGCATAAACTATAAATGCTGTTCAAACTTACTTAAAGCTTTCTTAAAGTTTTTTAAAAAGCTAGAATAGGTTGTGTTATCATGCTTCAATTACCTGGATACGTGATTCATAAGAAAATTGATACAAGTGAAGAACATGAATTTTACGAGGGATATTCTTTTGAAGAAGAAAAGGATGTATTAATTAGGCTCATCAAATCCGATGTAGATGTTTCGTTTTCTAAAAGGGAATACCTGGCTCCACCACATACCAGCCTTATACTATTTCCGCAAAAAATTGAAAACAAAAATGGCCTTATTTTTGAAATATATGATTCCGTGCCATTCCAAATGTCGCTCGCTTCGCTTCTGAAGATTCAATCACTAACTATGGATGAATTTTTATTTGTTGCAAGGAACCTAGCTTCCATCCTACTTGAGTGTCATCAGCAAAAAATGATCATCGGAAGCTTAAATCCTCATTGTATACTCATCGATTTTGCACAGCAAAAGGTTTATCTCTTACATAACTATACACGAACGGTCCATAGCTTTTTTTATAGTTCACCCGAATTTACCGGAAGAATGGGGAGAAAAGCAGATTTTCGTTCCGATCTTTACTCCCTTGGGATGATCTTCTATGAAATGCTGACAAACCAGTACCCCTTCCCAAATACTGACCTCTTAGAAATTCTTCATTCTCACTTTACAAGGACACCTGCTTCACCGACAACAGTCAATGCTGCTGTTCCAAGTCAGCTATCACATATGACTTTAAAGCTCCTAGAGAAATCACCGGAAAAAAGATATCAGAGTGCCTATGGTCTGAAAAGCGACCTTGATAAATGCAGTGAACAATGGTTAACGAACAGAAAACTTGGCAGCTTTCCTTTAGGTGAAAATGATATAGCTTATATAGAGAAAAGGAAACTTTTCGGCAGAGGGCTTGAATTAGAGAGGCTGACCCTGATTTATGAGAGGGTAAAAACAGGCCAAAAGGAATTTGTCCTACTCAAAGGTAGCTCTGGTAGTGGTAAAACAGCCCTTGTCCATGCATTTGAAGAAAGTATCAAGGATGAACAAGTCATCTTCGCCGCTGGTAAATGGGATCAATTTGAAAGAAACATTCCGTATGCACCAATCATTCAAGCATTCAAGACCCTTTTTCGCATCATTATCGCTCAAGGGGATACAAGAATTCAGATGTGGCAGGAGCGGTTTCTCCATCGACTTGGACATCGTTGTCAAATTATTTTGGATTTGATCCCAGAATTCAGCTGGATTATAGGGACACCAATCTTCAAAGAAGAGATTGGCGGGTTTGAGCGCCATAACAGTATTTTAATCACGTTTCAGCAAATTCTCTCCATCATCACTGAGGAAACGCCGATTGTGCTATTTATTGATGACATTCAGTGGGCCGATCAACCGTCTATTGATCTTTTACGCTATTTAGCGGTTGATAGTGAACCTGTTAATCTACTTGTCATTCTTGCCAGTAGAAATGAACAGGAACAAAGTGCGAGAGCATTGATGAATTTACAGCTAATCGACGAGTTAACAATCGAAAAGCTGTCCATCAACCCTCTAGATGAAGCAAAAATACAAGAATGGCTATCTCAGAACTACCATTTCAAACAGGATTTAGGCCCACTGTCATCTTATGTATATCATCTTTCGCAGGGGAACCCTTTTTTCATCCAGCAAATTTTGCTCACCCTCGAGAAAGAGAAATATATTTTCCTAAATCAAAAAACTAATGCCTATGAGTATTTGATTGGGAAATACCCGCGGGTCTTAATCGGGAAAGATGTCATTTCCCTTCTAGGGATCAAGCTGGATGCCTTACCTCGACAAGTCGAAACGAGTTTGAAATATGCTTCCTCCTTAGGTACGATGTTTACGCTCACCGACCTGTCCTTGGTGACGAAAATCCCGAAAGATGATTTGATTAATGATTTGTATCTATTGGTCGAGGAAGGCTTTATTTACTTTGCACAGAATCAAAACTATGGAGATGAAATTGTTCTCGAATTCATTCATGATAAAATTCAGCAGGCAGTTTATATGAATATTGAAGAAGCAGAAAAGAACCTCATGCATTATGAAATTGGGATAACCCTGTTGAAGCAAATGAAAGAAACAGAAAGTAATGAGCGTTTGTTTCAAATTACGGATCATCTAAATTTATGCTTGCCCCTGCTTTCCGACCAAGAAAAGCGAACGTTGGTATTTTATAATGCAAGGGCAGGTGAATACGCAAAAAACGCTGCGGCGTTTGAGGCAGCCTATCGATATTTTTCAATTGGGAAAGAGCTGTTAGAAGAGGATAGCTGGAAGTCACAGTATGATTTGTCCTACCAGATTTATTTTGGGCTCGGGCAATGCGCTTATTTGAATAGTGAATTTGAAATGGCAGAGCAAGCCTTTGAAACCCTTTTGAATAATTGTCAAACGAACGAAGATAAAATGGCGGTATATAATCTTAAATTAGTCTTCTACACTCACCTTAATCAAGTTGATGAAGCCGTTGATTCCGGAACGAAGGGTTTGAGTTTGTTCGGATGGAAGCTCGATAAACCCATTCGTACGTGGAAGATTGTTCAAGAATTATTGCTCATTCAGCTTTCAACATTTGGAAAGAAGACAGAGGATCTTCTTAAGCTTCCTCCGATGAAAAATAACCAGAATCGACTGATCATGGAGAGCCTGATCAGCATGAATGCCCCAACCTATCATGTGAATCAAAACCTAGCCACTTACCTGATGCTTCGGGCTTTTCGGTATACGTTAAAGCATGGAGATACAGATATTACAGCGCTCGTCTATAATAACTATTCACTCATTTTGAGCGCCGGCTTCGGAAACTTTGACAAAAGCTATCAATTTGGGGAATTAGCAAAGGCTCATGCAGAAAGGAGCCAATCAACAAAATTAAAAGCGAGAGTTTTGTTTGTGTTCGGTTGCTTTGTGAATCATTGGAAAAACCCAATCGCCGGGAGCCTTGATTTGTTAAAGACTTCTCAAAAACTCAATTTAGAAGTAGGAAACTTTCATGTGGCTGGAGCGTGCAGTTCTTTTATAATTTTGACAAAAATGATTATGGGTGCGCCAATAGAAAAGGTTCTTGATGAAATCGAAGGGCAATCAGCCTTTGTTCACAAGGTTCATTACAAAATTTCGATGAATTTTATAACGGAATCAAAGGAGTGGCTTGATTGGTTGAGAAATAAAAGTTCATCGAAGCCAACGACTTTATATGATTACCAGGACGATCCCTCTGCATCGATCATTCATAATACAATCAGGTTGCAAATGTACTATATTATGGGTGAGCATGACTCGGTTAAGAACATTATTGATGAATTAAATCGAACCGTATCAAAAGCGCTCGTGCTTGTCATTGCTCCAGAATTCTATTTTTATCATTCTCTGTGGTTATGTAAGCTGTATCATGAGGAATCAGGGATTCAACAGCGGGAAATGAGGAAATATCTTCGTCGAAATTTGAAAACGATGAAAAAATGGGCGGAGCAGTCTCCCCATAATTATCAGCATAAATATTTGCTTATGAAAATGGAGACCGATCAGGTGCTAGGTTCAGGGAAAGTTGATCATTTGTTGTACAGCCAAGCTCTGGAACAGGCTATTCAAAGTGGCTTTCATCAGGATGCCGCGATTATTAGTGAATGTGCGGCGAACCATTATGCAAAGGGTGGCTTCTCAAGACTAACAAACTATTATGTTAATGAAGCTTACGAATGGTATCGGACCTGGGGTGCTGATCGAAAAGTGAAGGAGCTAATGAAACAATATCCAGCAATTCTCGGGAGACATAGGCAAACCATCATCTCAAGCGGCCTTGATATCATTGATTTAGAAGCATTATTGAAGGCTTCCACAGCTATTTCGAGTGAGATTGTCTTAGAAATCCTCGTTGATAAAGTAATGGACATTATGATTGAAAATGCGGGTGCGACAAATGGCCATCTATATTTAATGGATGGGAACGAGCTATGTTTAGTGAATGGGCTTGGAAAAGGTGAAAAACGAACTTTATTTGAAACAAAGGATCATGCACCGATGCAATTACTTCAATACGTCCAAAAAAGTAAGGAACCTCTTATTCTTCAACATGCATGTGAGGAAGGATTGTTCAAGCATGATCCTTATATTCAAAAAAATAAAGTATCGTCCATCATCTGTTTCCCATTATTACAGCAAAACCAGCTAGTTGGAATCTTGTATTTAGAGAATCAGTTGCTTTCCCACGCCTTTTCCGAAAAGAATCTGGTTCTGCTTTCAACCTTAGCCTCACAAGCAGCGATATCGATACAAAATGCCAGGTTGTATAACAGTTTAGAGCAAAAGGTTAAAAGCCGCACGATCGAGCTTGAGAAAGTGAATGCAAGCCTTGAAAAAGCAAATCAGGAACTAGAAAATGCAGAAAAAGAAAGGATGAAACTGTTATCAAATATTTCCCATGACCTCAGAAATCCACTCACATCCATTCAAGGCTATATCGAAGCCATGCTTGACGGGATTGTGATTTCACCGGAAAAGCAAATTACTTATTTACAACGAAGTAAGGAAAAACTGCATGCTTTGAATCGACTGATTGAGGATCTATTCGAGCTATCAAAGCTACAGTATGGGAATATGACCTTTGTAAAAGAAATTGTCAATGTGGAAAAGTTGTTTCATCACTTATGCGACCAGCATGAATGGGATATTAGACAACACGGCCTTATTTTTTCCCGAAGCATGGATGCTCCTATAAATGGCTTCTATCCGATGATTGAAGTAGATATTGGCCGGATTGAACAAGTATTCACAAATATCATCTCAAATTCCCTTAAGCATACTATTCGGGGTGAAATAAGAGCACATCTCCATCTCGGGGAAACCTATGTAACATTTAAGCTTTCAGATACGGGCGAAGGGATTGCACCAGATGAAGTCGAGCAAATATTTGAACGGTCATTTTCGGGTACGTCAAGTATAGCCCAATCAGGGAATGGTCTTGGTTTATCAATAAGCAAAGAAATTATTCATCACCATCAAGGTGAAATATGGGTTGAAAGTGTTCTAGGGAAGGGCGCTACGATTTTCTTTACCATTCCAATTCTTCCGGTTGAAATGAATATTCAAGATGGATCGGAAGAACTAGAAATATCGTAAAGTGAATGGAATGGCGATATCTACGAGGTAGAACGTTCCTAGAGCCCATTCATCTGATTTCCAAAAAAATTTCTCTTTTTTTCATTTATTATTCAGATGCCCATTCGGGACAACTTACCCCTTCATAGTATAGCTGTAGATATTATAGGAGGTGTATATGAATGAGCGCAGGAGCTGGACACGGATATAGCACTGGATTTGCTTTACTGGTTGTTTTATTCATCCTTCTCATTATAGTAGGTGCTTCCTACGTTGGTGGATGGTATTAATCACAAGCAAAAGCCTCTCTGTAATAAGAAATGATTGACATCAGAAGAAAATCAAAACTTTAGGAAGGAAGTGGAGTAATGGGTTTCGGATACGGTGGATTTGGTGGGTGTGGCTTTGCATACCCAGCTACCTGTGGATTTGGAGGCTTCGGTTACGGTGGATTCGGAGCTGGTGGCTTTGTGTTAATCGTTGTTCTCTTCATTCTCCTCATCATTGTTGGGGCAGCCTGGCTATAAAAAAATACTTTTGCAAAAAACCTGCTCATAAGGAAGCAGGTTTTTGCGTTTTGATACGCATGATTGCAGAGGATTAAGCGAATGCTATGGAGGATGGAGAAAACAAATGAAAGGGGCAATACCTTTGACAAATAAAAAAGATCAAGAAAGTTCCGGACTGGCTAATCGTTATTATGAGCAAGAGGATTATCAGCGCAATGACCAACTCTCATCAGGTCTTGCCACCACACATGAGCAGGTAAGTGACACACTAGCTGAAGGAGAGATCCATGCAGTCATCGATGATGTGAATGGCAAGGATATTCCCGTTGAAAGAAAAGGTTATGACGAATAAGAAGGCTAAAAATTGGAATATATGCACATACTATTAGAAGTAAGTGTTACATATGGAAAATCATGGTTGAAACTAAAAAGGGGGGCGGTTGCAATTTTTTTTAATCGAAGAGCGCAAGAGGAAAAGCCTGAAGACATTCTCATGGACACAGAGGTTTATTCATGCTCAGATGAGAGCTGTAATGGGTGGATGAGAAAGGACTTTGCTAGCGCCGATTTAAAATGCCCTTTATGCGGAAATGAAACCAATATGGAGATTCGAGAGCTGCCGAAAATCAATTAGAGAAGTTAATAAAAGGTCCACTCCTTACAGGTGTGGACCTTTTATAATGGCTAATTATTTTCACGTTGCTGTCCAATTTCTCCTTCAGCAATGATGGCGTTTGCCGTTTCCAAACGCTCATGCTCATTGACTGAATCTCCTGGATAATTCTTTTGATTTGGAAAAGTCTCAGAACTGATGGTGAACTTTTCCTTCTTTGGGGCATGAGTTAAAAATTCATTTTTGTTTTCTCGCATCGGATTTCACCACCTAAATAAAAGGATTTGCGAGAAAGGGAAATCTTATGCAGATAATTATTATTCGTAGCTTCCTTCAAGGATGTCTACAAGAGAACCTACGTAAGCAACAGCTTTCTTGATTGGCTCAGGTGTGGACATATCAATCCCTGCATGCTTGATAAGTTCAAGCGGCTTCATCGTTCCACCAGCTTTTAATACGTCTAACCAACGATCAACAGCAGACTGTCCTTCTTCCTTGATTTTTTGGGACATAGCTGTTGACACCGTTAACCCGGCTGAATAGGTGTATGGATATAAGCCCATATAATAATGAGGCTGGCGCATCCAGGTTAGGCTTGCTCCTTCGTCGATGACAACTGAATCACCCCAGAAATTCTTTAGCACATTTCCTTTTACTTCACAAAGGAGCTTTGCAGTTAATGGAACTCCTTTTTCAGCTAAGTCGTAGACACGTCTTTGATACTCTGCCTCCAGCAAGTGGGTGACAAAGTTATGGTAGTAGGTTCCAAGCAATTGAAGAACGACCCAGCGCTTCATTTGAAAATCATCTGTGTTTGATAATAAATAATCCCCTAGAAGCATTTCATTCATTGTCGATGGTGCCTCAATGAAATAAAGAGAAGGTCGAGTATTCATGATGCGTTGATTTTTGTTTGCCAGGTAAAAATGTCCAGCATGTCCTAGCTCATGGGCAAGTACGAAGGCACCCCTCATCGTATCTGTCCACGTAATCAAAATGTATGGATGGGAGCCGTACGGGCTTGAGCAAAACGCACCTGTTGATTTTCCAATGTTATCAGCAAGGTCAACCCATCTTTCGGTTAAGCCCTTCTTCATAATTTCCGCATATTCCGGACCCATTACCTTCAAAGCTTCTAAAATCGTCTGGCTTGCCTCGTCATAGGTAGTTTTCGGATTAAATTCTGGATCTAATGGTGCTTTCAGGTCACAAAAACGCATTTCATCTAAGCCGAGAACTTTTTTCTTAAGCTCGGCGTAACGGCGCATATGTGGAGCTAATTCCTTTTGAATGACATCGAGCTGATTGTGGTACATCTCGAGCGACACCTGCTGTGGATGGAGAAGCATCTCCGTTACGGATTCAAATCCTCTTAAACGAGCCATTGTAACCTGTTTTTTCACTTCTGTTGCATAGGTCGTAGCAAATGTATTTTTATAATGCTTCAGCGTCTCAACAAAGGATTCAAAGGCTTTGCGACGTGTGTGAGTACTTGGTGAAAATTCATAACGGTCCTCAAATAAAGCAAAGGAGTTCGGCAATTCATTTCCTTCTTCATCTTGAATAGAAGCAAACTCCATATCGGCTAGTTTACTTGTTTGATAAATGGCGTATGGTGCGCTATGTACATCACCTAATGCCGCTAAAACCTCTTCAGTTTCAGGGGATAGACGATATTTTTTTCCATCTAATAGATCCTTCAGATTTCTTTCAAAGGGCTTCAAACCCTCTTCTTCTGACAAAAAGTCTTCTAATTGCTCACTTGGGATTTGAAGAATTTCAGACTCAATGAACGAAAGTGTTGAATCGACATTTGATCGTAAGTCACCAATAATGGATGCATTTCCTTGGTTTACAGGATCAGTGCCATCTCCGGATTGGAGAAGGGATGCATAAGTACTTACAAGTACTAATTTCATCATCAGCTTCTCCTGCATCTCCAAGCATTCTAACAGGGTGCCCGCACTTTCGTGTAACCGTCCTTTATAGGCCGCAAACGATGTAAGCTCTTGTTTAATATCTTCTATGGCAGCTTCCCATTCTGTCGTCGATGAAAATAGGTCTTCCAGTTTCCATGTTAATTCGACAGGTACTTCTTCTCTTTTTAAACGTTTCACAGTAGTTGTCGTCATGAAATCTCCTCCTTAAAATTTTTGTATTTTAATATACTGTCTTCTACGTGTACGTTCACTAAGATATTCGTAACCGAATAAAACCCGTTCACGCACACGTAAAAGGCTAGGGTATATTCGGGATTTATTTCGTTTCCCTAATTAAATATACCATAAAGTAAGGATGAAAATATATATTTTTCTAAATATTATCAATTGAAAAACAAAAGAAGCAATGGGGCATATTAGCGCTCCATTGCTTCTTTTGGACAAATACTTATTCTGCTCTCTTTGAAAGGCAGCGGTCGCATTCCATTAGGTAGGATTCAGCTTGTTCCTTCACAACCTGACCGCACTCAGGGCAAACCTTTTTCGGTAAATTACGGAAAAATTCAACTGGGCTTTGCATCATTTTATTCTCCATCCTTTCATAATACAGTTATTATCGTTTCAATCTGTTATAGTACAGTATACACGAAAATCGAAAAATGTGTACACTTTTTTTGAAAATTTTAAAATATTTCTTTAAAGCATTGATAAGGTTATTTGTAAAACAATAAGAAAGCTCTCCTAAATAAACATTTTTCTTTTAAGAACATTCACTTTCCATTACAATCAAGGTAGAAAGATTTGAAACAAGGACTGATGCTGAATGGATCATTTGCTCACATCACTAAATCCCATACTTACAATCACAGCCATCTTTTTAACGATGATGGCAACCTATTCTGCCTTAGATATGTTCTCCATGCTTAGGTCGTCAGAACGGAATAAGCCATTATTATTCCTAGGCGGCACGCTTTCCCTTAGTTTTGGTATATGGATAATGGGCTTTATGCTTGCATTAGATGTGACCAATTCAGCAAATTATAACTTGCCAATCACTTTGCTTGCCATTTTAGTGGGGATCTGTTTTTCGGGGATGTCGTTTTATGCAGTTTCTGTTACGAGCATTTCGTTTAAGCATTTAACCGTTGCCAGCTTTTTGATGACAAGTGCTGTTTTTTCGATTCATATCATTGGAATGCTTGGCTTGCAGCTAACGCTAAAGTATGACCCGTATATTTTATCCGTGACGGCTTTTTTAGTTTTTATTTCTTTTTACTTTGTTTTTTGGCTCCTCCACGGTTCGAAAATTGGGAGTCAACATCGCAATGCTTGGATACGTCCTGTCTGTGCGTTAATCATTACCGGAGCAGTGGTAGAAGGTCACTTTTTGTTAATGAAAGCTTCTTCCTATTACCAAGCGGAACTCCACAGAATCAGTGAACCATTCCAGCAGAGCTTTCTCATGTACACCATCCTGTTTATCGCGATTCTAATTTTGAGTGGGCTGATAGGCTCCAGTGCTCTCGTTAGCAAAAGGCTAGCGATTTCAGATTCGAATCTGAGCGATATAAAGGCGGCTCTTGATGAATCCTCCATTGTCGCTATAACAGATGCAAAGGGTATAATTACGTATGTGAATGATAAATTTGTGGAGATTTCTCAATATAGTCGAGAGGAGCTCCTCGGACAAAATCATCGAATTCTGAATTCCGGCTATCATTCCCCTGATTTCTTCAAATCCTTGTGGAGAACAATTGGAAAAGGGGAGGTTTGGAAGGGGGAAATACGTAACAAAGCAAAGGATGGCTCCACCTATTGGGTAGCGACAACCATTGTCCCTTTCTTAAATAGTAAGGGGAAGCCCTATCAATATGTGTCGATTCGAACGGACATTACGGATCGGAAGCGAACAGAGGAAATTTTGCATCGCCAGGATAAGCTTGCAGCCGTTGGTCAGCTCGCTGCAGGAGTGGCCCATGAAATTCGCAACCCGCTCACTTCCATGAAGGGGTATGCTGAATTTTTGCTTGAGGATGAGACAGATGAGCAGAGAAGAGAGTTCGTAGAAATTATTCTAGATGAAATTAACCGGGTCAATCATATCGTGGAGGATTTCATGGTTCTAGCAAAGCCGAAAGCCGCCCAGCTGCAGGAAAAAAATATTATTCCTCTTATTAAGAATGTCTTGGCTCTCTTAGAATTTGAAGCTAGAAAGAAAAAGGTCCAGATGCACTTTGAGGCAAACGAAAACATTGTACAAATTGAATGTGATGAGGACCGCTTAAAGCAGGTGTTTTTGAACTTTATCAAGAACGGAATTGAAGCGATGCCGCATGGAGGAGACATTACCGTAAAAGTTCAGGTCCTGAATAGCCAAGTTCAGATTTCAATTCAGGACACAGGAATAGGGATTCCAGCGGACAAGCTTAAGAAGATCGGGGAACCTTTTTTCACGACAAAGAAAGATGGAAACGGTCTTGGTCTAATGGTAAGCTACAAAATCATTGAAAGTCATAACGGTACCGTATATATCGAAAGTGAATTAAATAAAGGAACAACCTTTAATATTGTTTTACCAGCCCACACTGCCTAGCTTCGTGGGCTGTTTTTATAGGCACACACGTCCTCTACACTAAATGGCCAAACAGCCCATGGAATAGATGTCCCTAATGTAAAGCAAGGCTTTATGCATATTCTTAACGAAATATTCGATTTTTTCCCTAAAAATCGTCAAAATTTTTATCCTATTTTCGATAGAATGGAGGAAAGGGATTAGGAGGGGATACAGTTGACAAATACAGATACAAAAATTGTCAAGACGATTTGTGGTTATTGTGGTACAGGCTGTGGGCTTCTTGTCGAAGTAAAGGATAATCTCATTACCCGCATTAGAGGCGATAGAGATGCTCCTGTTAACAAGGGACAAACCTGCGTCAAAGGTGCGCTTGCTTATAAATACGTTCATGCAAAAGAGCGCCTTACAGCACCGCTTATCCGAAAAGGTGGAGAGCTTGTTGAAACGACATGGGAAGAGGCGCTTGAGTATATCGCTGGAAAGCTCTCACAGATTAAGACTAATTTTGGTCCCAATGCGATTTCGATGTTTGCATGTGCACGGACAACGAATGAATCCAATTATGTCACCCAAAAATTTATGAGAGCAGCTATCGGCAGCAATAATATTGATGGCTGCAACCGAACGTGACACGCTCCAAGTGTTGCCGGTCTGGCAACGGTATTTGGAAGCGGATTCCCAACCAATACGCTTGAGGATTTCGATGAAGCGGATATGCTTTTATTAATGGGCTCCAACACAACGGAAGCTCATCCGATTATTGCAAATAGAATGAAGAAAGCCGTGAAACAGGGCCTGAAAATCACCGTTGTCGATCCTCGAAAAATTGAGATGGTAAAGGTATCTCATCGCCATCTACAAATCGAGGTTGGTTCTGATATCGCCCTGATGAATGGGATGATGCATGTCATTATTAATGAAGGATTGTATGATGCCACATGGGTTGAGGAGCATACAACTGATTTTGAGCGTCTTAAGGAACAGGTGAGGACCTATACACCTGAATATACTTCGATGATCACCGGAATAAGTGAGTCGGAAATCGTTGCAACTGCACGGGAATATGCAACTGCAGAGAATGCGATGATCGCTTACACACTCGGAATTACTGAACATCATTGTGGAGTCAATAATGTCTTTGATATTGCTAATTTGGCTCTACTCACTGGTCATATCGGCAAGCGAGGAAATGGCATCATGCCGCTTCGAGGACAGAATAATGTCCAAGGTGCTGGAGATATGGGCTGTTTGCCAAATTTAATTACCGGAGGGCGTCCGATAACTGATGATGAATATCGTGGTCGGTTTGAAGAGCATTGGGGTGTAAAGATTAATCCTCATGTTGGCGATACGCAAACGAGGACCTTTGAGCGAATGGAAAATGGGGAGGTCAAAGCCCTATATATTGTCGGGGAGAATCCGCTTTTAGCCGATGTACATTTGAATCATACGGAGAAGCTTTTTGATAATC
Organism: Anoxybacillus andreesenii; assembly: GCF_030813005.1. Classification (NCBI taxonomy): domain Bacteria; kingdom Bacillati; phylum Bacillota; class Bacilli; order Caryophanales; family Anoxybacillaceae; genus Anoxybacillus; species Anoxybacillus andreesenii. Next base: position 102,575 of record NZ_JAUSTU010000014.1, read on the forward strand.
TAGACCTTTTGGTCGTGCAGGACATTTTCTTAACGGATACCGCTCGAAAAGCAGACGTAGTTTTACCAGCAAAATCATGGGGGGAGGTAGAAGGCACCTATACGAACACCGATCGAAGAATTCAAAGGGTAAGGGAAGCAGTGGTTGCTCATCCAAATGTGCGTGAGGACTGGGAAATCCTCTGTGACTTGTCTCGCCGTCTCGGCTATGATATGAACTATTCGAGCAGTGAGGAAATTTGGGAGGAAATCCGCCTTCTTGCTCATGAGATGTATGGTGGTATCAGTTACTCACGTTTGGAAAAAGAGTACTCTCTTCACTATCCATGCCCAAGTGAGGATCACCCAGGAACCTTCGTGCTGCATGAGCGATTCTATCAACCAGTCGAAGGGGGTAGCAAGAAGGCACCGTTTGTTCCGGTTTCCTATACACCGCCAATGGAAATGCCAGATGAGGAATATCCATTTACATTAACGACGGGAAGAAGATTGGAAAGCTATAATACCCATACGCAAACAAGGCATTATGCGGACGGGGCAAAGATTAAGCAAGCAGAAGAAAGGGTTGATATTCATCCTCAGGATGCGGAGGGCTTAGGTATTACCGATGGCGAACTTGTTGAGGTTAGTTCAAGGAGAGGCAGACTAGAGGTGAAGGCAAAGGTAACGGAGCAGGTTGTTCCAGGACTTGTCTTCATGAGCTTCCACTGGAGTGAGGTTCCAACGAATGTATTGACACTCAATGAGTATGATCCAATCTCCGGCACAGCGGAATATAAAGCCTGTGCGGTGAAAATTCGGAAGCTATAATAAGGTGAAACGGTCGTCAATTTGATTTTTGGCGACCGTTTTTTTGCGTTTTCAAACAGGGTGAATGGGTTCTAGCCAACTTGACCAATTTAAAAAAAGGAAGTATAGTAATATTCGTTGTGGTTACCCAGGGTAACTAATTTCTTTGAGGAGGGCTCATCATGCAATATTTTTTTCAACGTTATATACGACTTTATCGGTCCATTATAAGTAAACTCAATGAGATTCTTGGGGAACATGAACTTTCTTTTTCCTTATGGGAGGTACTTCACTATGTGAAAAACAATGGACCTTCACCGCTGGTAGAGATTGCCGATTATTATCATGTCGAAAAGCCTTCCATCACAAGAAGAGTCCAGCGTTTGAAGGGACAGATGCTGGTTGAAGTTGTATCTAGTAGTGACGGGCGTGAAAAAATGATTCAGTTATCAGACTTAGGTCAGGAGGTATACACAGTATGCCGCAGGAAAATAGACGAGTTTGAGGATGTCGTATTGAAAGATATTCAAGACGTTGAAAAAAAAATGCTGCTTCAAATCCTTCCGAAAATACAAGAAAATATTCTAAACGAAGAGGTAGAATGGGAATGACAAAACCAAAATTGTTGACAAAGGATTTCTTAATTGTCTCAGCAGCGAACTTTTTTCTTTATTTTACATTTTATTTATTAATGGTAACTATTACCATATTTGCATCAGACGAATTCCACGCTTCACCTAGTGAGGCGGGTCTAGCTTCAGGCATTTTTGTGATCGGGGTGTTAATCGCACGTCTTTTTACAGGAAGGTCGATCGACAAGGTTGGCTGGAAAAAAACACTTTATCTCGGCCTCCTGTTCTTTTTAATTACGACCTGCCTGTATTTCTTTGTTAATAATATGACGACACTTTTGATTAACCGTTTTTTGAACGGGGCATCGATGGGAATGGCTTCGACAGCAACAGGGACGATCGTTGCAAAAATCATCCCCAATGAAAGACGAGGGGAAGGGACGGGCTACTATGCCCTAAGTGTCGTCCTTGCCGCTTCTGTGGGCCCTTTTTTAGGCATGTTACTTATTCATTATGCGGGATTTTCTATCAACTTTGCCTTATGTATCTTGCTAATCGCCTTCAGCTATATCTCCGTTTTCTTTTTGAAGATTCCAAAAGTACAATATTCAAAGGAACAATTAGAGAAGATGAAGGGATTTTCTCTTCACAGTTTCTTTGAGGTAAAAGCGATACCGATTTCCATCATAGGTATTTTCATCGGGTTAGGCTATTCTAGCATTCTTACATTTCTTAGTTCCTATACAAAGGAAATCAATTTAGTAGAAGTTGGCAGCTTCTTTTTTATCGTTTATGTAGTGTTTGTTTTAGTATCAAGACCTTTTACAGGCCGTTGGTTTGATGAAAAAGGGGAAAATATGATTATGTATCCATCTATCTTACTATTTGCTCTTGGTTTGTTTGTCTTAAGTGAGGCACATCATGGCTTTGCGCTATTACTAGCAGGAGCTCTAGTAGGTCTCGGGTACGGAACACTTTCTGCCAGCGGTCAGGCGATTTCCATCAAAGTTTCCCCGAAGGAACGAGTGGGCCTAGCAACTTCAACTTGGTTTATCTTTTTCGACGGCGGGGTGGGTATCGGACCAACCATTCTTGGGGCTATTGTTCCGATTCTTGGATATCGCGGTCTGTATATGACCATGTCCATCGTACTTCTTGCTTGTCTATTTCTATATTATCTTTTACATGGTAGAAAAGCGGTGAAAAAGGGAAATCAAGTGATCCAGGCTAGTTAATTATGAGTAGTCACGATGCTCCAACCAGGAGACATAGAAATAGAAGGAGCCTTTCAACCTGAAAAATGTTGGTTGAAAGGCTCCTTTATTTTTTGTTAGAACATGCCATGCTCATTGAGAGAATCCTCTGGGATCGGCTGACCGATATCCCATAATTCCACAATTTTGTTATCATGGAAGCGGAAAATATGTACTACAGCTGCACCTCGATCTGTGGGATTCTGCCTCAGATGGGAGTGCACCGCAACTGTAGTGCCCTCTTGTATCGCCTGTTTGACCGCAAAGATTTTGTTCGGGCTATCCTTGGCACTCTCCTCCATTCCAGCCATAAGCGAACTAGCATCACCACCGAAATAGGGGTTATGATGACGAAAATCAGACCCGATGTATGTCTCATAGGCTTCTCGAACCCGTCCGGAAGCTACAAGCTGTAAAAAGGCAACGGCTTTCTCTTTGAGCGACTCATTAGATGAAAAATTTTTCTCTGTACTCATCTCATTTTTTCCTTTCATTGATAGATTGACTAGAAGTTTAGTGGATATTGAGCATGATGTCAATTGTTAGAGGCGGACCGTTAGGAAGGATAGCAATGGCGACAAGTTCATCAGGATTTCCGAGGAAGTTGTCGTCATAGGGCAGCAATGACGACAGGAACATCGTGATCAGTAGGCAAGTTGTCGTCATAGGGGAGGAATGACGACAGGATTATCGGAATTAGTAAGCAATGTGTCGTCATAGGGGAGGAATGACGACAGGATTATCGGAATTAGTAAGCAATGTGTCGTCATAGGGGAGCAATGACGACAGAAACATCGGAATTAGTAGGCAATGTGTCGTCATAGAGAAGCAATGACAGCAGAAATCATCAAGAATTAACACATTGACACTATTGAATTCTTCTATTGTGCTTGTCTCACCTTACTCTAACCATAAACCTACCCAAAGAAGGCTTCTTAATATTTGAAAATTTGTAATTGATAGATTAATAATAGTAGAATAGATTTATCAAAAATGAGGGGACATATGGGTAGGAGAGAATGCGGATGAAGAAAAAGATAATCATAATATCAGCAATCGTAGTTATTTTAATAGGGGTTGCTTATGGGGCTGTGGGGAATTATTTTTATAACTATGCTTTGAATGCAAATGATGAAAAGGAGTTCCTAGAGGGAAATCCGCATTTAGAAGAAAGCGAAGCGGTAATCGCTGAGGTAGCGGAAGAGGCAAAGCTAGCGGACGAACAATTTAAGCTTGAGCATCCACCATCAGAGCTATCCATCATTTCCAATGATAAGTTAAAGTTAAAGCTACATGCTGATGTCTATCAAAACGATAAAGCTAAAACGAAATGGGCCATTGTCACCCATGGTTATACCGCGGATGCAGCAAGCATGACAAGATGGGCTCGCCATTTCTATGAACAAGGATTTCATGTTTTGGCTCCTGATCTTCGTGGTCATGGGAAGAGTGAGGGAAATTATATTGGAATGGGCTGGCATGACCGTCTTGATATGCTGCAATGGATTAATGAAATTATTCAAATAGATAAAAATGCGGAAATCCTGTTATTTGGGATCTCGATGGGGGGAGCAACCGTGATGATGGCCTCAGGTGAAGAGCTGCCGCCTAATGTTAAAGTTATTGTAGAGGACTGTGGCTACTCTTCTGTTAGTGAGGTATTTATTTACCAGCTTGATGATTTGTTCGGTTTACCGGAGTTTCCGGTTATTCAAGCGGCTAATACAGTTACAAACATCCGGGCTGGATATGATTTGTATGAAGCCTCTGCCGTTCGTCAGGTTGCTAAAAGCAAGACTCCAACCCTTTTTATCCATGGGGATGAGGATCGCTTTGTTCCGTACGAAATGCTAGACGAAGTATACAATGCAGCGCCCGTCGAGAAAGAAAAGCTGGTCATCGAGGGTGCTGGCCACGGAGACGCGGAGAAAGTGAATCCAGAGCTATACTGGAATACCATTTGGGGTTTTGTTGGAAAATATATAGAGCTTTAGTTTCTGGAAGATTTTATCTTAAGAGATACGCAGAAATCTCCCGATATTTAATCGATCATTAACAGTTTGTTCATCATTTGTTCATGTTTTATCTCTATGATGAATACATGCATAGCAAAGCTTTAATTTTTCATACCCCCCTTTTTAAAATACCCGCCAAGCTGGTCGGGTATTTTTTGTGTCTTAATCATTAAATCTATATAGACAAGTATTCGTTCAGAATTTCTTACAAGAAATAGTTTTATATTTGTTAAGAAAATGGGTGTACAATAGATAGTGACAAATTTTAAGGAGGCTCTAGAAAAATGGAACTGGGTCTAAAAAGTAAAGCTGTACTTGTGCTCGCTTCAAGCAAAGGGTTAGGCAAGGCCATTGCAATGGAATTCGCCAAAGAAGGCGCCAATGTGATGATCACAAGTCGAAACGAAGAACTTTTACATATAGCAGTAGAGGAAATAAGAGAAGAGACGGGTGCCCATGTACATGCGCATGTTTGTGATATAAAAAAAGCCGACCAAGTCAAAGAACTGGTTCAAAAAACAGTCGAAGCTTTTGGAACAGTCGACGTATTGGTGAACAATTCTGGTGGTCCTCTTGGAGGCAGCTTTGATGATATGGATGATGAAAAATGGATAGATGCTTTTGAATTAACGTTGCTGAGCTATATCCGAGCCATTCGTGAAGTTCTTCCCTATATGAGAAAACAGCAGAGGGGACATATTGTGAATGTAGCTTCCACCTCGTTCAAGCAGCCGATTGAAGGCTTGCTCCTATCCAATACATTTCGCACGGGAATCACAGGTCTATCAAAAACCTTATCGCAGGAATTTGCACAAGATAATATTTTGATTAATACGATAGGTCCGGGAAAATTTGCAACCGATCGTGTCATCGAAATTGACCGACTTCAGGCTGAAAGTAAAGGGAAAGGCTTCGAGCAGTTTCAACAAGCTTCTCAAAAAGCTATTCCAATCGGGCGATATGGAGACCCAAGCGAATTTGCGAAAGCGGTCGTGTTTCTTAGCTCTGGGGCAAACACCTATATTACAGGTCAAGCCATTCTTGTTGATGGCGGTGCAACAAAGGCGTTGTAGAAGCCATTTCCGATTGGAGGAAATCGCCTATCGATAGGGAAACCCTAAGTGGAAATAGAGAAAAATCTGTCCTAGTGCGGGCAGATTTTTCTATAATTGATTTGCTATAATGGTGAAACAAGCCGTTTGAATATTTTTGCATTTTTTACCATTTATCATAAAGGAGAGAAACATATGTCCATGAACGAAGGATTTGTAGAAGTTACTGGTGGGAAGGTATGGTACCAAATTCACGGTCGCCAAACCAAGAAAACTCCTGTCATCATTCTTCACGGTGGGCCAGGCTCATCCCACTATTCACTGCAGGGTTTAAGAATATTGGCCAATGAGCGGCCCGTTATTTTTTATGACCAACTTGGCTGCGGGAAATCGGAAAGACCGGATGATCCTTCATTATGGAAAATTGAACGTTTCGTAGAGGAATTAGGGCAAGTACGTGAAGCACTCGGTCTTGATCAAGTACATATTCTTGGGCATTCATGGGGGACTACATTAGCTGCTGCCTATCTTCTAACCAAGCCAATGGGTGTGCGAAGTGTGATTTTTTCCAGTCCATGCTTAAGTGCTCCCCTTTGGGCGGAGGACCAGGAGCGCAATCGGGTGCTTCTACCAAAGAGTGTTCAAACAACTTTAAGCGCCTGTGAAAAAAATGGGACAACCAACTCGGAGGAATATAGGGAGGCAACAGAGGAATTCAATAAGCGTTTTGTTTGCCGACTCGATCCGATGCCAGCATTTTTAAAGGAAGGGGCCAAATTTAAAAATCCTGAGATTTACAATATCATGTGGGGTCCTTCAGAGTTTCATGTTACTGGAAACCTGAAAAACTTTGATTGTACGGCGAAGCTTAAGGATATCCATATCCCTGCGTTGTATACATGTGGCCGCTATGACGAAGCAACACCTGAAACGACAGAATATTATCGAAGCCTTACTCCAAATGCGAAATTTCATGTGTTTGAAAAAAGCGCACATATGCCCTACTTGGAGGAAATGGAAGAATATGTGAGGGTGGTGAGGGAGTTTCTTAAGGATTGATTTTGAAAAGCCAGTAAAAGTAAGTCGAGTGGCTTGATTACTGGCTTTTATTCTAAATCGAGGAAGTACCAAGTCCCTTGGAACTAGATGTTAATTTCAAAAGAAGTCTCGATTAATGGAATCGAAGTCTTTAAAAAACAACATCCAGTACAAAAACAGCGATCATGATCAATTGGATCAACGCTTTGGCGAGGGTACCACTTAAGAACGCCACCAAGGTAGCAGTGGCAACCTTTAAGGAGGCTTCTGCCGTATTCTTTTGCATCAATTCGGTTAGAAAAACAAGCGCAAATGGAATAATCAGAATCCCAAATGGAGGTAGTACAAAGCTTCCGATAATTAGTCCGATGGTGGCAGCTCTCATGCCCCACTTCGACCCGCCTGCCTTATCGACAAAATGGAGATTCGCCAAGAAGTCCGCCAGAAACAATAGAACGGTTAATAGGACAAACATTGTCCAAGAAATCCAACTCAGTTCATTCGAATTTATCGCAAAGTGATACAGGACGATGCCAATCCAAATCATTAACACGGAAGGAATGATGGGATAGATAAGGCCAACAAAACTGAAAATAAAACAGACTATGATTAATAGCCAAAACAATATATCCATGGGTAAGTCACCTCTTTTTCTATTATAATCGAAATCATTAAGGGGGAAATCATGAAGATGAGGCAGAAAAAATAGAAGTTTTCCGACAGCAACAAATGGAGGATAAATACTATTATAAGTGATAAAAAGGCAGAAGTCGTAATTTCTGCCTTTATCATGCCACATTAGACTACTTTCTTTTTTGACTCTTCAATTTGTTCATCTCAAGCTCAGCAGCATATTCTTCTTGTGATTTCCCTTGCTTTTGACTCTCAGATTGAATCTTTCTGAATTTATTATCATTTAGATTTGGCATGAAGACACCTCCTTTTGAACATTGATATTTTGTACCTCGGGAACAGGATTATTCACCTACAAAACGGTAATTATTGCTCAAAGAAAGAAAACATCTGATACAATGATTGAAAAGTAATAATATAAGGACAGAAACTACAGAGGAGGAGTCTGAATGATCGGTTTGCTGAATGTTGGCAGTCTTTTGCTTGGAATCATAGCTTGGATACTTCCGGTGGTTAACCTTGCGGGGTATAAAAAAAATAACCGGAGTAATTGGGTCACGCTTTCCATTTTGAGTGTCAGTGCTTGTGCCATTTCCTTAAGCTTTCAGATTTTCTATCACTATCATCTCGTATTGATTGAGGATTGGTCTGCTATGATGGATATAACTGGTGCTGTGGCGAGTGCCGCCGCCATCCTTCTTATCGTTACCATCCTTCTAAATACCCTTACTTTGATGGTCTATCGTTCCAGAACTATACAATAAAGGAGTTAATGATGACAATTATCAATAAATTAAATCTCAATAAATATCAAAATATGGCTGTCCTCCATCAACCAAGTGACTATGATTTGTTTGATGGATATCAGACGGTTTTATCAAAGAATCATGATGCAATTTTCGTCTTTGTCGAAACAATCGAAGAAATGGTGAAGCATACTCAAAACATTATTAAAAAGCAATCGTTAATGGAGAAAGGCTATTTATTTTTCGCCTATCCAAAAAAAGGGAATAAGAAGTATGAAACCTTTGTTCACAGAGATGAAATTTTCCCGGCAATGAAGGTAGATGAAGATGGATATGTGGACAATAGTGATTTGAAATTCTCACGGATGGTGAGTATGGATGATGTCTTTACGGTCGTTGGCTTAAAGCGTGAAAAAAAGAAAGCTATAAAATCATCAGCGGCGAGTCAATGTGTAGCGGACTATGAGGATCATGTAAAAGACGTAGAAGAACTCTTAAAATATTATCCCAATGAACTCAAATTTTATCAAGAACTGACACCGGGCTACAAAAAAGACTGGGCTCGTTATATTTTCTCTGCAAAGCAACAGAAAACCCGTGAAAAACGCCAAGCACAAATGGTTGACATATTATCTCAAGGATATAAAACCATTGAATTATATCGTCAAAATAAGAAATAGAGTTTTGATTGGAAAATGATAGGCAAATTCTCCCCGCCTTTTTAAGGACAATAGGCATATCCCTATTGAAATCCTAATATGATGGAATATCTAATAGTTGGGGGAGGTTGCCTTGTAAATGAAGATCATACTGACAAAAGAGATGCTAGCTCATTACTTGGAACTAAATAAAAGGAAAAAAGAAATTGAAGCAGAGCTAGAAGAATTAAAGAAGACGTTTATTCAATATTTTGACGAGTCTGTTGGAAAGAATGTCAAAGGTGAGGTTCTTATAAGGGACTACAAACTGCAAAGGCAAATTAGAAAGATTGAAAAATATGATCAGGAAACGACCTTGAGGAGATTGGAAGAGCTTAATCTAAATGACCTCATAAAAAAGAGCCCTGATGAGAAGAAAATCAAGTCGGCTATCGATTTAGGTATTTTACAAGAAGAAGAGTTGAAGGATTGTAAGATTGTGAATACTTCTCAGGCGATTTATGTGAAAAATGTAGATTGATTTTCATAGAAAAGGTACTTAACATCAAGCATACTTTTTGTAAGAAATGAACTCCTAGCCTCTGTAAAAGAGAACTAGGAGTTTTTTGTTATTATTCAAGGTGGTCTAACACGTTCCTATCATCCAAACTAAATCTACCGGGAGTCCAGTTTGGAAGAAGTCCATAACCTCCAATGATTTGTCCCTCTAATTCGACAATTTTCTGTAGAAAATTCCTGGCAAGGGTAATAGAGCGCTAAAATATTACCTGTTGACTGAATAAAAAGACCTATCAAAATATTCACATAATTTAAAAAATGTGTTAACATATTTTTAGAAATAGAGATTTTTACCCTTTAATCAATACTTCTTCTTGTTTGACATTTCAGACCGATCCACCCTATTAAAAAGCTTTCTATCCCTATTAAATTCTGAAATACCAACAGGAACCCCCCAATCTATCCAATACATTTTTAAAGGAGAAATCATAATGATGAAATGGTTGAACAATAGAAAGCTAGGTACAAAGCTTTATTTAATTTTAATTGCAGCTGTTTTGGGGATTATAGTTAATAGTGGGGTATTTGTCTATGAACTTAACAGCACAGCTAAACAGCTAAAAAAGGAATTATATGATGAGCTTTTTCAATCTACTTTCTTACTTTTAAACGCAGACCGCGACTTTTATCAGGCTAATCAAGCTTTATCAAACTATCTTGCAGAGCGTTCATCCTCTAGGCAAGTCTCAGATGAGTATCGAAAGAGCTACGAGGACAATCTTTCACAGGTAAAAGAAAGAATAAATTCCGCTAAGGAAATCATTCTAGCCGACAATGCCATCGATAGTTCCAAGGTAGAATCCCAGTTTAATGCCTTTTTTGATGATTTAGCAACATGGGAAACTAAAACGAATCAACTTTTTCAAGATACCAACGCATCTGTTACAGCATTAGGGAACTTGAATAGTGAATTTAATTCCACCCGGGAAAAAATTGACTCAATCCAACAAAACTTGGAGTCGTCAGCCCTCAGTATGGTAGAGGCTATGGATAAAGAAAATAAGTTAACGATCAATGCAGGGATCATTATCATCGTTATTTTAGCAGTGCTGTTATTTACAGTAGGAATTCTTTTTATTCGAAGCGTGATGAATCCGATAAAGAAGCTTGTGGAAATTAATCAGAGAGTAGCAGAGGGTGATTTACAGGTAGAGCTTATTGATTTGCAACGCAAGGATGAGGTAGGAGATCTAGCGCTCTCATTTAATAGAATGATCGATAATTTACGGAAGATGGTCAGTCGTATTCAGGAGGTCTCTCAAAATGTGAACAGTCAGAGTGTCGGGCTTACATTGTCCTCGGCTGAGGTTACCCTAGGTGCAGAGCAAATCGCTTCCACATTAGAGCAGCTATCTTCTGGTGCAGAAAATCAGGCAAATCTATCCAGTGAAATTTCAAAATTGATTGAGGAGCTAAATATCCAGATAAGAGAATCCAATCAAGAGGGTGAAATGTTAAGAAATTCATCTGAGGAAGTTCATGAAATGTCAGGTAAAGGGAAAGAACAGATGGAGCATTCTGTAGAGCAAATGAAGGAAATCACAGCTGTTGTCACAGATTCAGTTGAAAAAGTGAAAGGCTTAGATCAAAAGTCTCAAGAAATTTCGACGCTGGTAGATGTCATTCAAAATATTGCTGACCAAACGAACCTCCTTGCCCTGAACGCAGCCATTGAAGCAGCTCGCGCAGGGGAATCAGGAAAAGGATTTGCGGTGGTAGCAGAAGAGGTCCGGAAATTAGCTGAGCAAGTCCGGAGTTCAGTTGTAGATATAACTGGCATCATTCATGGTGTTCAGCATGAAACAAAGATGGTCGTGGAATTATTAGAAATGGGATATGACAAGGTGGAGTCTGGTTATAAGCAAATCCAAATTAGCACAGAGCATTTTGAAGCGATTAACCTTGCTATGGCAGATATGTTGGAACGAATTCAAAATGTAACAGCCAACCTAACAAAAATCGCAAAGAATAGTGAGCAAGTCAGTCAGCATGGACAGGAGGTTGCTGCGACATCAGAACAAGCAGCTGCAGGGATTGAAGAAAGCTCTGCTACAGCTCTTCAGCAAAGCTCCACCGTACAAGAAATCTCTGGAAGTGCGGAAAAATTGTTTCAATTATCAGAGGAACTAAATGAAATGGTATGAGTAAAATTAATGTGGGCAAAAATTAAACCCCTTCATTTGGGTAAGGACCGTTAGGTCCTTACCCAAATGAAGGGGCCACCAAGCGAAAG
>NZ_JAUSTU010000015.1:0-103856 GCF_030813005.1 Anoxybacillus andreesenii
CTTTCGCTTGGTGGCCCCTTCATTTGGGTAAGGACCTAACGGTCCTTACCCAAATGAAGGGGTTTAATTTTTGCCCACATTAATTTTACTCATACTTTATTAAACTGAAGGTTGTTTTTGTTACACGATCGTCATAGTCAAACCTTCGACCACAGGTTTGATCTCAACATCTAAGAATTATGCCCAATATTTTATCCTCTATTCAAATGTCTTTCCAATTTTTCCATTTTCCTCCTCGAAGTTTACATTTTCATAACGATTCGATAACAACCCCCTTTTTTGACCCTAACGCATGCTAATTTATATAGTGACATTAAATGATAAGCTCTTTTCTCAAACATTGTTGCTTTTGAAACAACCATAAGCCGTATAGAAACAGTCATATGATACTACAACAAGAATTGGTGGGAATTTTTATGATACAAGGTAATGAAATCGGAATTGATCTAGGGACAGCTAACATCTTAGTCTATAGTAAAAACAAGGGAATAACATTGAACGAGCCATCTGTAGTGGCCATAGATAGTCAAACAAAAAAAATTATCGCCTTCGGTATGGAGGCTAAGCAGATGATCGGAAAGACTCCCGCAAATATTAACATCATCCGTCCTCTAAAAAATGGAGTTATTGCAGATTATGATATTACGACTGAGCTACTGAAGATCATCATGAAAAAAGCCCTAAATAAAAGTGGGTTGACACTACGTAAGCCAAATGTCATCATTTGCACACCTTCAGGAGCAACAAGTGTGGACCAGCGTGCCATCCAGGATGCAGCTCGAAATGCTGGGGCCAAACAGGTTGTGTTAATAGAAGAGCCTGTTGCTGCTGCGATTGGAGCTGGTATGCCTGTAGACGAGCCAGTTGCCAACATGATCGTCGACATCGGTGGTGGTTCGACCGAGGTAGCGATTATTTCCTTCGGCGGAGTTGTGGCAAGTGAGTCTATCCACATTGGTGGAGACCACTTGGACGATGAGATCATTCAGTATGTCAGGAAGACATATAATGTTCTTATTGGTGAGAAAACAGCGGAACAAATAAAAATTGAAATTGGTTACGCCCTCATTGATCATGAAGAATTAACGATCGATATCCGAGGCAGAGACTTAGTAACCGGTCTACCGAAAACCATTCCGCTTTCGTCCTATGAGATCCGGGATACATTAAAGGAATCCTTATTACAAATTCTCGAGGCTATTCGTGTTACTCTAGAAAAATGCCCGGCAGAACTAAGTGGTGATATTGTGGATCGTGGCGTCATTCTAACAGGTGGAGGCTCGCTCTTAAATGGTATGGAGGAGTGGCTTAGCAAGGAAATTGTCGTACCTGTTCAGCTTGCTCCAAGCCCCCTAGAATCCGTTGTCCTCGGATCAGGTGAGGCACTCCATTTAATGAAAAAGCTCCAGCACGTAGCAAAATAATGAATTCACAGGAAGCAATATAGGACACCCGTAGTAAGGGTGTCCATTGCATTTATGCTCCCAAAAGATCAGTACATGTCGTGATAATGTCCGTGATGTCCATGATGGTGATGATATCCGTCATGGTAATGTCCATGGTGGTGATGATATCCGTCATGATGATGTCCATAATATCCATCACTTAGGCCGTGTCCCTGCCAGCCCATGCCATATCCTGGGGAGAGAAATCCTCCTGGATACCCGTAGCCACCATGCATACCTGAATAGCCCATTCCTAATCCTGTTGGATACCCATATCCCATTCCAGTTGGATATCCATAACCACCCATCATCCCTGCCCCATAACCAAATTGCCTCATTTTTATATTTTCCTCCTCATTTCTAATGTCAATCTAGTATATGTGCACATTCCTAAAGGGGAAGTTTGGGACAGGCGAAATGGGCGATAGGCGAAGTCCCAAAGAAAAAAAACAGCATTCAATGCTGTCTTTGAACCGACCTATTCAATCGTTTTCCTTCTCATTCTACTAAAATAAATGAAAATGGGTAGGGGAATGACGATAAAACCGAGGCTCTTTATGATTTGATTCTTCGCATTCTCCTGCTGTCGTCTTTTTTCATCCGCAATAAGCTGATCATATTCAGCCCTTAGCTGCTCATCACTAACCTCTGTCTGCTTTTGCCCCTCAAATTTCTCACTTTGCTTCATCATTTTAAAATCGGAATAACTTTGATAATACGTTGGTGGACTAACTAAATCTGCCGTTGCCATAAAAATCGAAATCCCTCCACCGATCACCATCATTAAAGTCGCGAATAGGACTAAATAAGTATACAAATGTCGGATCACACTTTCTCCTCCTTCCTTATTCTTAGTCACCACAACAATTAAAAAAGCGATTAAAACAGCACCTATCATAAGAGGCAAAAATATAAAAAAGGTCAAACTCCTCCCACCTCCCTTGTACTATTACTCTATGTAGACTAAGCAATTTCTTTCACTATTTTCATTATAACTTTTGAACAAGCTCGTGAATATATAGTAAAAACAAAAAACGCCGAACCATTACGCTCGGCGAGTTACAATTTGTTATATGACTCACTTGAACATTCTTTTCATTTTATAGAGGACCCATAATGAACCCTCATTAAATTACTGTTTAATTAATTCTTTATACGCAATCACTTTTAATGCAAGTATCTCTTCTTCAGACAGTTTACTCTGGATTTCTTGCAAAATCTCTTCCTTCGAAGCCGTACCCTCTTGTACTTGTTTTCTAATATCATTTAATTCATTAATACCGACTTTTTTTATTAGCACCTTTGTAGCTTCCTCTTTAGTTTGAAACGGAAGTGTAATTTCATCAACAGCTTTTGCTTCTTCAATAAAAGACATAAGCTTCGGGTCTTTCTCAATGGTTTCTTTGATTGAATCGATTTCTCCACTACTTTCTAATTCTGTTGAAACAGTATCTATTAACTTGTCAGATGCTACTTTGGTTCCAAAATGGTAAACAGCGTATCCAAGTACAAAAATGACAACGACCGCGATAAGTGAAAATTTCACAAACTTCATATCTCCAACCTCCTAACTTTATTGTTAGACTAGAAACCCCTTTACATCACTCTTTTAAACATCTTTTCCATTTCATACGTCGAATAATGAATAATGATTGGGCGGCCATGCGGACATGTGAAAGGATCGGTCGTTCTTCTTAATTCATCAAGCAAGGCTTGGATTTCATTCATTTGCAAGTAATGATTGGCCTTAATAGAGGCCTTGCAGCTCATCATAATCGCCGCTTCCTCTCTCAGTTTCTTAATATCGACCTTTTTCATCGAAAGAACCTGCTCAATCATTTCTTCAATAATTTCTTTTTCCATTCCTTTTGGAAACCATTGCGGATGGGAGCGCGCAATAAAGCTATTCATTCCAAATGGTTCTAGAAATACCCCCACCTCTTCAAGCTCAGCTTGATGCTCAAGGATGAGGATCGATTCATCCGCCGAATACTCGAATGTCAGCGGGACAAGCATATCCTGAAGTTCTTTTTCAACCTGCCCAACCTTTTCACGAAAGAACTCATACTTAATCCGTTCCTGGGCCGCATGCTGATCAATGATATAGAGCCCCTTTTCGTTTTGCGCAAGAATATAGGTGCCATGCATTTGTCCAATCGGATAAAGTGGCGGAACTCTGGCTTCCTTCTTTTGCTCAATTTCTTCTTGCACTTCACCTTCGACTGTAGGCTCTACATGCTGCTCTTCAACAACGGGAGTAGGAGTAAGTGGCTTACTTTGAAAAAAGCTCTCAACTGGCGGCAGGTCAAACTTAATTTCGGCTTGCTCCTCCTTCGCAGCGAACGGCAGATGATCCAGGTTAAAGGCAGGCTGTTCAATTTTTACCAACGGTTTCGTCTCTCGCTGCATTCCAGCAGGAATCAACTCTTGCTTTCGGAAGGCTTGTTTAATGGCTGATGAGACAAGCTCGTTCAATTCCGCTTCCTTGCTAAAACGAACCTCCAACTTGGAAGGATGCACGTTCACATCGACAAGGATGGGGTCCATTTCGATATGAACAAGGACAATCGGATAGCGGCCAATAGGAAGCAACGTATGATAACCCTCTTGTACGGCCTTGGCCAATGGATAATTTTTGATAAAACGCCCATTGACCAATGTCGTGATATAGTTGCGAGATGCCCTCGTAATCTCCGGAAGGGCGACCCAGCCATGAATCCGAAAATCCAACGAATCGGCCTGAATCGGAATCATTTTCTTCACGATGGTCAGTCCGTAAATGGCTGCAAGTACTTGACGAACATCCCCGTTTCCATTTGTATGCAGGAGCTTGCGGTCATTATGAATAAGACGAAAGCTGATATCAGGATGGGAGAGAGCTAGACGGTTCACGATATCAGTAATGTTTCCAAGCTCGGTATGAACTGTCTTCATGTATTTAAGGCGAGCAGGGGTATTGTAAAATAAATCTGTTACGACAATATCCGTTCCTTTTCGACTCGCCGCCTTCTCCAATGTCTCCACATGCCCGCCACTCATGACGAGCCGAGTTCCCTCATTACCTGGTGAGGTCTTAATTTCAAGCTTTGACACTGAGGCGATACTCGGAAGAGCCTCACCACGAAACCCAAGTGTCCGAATGCGGAACAAATCCTTGTCATCCTTAATCTTACTTGTCGCATGTCTTCTAAAAGACATGACGACATCGGATTCGTCCATCCCATCACCATTATCAATGATGCGAATTTTCGATAGTCCCGCTTCCTCAATCTCAATCTCAATCACGGTACTGTTTGCATCAATCGCATTCTCGACCAGTTCCTTCACAACAGAAGCAGGTCGCTCGACTACCTCACCAGCAGCTATTTTATTTGAAAGCTGGTCATCAAGTTCGATAATTTTTCCCATCTGAGTTCCCCTCCTTTCTAGGAGTTTTTCAACGCTTTATGCAATTCATAGAGCGTATTCATCGCGTGCATCGGAGTCATTTCCAATATGTCTATCTCTTTGATTCGCTCTAGGGCTCGCTTCTCTTTGGAGGATAGAAGTGGTTTCTCTTTCACCACCGGCTCCTCAAATAAGGAGAGCTGGGTAGAAGCTGGCTGTTCGACTTCTTCCGCCTCTTGATTTTCAAAGTTGTGTAAAATTTCATTCGCTCTTTCTATCAAGCTTGACGGTAGATTGGCGAGCTGGGCAACATGGATTCCGTAGCTTTTGTCAGCTGCTCCTTCCTTAATTTTGTGGAGGAAGACAACCTTGCCATTTTGCTCTACCGCGCTCACATGAACATTCTTTAGCTGTTTCAACTCGTTTTCCAAGATCGTTAATTCATGATAATGCGTAGAAAATAACGTCTTAGCCCCAATATGATCATGGATATATTCAATAATTGCCTGAGCGAGTGCCATCCCATCATAGGTTGATGTGCCACGCCCAATTTCATCAAACAAAATTAAGCTGTTTTCAGTTGCATTTGAAATAGCATTGTTCGCCTCCAGCATCTCTACCATAAAGGTGCTCTGTCCAGAAATGAGATCATCGGCTGCGCCTATTCTAGTAAAGACTTGATCAAAAATCGGTAAGGTTGCCTCACTTGCTGGCACGAAGCAGCCAATTTGAGCGAGAATGGCCATCAATGCGACTTGCCTCATGTATGTGCTCTTCCCTGACATATTCGGACCTGTAATGAGAAGGATTTCTCGCTCACGGTCCATATAGCAATCATTTGGCACATATTCCTGCGCCTTCATCACCTTTTCCACAACTGGATGTCGACCATCCTTGAGGAGAATGACTCTTTCGTTCGAAAAGCTTGGCTTTACATAGTGCCTTTCTTCACTGACCGTCGCAAAGCATTGAAGGACATCAATTTTGCTCACCGTCTTCGCCAGCTCCTGAAGTCTAGGGATATATTCCTTCACATACTCACGGACCTCCGTGAAAAGATCGTATTCTAGCTCAACACTTTTTTCCTCTGCTTGCAGGATGAGCGCTTCCTTTTCTTTCAAAGCGGGAGTAATAAAACGTTCCGCATTCGTTAAAGTCTGCTTCCGTTCATACTGCCCCTCCTTTAATAGATGGAGGTTAGCCCTTGTCACTTCAATATAGTAGCCAAATACACGGTTATAGCCGACCTTCAGTGATTTAATTCCTGTCTTCTCTCGCTCTTCTTTCTCCAGCTGAGCAATCCAGGTCTTACCGTTTCTGCTCGCATCGCGATATTTATCGAGCTCTTCATGGTAGCCATCACGAATAAGATTTCCATCCTTGATCGATAAGGGGGGGGTGTCCACAATCGCTCTTTCTAAAAGATCAACGATCTCCTCACATGGATCAAGCCTTTCTGCCAATCTTTCAGCCTCATCATGATATAATTGCGAAATGGTTTCTTTCAGAGCTGGAATTTGCTGCAGGGAGCGCTTCAATTGAATAAGATCACGCGCATTCACATTTCCAAATGCGACTCTTCCTGCCAGCCGTTCTAAATCATAGACCTCCGTCAATTTTTCACGAATCTCCTGCCGCTCAAAATAATGGGTTAAGAAAGCTTCCACAAGGGACTGACGACGGACGATATCCTTCTTTTGAATAAGGGGTCTATCAATCCATTGCTTGAGTAGTCTGCCCCCCATCGCTGTTTTGGTCTCATCTAATAGCCATAATAAAGAGCCCTTTTTCCCCTTGGAGCGAATGGTTTCTGTTAGCTCAAGGTTACGCTTAGAATAATAGTCAATTTTCATAAATTGCTGGATTTCATAGGGAGCTACAATTTGTAAATGGTCAAGACTTCTATTTTGCGTACGGTATAAGTAGTTAAACAATCTCGCAATCGTTGTAGAAAGCTTCGGATCATTCAGCTTGTTTAATAGATGCTGATAGGACCCGCTGATTTCCTCTTTCTCCTCAAAGGAGAGAGTTCCCCCAAACCGCTCCCGTATTTTGTTTTGCAAGGATTCAGGGGTGGTTGCTGAAATGACAATCTCTTTCGCACCAGACAAAGCAATCTCATTCAGAAGAAGCTCTGTATCCCCCTCAAGTAATGTCACCTTGCTTTCACCGGTTGTTAAATCGCTATAACCAAAGCCGAAGGATTCCTGATCAAAAATACTGAAGGTTGCGATATAGTTATTTTCCTTCTCACTTAATCCGCGACCCTCCATCATCGCCCCCGGCGTGATCAGCTGAACAACCTCTCTTTTTACGACGCCTTTGGCCTGCTTCGGATCCTCGGTTTGCTCGCATATGGCGACTTTGTAGCCCTTCTCAATCAGTCTTTCAATATACTGAGAAGCAGAGTGGTAAGGAACTCCGCACATCGGAATGCGTTCCTCACCGCCTCCTTCCCGGCTCGTTAACGTAATTTCTAACTCCACCGATGCTTTGAGGGCATCGTCAAAAAACATTTCGTAAAAATCACCTAATCGAAAAAATAAAAAGGCATCTTGGTAGTCTGCCTTCACCTGTAAATATTGCTGTATCATTGGCGTGTATGTAGCCATATAAATCCTCCAAAACTTTCATTCGTCCTATTTATTATAGCATAGGTCGTTTTTTCGGTGTATCGTTTGGAATGTTATCCAAAAAGAAAAACTAGGAAGCAACCCTCCCTAGTTATTTTCTACTCCTCTTCAGCTCCGACCAGGAAATCAGGATCTAAATCCTCAAATTCCTCATCATCTACATCATAGATGTCATCGTCATCTTCTTTATGTTTTCCAGGATGGACTTCAACGCATACCTTCGTTTCACCAATAACCTCTACAAGAAACTCCCTTTCCACATGAACAACAATTTTGTTTCCGTTTGGTGTGATGACAGCTTCAATGCAGTTTGGCTGCTGTAGAACCTTGACAATTACATCGTGGTCGTCTAAGCAATCTGGGTCGCGATATTTCAGCTTAATGGTATCCGTATATTCTACTCGCTCAGTGACGACTTCCGTTTGTGTATTATCATTAAAGGAGTACCAAACATTAATGTCATAGTAGCCGCTAACTTCTACAGTTTTTCCAACCTTTTTCGCCTTGTACGTATGGTTGATGATCCAACATCCAAGAATGCTTGTTGGATTGTGCTTAGGGCAAATCGTATGATTGGATTGGGTGAATTTTCTTCCTTTCGCTACGACCGCTTTTGTGATAATCTCTCTGTATTCTCCCATTCTCGAGCGAACCCTCCTCACTTAAGTTTCACTTCATCCTATGCGGGATATTAGACTAGTGTGCTTATCTTTTTACCCGAGCATATAGGCTTCTCGCCCATGTTTTCTGCATTAGGCTCCTGAAACAGTCATTAGAATGAATATAGTCCATCCTATGCGTTCACCCATAATTAGGTGATAGTCTAATGGATGAAAAGAAATCGGCCAGACGCAAAAAACCCCACACCGTAATCGGTATGGGGTAGCAACAAAGTCTGGAAAAAGAGCCTTATTAATGGTGATGCGAACATTCTTTGTTCTTAATTTCTGCTCCTGTTTCACCGCTCAAAAGGTCTCCACCTGTGGAGGTAATGATTTCATCGGTTACTTTGTTGGAGATGGTCGAAGCAACGAGCTGCAAGAGATCGTTCACATCGCCTTGGGATTGCTTGAATTCCTGAACAACTGGAATGGCATCGAGTTCTGCCTCAATTTTTGCAATCTTGTCCTCTGTTCTCTTTAATGCTTCAGGCTTGCCATAATGATGT
Source organism: Anoxybacillus andreesenii (assembly GCF_030813005.1). Taxonomy (NCBI): domain Bacteria; kingdom Bacillati; phylum Bacillota; class Bacilli; order Caryophanales; family Anoxybacillaceae; genus Anoxybacillus; species Anoxybacillus andreesenii. Next base: position 8,634 of record NZ_JAUSTU010000015.1, read on the forward strand.
AAATTAACGGCTTGTTTTTGTAGCCCCTTAATTTCATCAATGAGTTGGCGAACCTTTTCATTCTCATGAATTTGTGCTTCCGCTCTTTTGAAAAAATCTACTTCCTCTGTCTCGGAGATCATTTTCGCAATTTCACGAGCTTTTTCGACGATTTGATCCTTTGTATACTTAGCCATCCTATCTCACCTCTACCCGTTGTACTTCCTCTATCATTTCTCCATTTAACGACCATGTTTTGGCATCCGTAATTTTAACCTTTACAATTTTGCCAATGGCTGTCTTTGGACCAACAAAGTTCACAAGCTTATTTCTTCTTGTATAGCCAGCAAGGACATCTGGATTATTCTTGCTTTCACCTTCAACTAATACTTCAACGATCCTGTCCTGGTATTTTTTCATTGCTTCAGCGGAAAGCTCATTGACCAATTCATTTAGTCGTTGAAGACGTTCTTTTTTCACTTCCATTGGTACGTTATCAACCATTTTTGCTGCAGGTGTGCCCTCACGTGGAGAATAGATGAATGTATAAGCAGCTTCATAACCTACCTCGCGATATAAAGACAACGTTTCTTCAAACTGCTCATCCGTTTCATTCGGATAACCGACGATTATGTCAGTGGTTAATGCTACATCTGGGATCGCAGCCTTGATTTTACGAACAAGCTCTAAATAATGTTCTCTCGTATATTTACGAGCCATAATCTTAAGGACATCTGTTGAACCTGATTGAACCGGAAGATGGATATGCTCCATCAGGTTACCGCCTTTTGCGAGAACTTCAATCAAATGATCATCAAAGTCACGAGGATGGCTCGTTGTAAAGCGAACACGTGGGATATCAATCTTGCGAATTTCATCCATTAAGTCACCAAGACCATACTTCATATCCTCGAAGTCTTTTCCGTACGCATTGACGTTCTGTCCAAGAAGTGTAATTTCTTGATAGCCCTGAGCCGCCAATTGACGAACCTCTTGAATAATTTCCTCAGGACGACGGCTTCTTTCCTTTCCGCGTGTATAGGGAACAATACAGTACGTACAGAACTTATCACAGCCGTACATGATGTTCACCCACGCCTTTATGTTGCCGCGGCGAACCTTCGGAAGATTTTCGATGACATCGCCCTCTTTGGACCAAACTTCAACTACCATTTCTTTGGACATATATGCCTCATGAAGAATACTTGGGAGACGGTGAATATTATGTGTTCCAAAGATCATGTCGACATGCTGATACGTTTTGAGAATTTTGTTAACTACGGATTCTTCCTGAGACATACAGCCGCAGACACCAAGTAGTAAATCAGGTCTCTGCATTTTCAATGATTTCAGGTGACCAAGCTCACCAAACACCTTATTTTCAGCATTTTCACGAATGGCACAAGTGTTCAATAGAATGACATTCGCATCTTCAGGGGTATCGGTTGGTTCATAGCCTAATGCTAGAAAAATTCCAGCCATCACCTCTGTATCATGCTCGTTCATTTGACAGCCGTAAGTACGGATATAGAATTTCCGATCCTTTCCCATTCCTTTAAATTCTTCAGGGATGGAAAAATCATGATGGTATTGTACTTCTTCCTTCCCTCTTTTCTTTGCTTCCTTTAAGGAAGGAGGAACATACACTGCTTCAAAGTACTTGCTGTAATCCTTTTCGGATTTTTTGTCCGAAGAATTTGCAGCTTGTACTTGCTGACCTTCTAATCGTTGTTTTTCGTTCATGGGTATCCCCTTTCTGTATAAATAATCAAATGCGCCCAGATTTTTCGAGCTCGCTCGAATCTTTTTTAAAAAATTATGCACATTATTAAAGTATAAACCCAACTCAAATTGAATACAATAGGAAGCTTCTTTCATGCCAGCTCTCCGATAGTTAGTTGTTCAAGCCAAACTTAATCATAACAAAAAATAAACATAAATATTGTGACAATGGTCACGATCAAAAAACAACCCCAAACAGATGGGGTTGTTCCTGGCGCTTCCGCATTTCTTATTACATAAACTCTTCTACTAACTTATCAAAATGAGCTCCGTCTAATTGCAGATCTGCCTCGACAAGTGGTGCTTCGGAATATCCTTTAAGAAGCTCTTGGTAGGAAGGGCGTTCTGTATTTTGATAAATGAGGCCTGTCACCAAACCATTGTGCTTCATTAAGGTTTGCATCGCTTCTTCACGGTTAGAAGGATCATAGCCTTCGATATCTGATAGCTTTGTTAGGTTTTCTTTAAACCAATCATAGGTATTGACCTTGTTATAAGTAACACAAGGGCTAAATACGTTGATTAAAGAGAAGCCTTTATGCTTCATTCCTGCTTCAATTAATGCTGTTAAGTCCTTTAGATCAGTGGAGAAGCTTTGCGCTACAAAGGTTGCTCCTGCTGTTAAAGCCATTTCCATCGGTGCGATCGGCTGTTCTACAGAGCCTTGTGGCGTAGATTTTGTTTTAAACCCAGTTGCTGACCTCGGAGATGTTTGACCTTTTGTTAACCCATAAATTTGGTTGTCCATAACGATATAAGTAATATCGATGTTGCGACGAATTGCGTGAATCGTGTGTCCCATCCCGATCGCAAAGCCGTCACCGTCACCACCGGAAGCAATAACCGTTAAATCACGATTGGCCATTTTTACACCCTGGGCAATTGGAAGAGAACGGCCATGGATTCCGTGGAAGCCATAGGAATTAATATAGCCTGAAATACGTCCCGAACAACCGATACCTGAAATGACCGCTAAATTTTCTGGCTCTAGCCCTACATTAGCTGCTGCACGCTGAATAGCTGCCTGTACGGAGAAGTCTCCACAGCCTGGGCACCAGTTGGGCTTCACATTATTTCGAAAATCTTTAAACGTTGCCATTTTTAGAACAGCTCCTTGCATTTTGTATGAATTTCATGTGGCAAGAACGGATTCCCGTCATACTTTAAGTGATTGACCACCTTTTCAGCATGTCCGACGTTCATCTTGAGAATGTTCGCTAATTGGCCTGTTGCGTTATTCTCGACAACGACAACCTTCTTAGCCGACTTCACAAGCGGTAGCATTTCCTGGCTTGGGAACGGATGAATTAAGCGAACATGAGCATGGTTCACTTTCAATCCATCCTTTTCAAGACGTGTGATCGCTTCTTCGATTGCACCACGGGTGGAGTTGAAACCAACAATGAGTAGGTCTGCCTCTTCGTGAGGTGCATTGGTATAAACAGGTGTTTTGAATTGAACATTTTCAATCTTGCGGAAACGCTTATCCATCTGGGCATTGCGGTTTGCTGCAGATTCAGATGGTTTCCCTGTCTCATCATGCTCAACCCCTGTTACATGGTGAATACCATGCTTCATACCAGGGATCACACGTGGTGAAACACCGTCTTCTGTCACTTCATAGCGCTTGAAGTAGCCTTTATTTTCAATTTCAGGTAGCTCGCCTTGCTGTAATTTACCACGGCGAATTTCTACCTTATTATAATCAAGTGGTTCCACTGTTTGCTTTCCTAAAGACAATTGTAAATCGGAAAGAACAATAACTGGACATTGATACTCTTCTGCAAGGTTAAATGCCTCAGCTGTATCATAGAATGCTTCTTCAACTGTACTTGGAGCCATAACAATCTTTGGAATTTCTCCATGAGTACCGTAAATCATTGCCATTAAGTCAGATTGCTCCTGCTTTGTTGGCAAACCTGTAGATGGACCCCCACGCTGTGTATCCACGATAACAAGCGGCTGCTCGGTAATACCTGAAAGACCAATCGCTTCCATTTTTAATGAAAGTCCTGGACCTGCAGAAGCAGTTAAAGCACGAACACCTGCATAGTTGGCACCGATGGCCATAGTTGCAGCGGCGATTTCATCTTCTGTTTGAATCACCGTTCCACCTAGAGCTGGAAGATGCTTAATTAAATATTCCATAATTTCAGAAGCTGGTGTAATTGGATATGCTGCCATGAAACGACAACCACCTGCTAATGCACCTAGTGCGATGGCATCGTTTCCAATCATGAATAGGCGTTTCTTTCCGTCCGCTTTACCTAAGTGCATCACAGCATCCTCAGAAAGCTCACCTTTCATATGATCATAGCCTGCCTTCACGGCCTCCATATTTTTATCAACAACCTGCTGACCTTTTTTCCCAAAAATCTCTTGAACTACTTCTCTAAAAACGTTGATATCTAAATCAAGGACTGCACATGTTGCACCGACAGCCACCATGTTTTTCATTAAGGATGTCCCGAGTTCTGTGGCGATGTCCGTAAATGGAACCGCATACAATCTAGCATTAGTATCCTCTGGCTGCTTCGGACTAAACTTTGCATCGGCAATAATAATTCCTTTGTCATGAAGCTCTTTGTAGTTAAGATCGACTGTTTCTTGGTCGAAAGCCACTAAGATGTCTAAATCATCAGAAATAGAACGAACTTGAGTTGTGCTTACACGAATCTTGTTATTCGTATGTCCACCCTTAATACGTGATGAAAAGTGACGGTAGCCATACAAGTAATAGCCCATACGATTCAGAGCAATTGAAAAAATTTCTCCTGTACTTTCAATTCCTTCCCCTTGTTGTCCGCCAACTTTCCAAGAAAGTTGATTGATCATGTCTTACACCCCTTCGGATACGTTAGAAAATATATAAAAACGTTATTTAAAATCAGTATAGTACGATTCCTAATCATTTTTTTAAGATGAAAAAGAAGGGTACTAAACGCTTTCAATTCTAGACCTATGTAGTAAAAAAAGCAACCCTTTCAACTCAAATATTGACGAAAGTATGAATATTTTTTTTGTTTCAAAAACATACTAGTAAGTTCCATGATTTTTTTAATTTACATCGCTCTATTGTTAGATTAGAATAATATTTTTATACATACAAAAAAAACCCGCTTGCGATGCAAACAGGCAGGCTTTCACGTATTCATCTCGGTTCCACAATTAGTTTAATGGCAGTACGTTCCTCGCCATCAATCTGAATGTCTGTAAAGGCTGGGATACAGATTAAATCTACGCCGCTAGGTGCTACAAATCCTCTTGCAATTGCTACTGCCTTAACGGCTTGATTCAATGCACCCGCTCCAATGGCTTGAATTTCTGCGGCACCTCTTTCCCGCAGAACCCCAGCAAGCGCACCAGCTACAGAATTAGGATTAGATTTTGCTGAAACTTTTAATATTTCCATTCCTAGCTCCTCCTCGTTTAACCCCTCCTGGTCCCATTACTAAACAGGTCAGGTATATATCATTCCATTGCTACTATATTCGACTCATAAAAAACATATTCCAGCTTGGTCAAAATAAAGCAAAGATTTTCTTCGGGAGGAGCTAAGCCAACTATTCTTTATGAGTAAAATGGATGATCCTCATTGATAAGAATTCGGTCAATTTTCTTTGCTTGGCCTGTTTTATCATCCAAATGTATGAGTACAGCACTTAGCTGAGTTCGACCAGACTTCGGCACCTCAAATCTTACGGGTAAGCCAGTTAGAAATCTTCTTAAAACAACCTCTCGCTCCATACCTAGAATCCCATCATATGGTCCAGTCATCCCGACATCAGAAATGTAGGCGGTTCCTTTAGGCAAAATGCGCTCATCGGCTGTTTGCACATGGGTATGGGTACCAACAACAGCAGAAACTCTTCCATCCAGATACCATCCCAGCGCCTGTTTCTCACTTGTCGCTTCTCCGTGGAAATCCACAAAAATAAAGGGCGTTCTTTTCTTGGCTTCTGCCACTAGTTCATCTGCCTTCATGAATGGGTCGTCAATGGCAGGCAAAAAGGTCCGGCCTTGTAAATTGATGACAGCAATTTCCGTCTGATTCAACTTAATATATACAATTCCCTTTCCCGGATTGTTCTCTGGAAAATTAGCCGGTCTCACCAAATATTTCGCTTCCTCAATAAACTCGAATATTTCTCGATTATCCCATGTATGATTTCCGAGCGTGACCGCTTGAGCCCCCACCTCGAGAAAGCTACGGTAGATTTTTTCTGTAATCCCTTTACCTCCAGCTGCATTCTCACCATTAATAATCGTGAGATGAGGTCGGTATTTTTCCTTCAGCCTTGGAACATATTCCTGCACCATATCACGGCCAGGAGATCCAACTACATCACCAATAAATAAAATATCCATCCAATATTCCTTTCTAGTTACGTGTACTGGTTTATTATAACATTTCGATTCTACAAAAATAAAACGGTGCTCACTAGCACCGTTTTATTTCGCATATTCAACCGCTCGTGTTTCACGTATCACGGTTACTTTTATATGGCCCGGATAATCAAGCTCTGCTTCAATCTTCTTGCGAATATCGCGAGCTAATCGATGTGATTCAAGATCGTCGATTTGGTCAGGTTTTACAATAATTCGCACTTCTCGACCCGCCTGAATGGCATATGACTTTTCAACACCATCATAGGACTCGGAGATTTCTTCAAGCTTTTCCAAGCGTCTAATATAGTTTTCAAGCGTCTCTCTTCTAGCGCCTGGTCGAGCAGCACTTAAAGCGTCCGCCGCCGCAACCAGCACGGCAATTGTCGATGTTGGCTCACTATCCCCGTGGTGAGAGGCAATGCTGTTAATCACGACTGGATGCTCCTTATATTTCGTTGCAAGCTCTACCCCGATCTCAACATGGCTTCCCTCGACCTCATGGTCAATGGCTTTCCCAATATCATGAAGCAGACCTGCACGACGTGCCAAAGTTTCATCCTCACCAAGCTCTGCAGCAAGTAAACCAGAGAGCTGAGCAACCTCCATCGAGTGCTTAAGGACATTTTGACCGTAGCTTGTACGGAATTTCAGGCGACCAAGAATTTTGATTAGATCTGGATGAAGACCATGTACTCCAACTTCAAAGGTGGTTTGTTCACCAATTTCACGAATATGTTCATCCACCTCACGACGAGCCTTATCGACCATTTCTTCGATTCTGGCAGGATGTATCCGTCCATCTTGAACAAGCTTCTCTAAAGCAAGTCTTGCCGTTTCTCTCCGTATCGGATCAAATCCTGAAAGAATAACGGCCTCTGGTGTATCATCGATAATCAAATCGATTCCAGTGAGAGTTTCAAGCGTTCGAATGTTTCTTCCCTCACGACCAATGATTCTTCCCTTCATTTCATCGTTTGGTAGATTTACAACTGAAACAGTTGTTTCTGCAACATGATCAGCTGCACATCGCTGGATGGCTAGTGACAAGATTTCCTTGGCCTTCTTGTCCGATTCCTCTTTTGCTTTGTTTTCACTCTCTTTAATCATTAAAGCGACATCATGAGATAATTCCTTCTCCATTCGCTCTAAAATGATGGATCTCGCTTCATCACGTGTCAAACCTGAGATGCGTTCAAGCTCTGTTTGTTGCCTTTTTAAGATCTCGTCCACTTTGCTTTCCATCTCTTCAATATGCTGTTGTTTTTTGTTAAGAGAATCGTCCCTCTTTTCTAATTGTGATTCACGTTTATCCAACGATTCATCTTTTCGATCAAGATTTTCCTCTTTTTGCATTAAGCGATTTTCTTGTTTTTGCAATTCATTTCTTCGCTCACGAATTTCACGTTCAGCTTCTGTTCGAAGCTTGTGAATTTCATCCTTTGCTTCTAGCAGAGCTTCCTTCTTAATAGAATCTGCGTCACGCTTCGCATCCTCTATAATTTGCTCCGCTGCGTCTTTAGCTCCAACAAGCTTTGCTTTAGCAACGGATTTACGAACAAAATAGCCAACAACTGCACCGACGAACAGGCCAAGCAAAATGGAGATGATTATAATTCCTAAATCCATCATTTCACCTCCTCTTGCTATGAACTTTTTGGTTTTACATTTCTAAAGTGTCGGCATGTACATTGTCCTACATCAATATACAGCACAAAGGCTTTTTAACAATTTAATCTTTATTAAAAAATGTAAAATATACAGTTTAATTGTAAAGCTGTACTTTTTCATTGTCAAGTGCAGGTCTTAACGAGATTGAAGAGATTTCCAGCTTATATAAAAGGTTGTTATCGTACGAGCTGTATTATGGAATGGCTCTAGTGCCAGCCATTCAGTTTCATATCAGTTATGCGACACGCATAGATGAATTCCCTCTTTTCTCTGTTAGTTCAATAGAAAATCTGCTTAAAACAACATCGACTTATTAATTTTTCCTCCAAAGGAATAATGTTTTAGAAAAGAGCCATATAAAAACAGCAAAGCGCATGTGCACTTTGCTGTTTCTTACTAGTCTATTAAATCTAAGCTCTCTTGTTCTTGATCAACTTCTGGTACTGCTGCATTATCAAGGCCAAAATGCTCGCGAATTTTCTGTTGGATCTCAAGACGTAGTTCAGGGTTTTCCTTTAAAAATAGCTTGGCATTTTCACGACCCTGGCCGATACGTTCTCCGTTATAGGAGTACCAAGATCCACTCTTTTGAACGATCTCTAACTCAGAGCCGATATCAACGATTTCTCCTTCTTTGGAGATCCCTTCTCCATACATGATATCAACCTCTGCTACACGGAATGGTGGAGCAACCTTATTTTTTACGACCTTAATCTTCGTTTTGTTACCTACCATTTCATTGCCTTGCTTCAATGTTTCAGCACGGCGCACTTCTAGACGAATAGACGAATAGAATTTAAGCGCACGTCCTCCTGGAGTTGTCTCTGGCTTAGCCTATAGATTTACCATTTCTATAGAGTGGACTATCTCTTCATCTCCATCACGGAGAGCCTTGCACTTCCAGTGGTAGCCTATCTTCCACCGTACCCTACTAAGTTCGTCAATAGACGCTTTTCGGTAGTCTCTACACCTTCCCTCTTTTTTTAAAAAGAAGGCTTGGCACGGTATTACCCTTCAAAATGGCGGGCTTCACCGTTAGCAACTTCTCAGTCACACCCCTAGGCAATAGGGTTCACAAGGTTTTTGACTTGCTATCACTAGCAAGGGAAACCCAGAGTAAACTGCTTAATCTTTTCAATCACTTTTACAATGTTAAGCAGCTAGATTTTGATTTCCAAACATAACTCCAACCTTCTCACGAATTTGGTTAATAAAGATTGCGATTGTCTTAGATTTGTTAATCGCTCCCGATAGCTTACGAAGGGCTTGCGACATAAGACGCGCTTGAAGCCCGACATGGGCATCTCCCATTTCCCCTTCAATCTCCGCCTTCGGAACAAGCGCAGCAACAGAGTCAATGACTAGAATATCGACAGCGCCACTTCTGACTAATGCTTCTGCAATTTCTAATGCCTGCTCCCCTGTATCAGGCTGTGATAAAAGCAATTCATCAATATTAACCCCGAGCTTAGATGCATAAACTGGGTCCAAGGCATGCTCTGCATCGATAAATGCAGCTTGTCCTCCTTCAGCTTGCACCTCTGCAATGGCATGCAGGGCAACGGTTGTTTTACCTGAGCTTTCAGGGCCATAGATTTCAATAATACGACCTCTAGGGTATCCACCGATACCAAGGGCCGCATCTAACGCTAACGAGCCGCTTGGTGATGTTGCGATTTGGCGATCTGTCTGCTCACCAAGCTTCATAATGGACCCTTTTCCAAATTGCTTCTCTATCTGTTTCAATGCCATCTCTAAGGCTGCTTGACGGTCACTCATACTGATTCCTCCTCAAAATTGCTTGTTTCAAAAAAAACCTATCTTAACTATAACCGTTTTGGATGACTTTGTCGAGAAAATAATCGAACATCCATTCGTTTATTTTGAACCGAATTTTCGACCGAAATTTGCAATCTCCCTAGATGAAGATCCTCATTTGCCCCGAATCTAAGTCCCAAAACAGGATTTTCACACATTGTCTGAAATTAAAAATCACAGAATACTAATTCGTATCCTGTGACTCCTCTAACCGATTGATTAACAAATAACAGCCATGCTTTACGCTTCGATTGCGGATCCCTTCCCTTGTTCCTGCAAGCTGAAGCTGTTCTACAAGGGTCGGCTGTTCCTTCATCGACACCCCGATAAAGACCATTCCGACCGGCTTCCCCTCCTGTTCAGTTGGCCCTGCAACACCAGTGAAGCTAATTCCAATATCTGCCTGCATAAGCTCTCTTACATTCTCGGCAAGCTCACTAGCACACTCAGCACTAACAACGCCCATATGATCGATGGTTTCCTTTTTCACTTTAAGAACACGATTCTTCACCTCGGTGGCATAGCAGACGACTCCACCTTTAAAAACATCACCAGCCCCGGAAATCGAAGTGATTTCCTGCTGGAATAGGCCACCTGTCAAACTTTCCGCACAGGCAATCGTGAGATTGCGTTTCCGTAGCAGCTTAAATAGCTCGTTCATTAAAGAGGTGGAATTATATCCGTAAAAGTATTGCCCTACCCGGGAAAGAATTTTCTTTTCCGTCTCTTCGATAAGCTGGTTGGCAAGCTCCTCCGTTTTTTCCTTGGCCGTCAGTCTTAGAGTGACCTCCCCATCTGCTGCAAGTGGAGCGATCGTCGGGTTCGCTTGAGCATCAATTAAATCTTCAATCTCCGTCTCAAGCAGGGATTCACCAATTCCAAAAAAACGTAGAACACGAGATACGATTTTATCATTTGTGTGGAGAAGCTCCAAAATCGCTTTCTCTCCGTAGGAAAGATACATGGGCTCCATTTCCTTCGGTGGTCCTGGCAACAGCATATAGCTTCTCCCTTGAACCTGCAGGAACATTCCTGGAGCCATTCCATGATCATTTGGGAGAACGGTAGAATCTTCAAGAATGAATGCCTGTTTGCGATTGTTTTCCGTCATCTTTCGTTTTACTTTTTTAAAAAAGCTTTCAATAGAGCGAAGCGCTTCTTCATCATAAACTAACCCTTTCCCAAGATGAGAAGCAATGGTCTCCTTTGTTAAATCGTCCTTTGTCGGCCCTAATCCGCCAGTAAAAATAATCAGGTCCGCACGACTCTCTGCTATCTCAATGGCTTTTGTTAATCTCTCTGAATTGTCCCCTGCAACCGTATGATAAAACACATTCACGCCGATGTTTGCAAGGTGCTTGGAAAGAAACTGTGCATTCGTGTTCACTATTTGCCCGAGCAAAAGCTCTGAACCTACTGCAATTATCTCTGCATTCATCTAAAAACCCCTTGTCATGCCCATTCTATTTCGAATTCACAAACACATGTTTGTTCTTAACAAAATAATCCCATCCAGACCAAATCGTAAAGAAGGTTGCAACCCAAAGCGCGATGGTCGCAAATGGAAAGGATGCCAATTCAAAGATGGTATTATGTAACAGCAGCGCAGAAATAGCAACGATCTGTGTCCACGTCTTGATTTTTCCTAGCATATTAGCTGCGACAATCTCACCTTCACCAGCAAGTATGGCTCTAAGTCCCGTAACAGCAAACTCCCGACTAATAATGATGATCACTAGCCATGATGCAGCCATCCCTAGCTCTACAAGGACAATTAAAGCAGCTGACACCAACAGCTTATCTGCTAAAGGATCTAAGAATTTTCCTAGGTTTGTAACTAAATTGTATTTACGAGCATAATGCCCATCAATCCAATCGGTTGTGGATGCCAGGATAAAAATTAACGCACCGACAAAATGGGTAACCGGGAGAACTGCTCCAAGCAGCTTCATTTCCCCCCAGGAAAATGGATACAGCATCACAATGAGAAAAATAGGAATTAATAGGATTCTTGAAACGGTAATTTTATTTGGCAAATTCATTATTTACCCTCCAACTATTCTAGGTTGAACATGTATTGACTAATCTCCAACAGCCACAATGTAAAAGAAGAGAACCTAATCGTAAAGAGAAAAATAGTCACCAAATCGATGACTATTTAATCAATTCCATAACCCTAATTTTTAGCACGGCAAATTTGGAAATAATGAAATTGATTTATTGAGATGCTTTAGTGAAACGAATGGTAATATTCTGGGTAACTTTTTCACCAGGTGGAATCGCATACTCTAGCTTTTGATCATTCACATAGATTTCTGTGTCAGTTGCTTTACCGATCTTAATTTCGGCTTCTGTTTCATTTGTTAAATCCTGGGTATTACTATCGGTTTCGCCTTGCTTTAACATTCCTTGGAAAAGGGACGATCCTTTGCCATCTTTAATATTAACCCAAGTTTCGCCAGTCGAAACCACCTTGAGAACAAATTTATCTGTATTTTTTAGCTCATAAACCGTATTTTTTCCTTTTGTTTCAATCACTGAGATCTCCTGCTGTACCGTTGATTCTTCCTCCGTGTCAGTAGAATCGTTCGGGTCCGTTACATCCGTATCTTCTGGATCCGTCGTTGGTTCCTCTACTGGTTCATTCTTCTTGACATCTTCTCGAGATAAATTCTCGGACTGCTCATAGGATGTTCCCTCTTTATTGTTATTGATCGGTTCATTCCCATTATCATCCGCATACTTTGACCAAAAATACCAAATCACAGCGAGGGCGCCAATAATAAAGGCGATCACCAAAATTTTCGGAAGAATATCAAAAAACCTAGAGCTATTCCCAGAAAATTTCTTTCTTGATTGAACCCTTGAGAGCTTCTCAGGCAGATCCTCATTAAAAGTAGATGGAATTTCCGCTTTAAATTCTTCAAAAAGTTCTTCTGGATTTAACTCCAAAGCTTCAGCATATTGTTTGATAAAGGCTCGTACATAAAAAGGCCCCGGCATCATGCTGTAATTTCCTTCTTCAATCCCCAGCAAATATCTTTTTTGTATTTTCGTCACTTCTTGCAAATCGTCTAGACTCATTCCCTTTTCGAGGCGAGTCTCTTTCAATCGATTTCCTAATTCCGTCAACTTGTAACACCTTCCTAAAAATCAAATCCTCCAAAATCAGAATTCGAAAACATATTGTTTCTTTCAATGATTTCATAAGTTATTTCTTGTTCAGGATGATCTCTTAATTCGATAATATAATCGAAATCATCCATCGTATATTCGGTATTTTGAATAAAAATATCTGGATGCTCAACAACCTTCACTACAGGCATGCGCATGATTTCACGGACAAGCTGCCAATGGGCCTCATTCGCTCTTTGCGTGGAGACAACACCGTCAATAATAAAAATATTATTATCGCTATACTCATCCTCTATTAATTTATTTCGTATCGTCTGTTTTAAAAGGGTTGAGGAGACAAACAACCATCTCTTGTTTGCAGAAACACTGGCGGCGACGATGGACTCCGTTTTTCCGACTCGCGGCATTCCTCTTATTCCAACAAGCTTATGTCCTTCCTTCTTAAATAATTCTGCCATAAAATCTACCAATAATCCAAGCTCATCGCGAACGAATCTAAAAGTTTTCTTATCGTCTGCATCCCTTTGTATGTAACGACCATGTCGTACAGCCAAACGATCCCTTAGCTTTGGTTCACGAAGCTTGATTACTTTAATTGTATCCATTGTATGTAAAATAGACTCAAGCCTAACAATCTGCTCGAAAGTTTCGGCAAGGATCAATAAGCCACGGCGCCCCTCATCAACCCCATTAATCGTGATAATGTTGATCGATAACATCCCCAATAAGGATGATATATCACCAAGTAAACCAGGGCGGTTCTTTTGGATCTCATATTCTAGGTACCATTCTTTTCTAACCACTCTAATTCCTCCTAAAAAGTAAGTGAGGATGTCTGATCAAAGGTGAACATTTGTAAATATATTGGGAGTAAGGTGAACTCAAAAGACATTTGTCTAGCCAATTTCACCAATTTAAGTTAAATGATCCTAGATTCTATAATAAAGGATTTGTATAGAATATGAAAGAAAAAACAAGCATAATCATATCCTCAAATAAGTTAGACGCAAAACATGCTCATATTGTTTCGAAAAAGCGATTGGAATAGTTGTTCAAGAAAACTCACGGTTTGAGAATAGAGCCTTCGAAAACTAGAAAAAGAGAGGCATACCGCCCCTCTTTTTCTAGTTTTTATCTATGAATTACTACCATTGTTCTGTACTAATTTTACCATCACATTAGCAATCGCACGCTGCTCTTCTTCACTTGCAACAGACCATAGATCAGCCAATATTCTTTCTTGTTCATTCTTCGGATCTACCTGTTTTGCTAGATAATCTCCAACCTGGAAGGCGACATCAGAAATCACCTGCTGGTTCATTCCTTCAGTTTTCGCTTGGTTTAAGCGATCACCTAAAAAGTCCTTCCACTGATTCCAGTTTTCAAGTACAGACATGTAATAACCTCCTTAATTGTATTACAAGGTTATTTTGCTTACATCAGAACGAAAATATACACATTTTTTCATTTGTATGTAGTAGCTTTTACTTACGTATACCATCCTCCATTTACAGGTATAATTTGTCCTGTAATGTAGGCTGCTTTTTCAGAAACCAGGAAGGACACCACATCAGCAATATTTTCTGGAGAACCTAAATGCCCCATAGGAATTTCTTCATTCAAGCTCGCAATGTCCTCTTCATTAAAAACGGTCATCATCGGTGTTCTAATGGCTCCTGGTGCCACCCCATTAACCCGAATTCCGTCCAGTGCGACCTCCTTGCTGAGCGCTTTAACAAAAGATAGCTGTGCACCCTTGACCGTGGAATAAGCTACTTCACACGCAGCACCGGTCTGTCCCCAAATAGAAGAGATCACAATGATATTACCGGCCCTCTTCTGCAGAAGCTTCGGCAGAAGTTCTTTTGTTATCAGCATGGGGCTGGTTACATGTGTCGTGACCAGTTCCTCCGCTTGCTCCCTTTCCAAATCCACAAGCAAACCATAGCGACTCATTCCGCTATTATGGATGATCGCATCAATGGAAAAAATATTTTCAACCAACCGTCTATATCCATCTGGAGACGACAAATCAGCTTGAATGGGGATATATTCGCCATCATAGCTGGAAAGCTCCTCCATCAGTTTTTTTATCGAATCCTTATTTTGAAAATAATGCAAATAGAGGGAGTAGCCTTCCCTAGCTAATTGTAGACAAATGGCCCGACCAATTCCCCCGCTTGCCCCGGTAACAAGAGCGTATTTTTTCATCTCTCCATTCTCCTTCTATCTATTTTCTCACGGAAAAAAGCGTCATTAAGACGCTTTTTTCTTCTTTGGCAGTACCTGGCAAACTGAAAAACGCTCCTCTGAAATGAATTCCTTTGCAACCTGGTTGACATCCTCTAATGTTATTTGCTCAAGCGTAGGAACGACATCAAATAGGTTCATCTCATTAAAGGCATAGCGTGTAAATTGGTTGGCAATAAACTCAGGAGAGTTGACAGCACGGAGAAAGCTACCTATTTTTTTCTTTTTCGTCCGTTCAAGCTCTTCCTTTGTAAGCCCCTTTTCCTTTGCTGCAAAAAGCATCCCCTTCAACAGTTCCACTAATTTTTCAGGATCCCGTGTGTCGCCGCCAATCATCGCAAAGCCAAAGCCCTGCTCCTGAGTGTATTCATAGGAAAAGGAATCATCAATCAAGCCAAGCTCATATAATTTATCATAATTGGCTGAGCTTTTCCCAAAAAGCATATCTAACAGCATATTGGTTGTTAATTCGTTCTTAAGCATTTCAGTCCCACTTTGCTGATCGTAGAGTGCCTTTATCCCAATGAGGCATTTCGGAGTTTGGACATTCATCTCAAGCACCTTCTTCGCCTCATTCGCTTCCCTTATCTCGGGCTCGAACTTCCGTTTAATCTCAGGCTGAGCCTTGAACGGTTTCTTTGCTTGGTTGTCTTTTATTTGCTTCATGATTTTGTCCGGCTCCACAGGCCCGACCACAAAAAGAAGCATGTTGCTCGGATGGTAAAAGGTATGATAGCATTCATACAGCATATCTTTTGTAATATGCGATATCGACTCGATCGTTCCCGCAATATCAATTTTAACCGGATGATTTTGATAGAGATTTTCGATTAGCCCAAAATAAAGTCGCCAATCAGGATTATCATCATACATCGTAATTTCTTGGCCAATGATCCCCTTTTCCTTCTCTACTGTCTTTTCTGTGAAATAGGGCTCCTGGACAAAATCCATCAACGTCTCCAAATTCAATTCCACATCTGAGGTACTTGAAAAAAGGTAGGCCGTCCTTGTAAAAGAAGTAAAGGCATTAGCGGAAGCACCCTGACGGCTAAACTGTTGAAACACATCGCCGTCCTCCTTTTCAAAAAGCTTATGCTCTAGAAAATGGGCAATTCCATCTGGTACCTTGACAAATTCATCCTTGCCTAATGGTATAAATTGATTATCAACAGAGCCATACTTCGTTGTGAAGGTTGCATAAGTCTTATTAAAGCCTTTCTTAGGAAGAATATATACCTCAAGCCCGTTGGATAATTTCTCGTGATATAGGTCCTCTTGCAATTGATCAAAAGTGATTTTCTCCATTACTGCGCCGCCTCCGTTCCCGTTAGGAAGTAAATCGTATCCAATTGAATCTTCTCCGATACTTTAATAATATCTTCCTTCGTTGCTTTATCCATTTCCTCCAACCATTCATCAAGAGAAATATTTTGCTGAGCTACAACATTATGATAGAGAACTTCAACAATCCCTCTAGCTGTATCTAGTGTTTCTAGAAACTGATTACGAATCACTGCTTTCGTTTGGCTGAGTTCCTGATCAGAGAAATCTCCCTTTTTCATGGCTGTTAATTGCTCTTTTATGATGGTAACCGCTTGCTCATAATTTTTATAGTCAATCCCCGACATCACCATCATCAATCCCTTATGACTTTCGAGTCGACTGGCAGCATAGTAAGCCAAACTCGCTTTTTCACGCACATTGATAAAGAGCTTTGAATGAGCAAACCCTCCGTAAATTCCGTTCATCACCTGAAGCGCAAAATAATCCTCGTCCCCATACACCACATTTGTCCGAAAACCAATATTTAATTTCCCTTGCTTCACATCCTGAACTTCCTGTATCTCTTGGACATCTCTTTTACTCGGGAGAATAACGTTTTCAAGGAGCTTTGGTTGACGTGCATTCAATTGCAGCTTTTCGTTTACAACTGCTTTCACTTCCTCCTCGGATATATCCCCGATTACATAAAGATCGATCTCATCCTCAGCCATTGCCTTTTCGTAATAGGCAAATAAGCTTTCAGAGGTGATTTCATCTACAGAGGCCATATCACCATGAACATGCAGGGCATATTTCTCACCCTTGCACATTTCTTCCACTAGCCGGTTACTCGAATACTTCATCTTATCATCGTAGACAGACTGAATTCTTTGTTTTAGCGTTCTTTTCTCCTTTTCCACGGTGTCCTTATCAAAGGCTTGGTTGGTCACATTCGGATTCATCAAAATTTCGGATAAAAAATCGAGTGCCTTTTTTAACAATGGAGTTGGGTCAGATAAGAACTTTTCATTCGCCACCTCCATGGTAAAAGTGATCACATGGTATTCACCTTTTTTAGCCAAATCAACAAAAAGACTTGCACCATATAATTCATCTAAATAGGATCTCAAAACCGTTGATGTTGGATAGGCCTTTGCATTACTTTGCAGGACATATGGAAGTAAAGCCCGATGTGTCACATCCTCTTTACTCAATGGTGCCTTCATTTTCCAAACAAATGTATTCGTTTTATATTTCTCTGTCTTCACGATATGAAGCTTATAGCCTTTCATCTCATGAATCGTTTCCGTTACGACCGCCATTTTTGTTATCCTCCTTAGATTGCTTACTATATGTATATCGAAACGTAATCCTTAATATCATACCCATTATCATCAGCTG
Source organism: Anoxybacillus andreesenii (assembly GCF_030813005.1). NCBI lineage: Bacteria > Bacillati > Bacillota > Bacilli > Caryophanales > Anoxybacillaceae > Anoxybacillus > Anoxybacillus andreesenii. Next base: position 26,319 of record NZ_JAUSTU010000015.1, read on the forward strand.
TTTTCGTTTTAGACTATTTTTTTCTGAAGCTTATTTCTCAAACATTCCACAATATGATATTAGTTCTACTATACATTGTGATTATTTTCCATATCAAGTTAAAAAGCCGATACAAGGTTGACTAAAATCAGACCATGTATCGGCTTTTATCATGCAAGGATGCAAGGCATCGACATTAATTATCTCTTCGATGAATCAAATGGCTCCCCAGCGGCTTTTGGTGCCTGTGAGGATTTTGAGAAAATGACGAGTGCAATCAATGTGACTACGTAAGGAAAAATCTTCAATAAAATTGGCGGAATAACCGCTAACTCTGGTATAACCTGTGAAACGTTCGCAATCGTACTTGCAAACCCGAAGAAAAGGGTTGCTCCTAAAATACCAAACGGTCTCCATTGTCCAAAGATTAAGGCTGCTAATGCAAGGAATCCAAGACCAGACACGGTTCCCGTGAACTCACCAGCATAAGTTAGCAGGATAATTGCTCCCCCAAGACCAGCAAAAGCCCCAGAGATCATCACGCCACTGTAACGAATCCTTCTAACATTGATTCCAGCCGCTTCCGCAGCCTGAGGAAACTCTCCACAAGATCTTAAGCGAAGGCCAAACTTCGTCTTATAAAGGATGAAGGTACTGACTAATAGCACCAATAGTATGACCCATGTTGTTGCATATGTCTTCGTAAAGAATAAGTCTCCAATAATTGGTATTTTGGAAAGGATCGGTACATCAAAAGGCGCAAAACCTGTTCTGATTCTGATGTTACCACTACCAGTAATATTTCTTGCTAAGAATACGGTTAGTGCTGCGGCAATCATATTAATCGCTGTTCCACTTATGACTTGATCTGCACTTAAATTAATGCTTGCAAATGCGTGTAGTAGTGAGAAGAGTAGCCCAACTAACATCCCTACAAGAAGGCCGATCCAAAGCACTAATGAGTTATTTGATATCATATCTTGAAGATAGTGTACGGTAATAGCGGCAGCAAAAGCGCCCATAACCATCAGACCTTCAAGGCCGATGTTGACGATTCCACTGCGTTCACTAAATAAACCTCCTAATGCTGTGATAAGAAGAGGAATCGTGAATAGGATTGCGTAAGGAAAAATCTGTTCAACTATCGTCCACATCTTAGGCTTCCCCCTTCTTATGTTCAGGTCTATTTGCCTTACTTCGCTTAAATTTATCAATGATACGATGAATAAGAACACTTGTTGCTGCAAAGTAAATGATGATGGCAATAATCGTGTTTGCTAACTCTGGTGGAATTTCCGTCATCGCATTCATGAAGCCTGTACCAGAATAGAGAATACCGAATAAAATAGCAGCAAAGAAAACACCTATCGGGTTATTCGCCCCTAACAACGCTACTGCAATTCCGTCATACCCTTGTGATGGAAGCAGGCCAATTTGCATACTTGAAGCATTTCCTGTATACAGTGCAACCCCACCTAGTCCAGCAAGAGCACCGGAGATCAGCATCGACAAAATGATATTGCGGTTCACTCGCATCCCTGCATACTCGGCTGCGTGTCGGTTAAATCCGACTGCCTTCAGTTCAAAGCCAAGTGTTGTTTTATCAATAATAAAAGCAATAATGATGACTGCAATGATCCCTAGAAAGATCCCATAGTTAATATAAGACCCGTCAAACATATCGGACAAAAATGGAGCCCTTAATGTGTATTCATCAGGTAATTTTTGTGACTCGGTTTCAAGCGAAGGTCCTTTAAAATATCCTGGCACAATGTAATAAACACTCCAGTAGGCAATCCAGTTCATCATAATCGTCGATACTACTTCATGAACATTGAATCGCGCTTTTAGGATCCCCGGAATTAACGCAAAGAGTGCACCAGCCAGCAGGCCGCCTAGTATCATTAGAATCAGCATTACGGGTCTCGAAAATTCGAACGTCAATGCGATTGCCGTAGCTGCAAGACCCCCAGCAAGCATTTGACCAGCCGCACCAATATTGAATAATCCCGTTCTGAATGCAAAAGCAACGGCTAACCCGGTGAATATTAAAGGTGTGGCGGTCGCCAGTGTATTCCCAATGCGCTCAATATTGATGAGTGCACCTTGTAACAGATAATTGTAGCCCTCGATAGGATTGCTTCCTATCGCAAGCATCAATAGCCCCCCAGCAATAAGCCCTAATAGAATCGCTATGATTGATACGATGGTGTTTCTCATACGCTTCTCTCCTTACTAATCCCCGCCATCATTAAGCCGACCTCATTTTCATTTGTCTCAGAGGCTTGGACGATCCCAACAAGTTCTCCATTGTTAATAATGGCAATTCGGTCCGAAAGTTTTAGCACTTCATCAAGCTCTAGTGAAACAAGCAAAACGGCTTTCCCTTTGTCGCGGTGCTCAATTAATCGCTTATGGATATATTCAATCGAACCAACATCCAGGCCACGAGTAGGCTGTACGGCAATCAGCAAGTCAGGATCTAGCTCGATTTCTCTACCAATAATCGCTTTTTGCTGGTTTCCTCCAGATAACGTTCTAGCTAGGGAAGCTCCACCTTCACCTGAACGCACATCAAAATTCTTGAAAATATTTTCGGCGTATGCTCTTATCTCACCAAAATTTAATAATCCATTTTTGGCAAATGGTCGCTTATTATAAACCTCTAATACCATGTTCGAATCTAGACGATAGTCTAGTACGAGTCCACGCTTATGTCTGTCCTCTGGAATATGGCCAATTCCTTTTTCAATCCTATGGCGAATCGGGGCATTTGTAATATCCTCCCCATTTATAAGGATGTTCCCTGATTCTACCTTACGCAGGCCCGTAATTGCCTCTACAAGCTCGGATTGACCGTTTCCATCAACCCCTGCAATCCCGACAATTTCACCTCTTCTAACCTCAAGTGAAAAGTCCTTCAATGCCATTACCTTGCGATTATTTTTTGCAGACACAGAATCTATTTTAAGTACAGTATCCCCTGGTGTACTTTCTTTCTTATCCACTTTGAAATTCACGTGACGTCCTACCATCATTTCAGCGAGGCTTTCCTCACTCGTTTCCGCCACGTTGACCGTTCCAATTGATTTACCGCGGCGAATAACCGTACAACGATCAGCGACCGCTTTAATCTCTTTTAATTTATGAGTAATAATGATAATCGACTTACCTTCTTTAATTAGGTTTCGCATAATTTTCATTAATTCGTCAATTTCAGCTGGTGTTAAAACAGCTGTTGGCTCATCAAAAATAAGAACCTCTGCCTCACGATAGAGCATTTTCATAATTTCGACTCTTTGTTGCATCCCAACTGAAATATCTTCAATTTTCGCATAAGGGTCAACATTAAGACCATAATGTTTCGATAGTTCCTCAATTCTTTTCGCCGCTTTATCAATATCAAGAACCAAGCCCTTTAGCGGTTCACTTCCTAAGATGATATTTTCTGTTACGGTGAAATTTTCAACCAATTTAAAATGCTGGTGGACCATCCCAATTCCAAGCTGATTGGCCACATTTGGGTTTGTGATTCGAACTTCCTTTTCACGAACCTTAATAATTCCTCTTTCAGGTTGATACATTCCAAACAAAACACCCATTAATGTCGATTTTCCCGCGCCATTCTCTCCTAAAAGTGCATGAATTTCTCCCTTCTTCAATGATAGGGAAATATTATCATTAGCTACAATACCAGGGAATTCCTTCCTAATATTGAGCATTTCAACAACATAGCTCATCCTAGCACACACCCTTTTTTAAGTGTCACTTCCATCTATAAATAGGGAGTCCCCTATCATGATAAGAAATCTCTAATTGTTAAGTAAATCATTCATTAATTTTTGTTTTTTTAAGAATTTTGCTATTACTTTCACTCTAATATACAAAAGAGACGGAATTTCCGTCTCTTTTGCTCTGGATTACTTGAATAAATCCCCTTGCTCAGCGGAAACTTCTATTTCGCCAGCCTTAAGCTTTTCATAAACTTCTTTCACTTGTTTAACTGTTTCATCGCTTAAGTTAGGGTTTTCTTCAGGTATTCCCACACCATCGTTAGCAGCATCATATATTAATGTTTCTCCACCAGGGAAATCCTTATTTAAGAATCGCTTAACCATATCAAAAGATGCATGGTCAATTTTCTTCATAGCAGAAGTTAGGATCACAGATTTATCGCCTTCGTAGATTCCATCAGCATATTGGTCTACGTCAACACCAACCATCCACACTTCTTTACCAGATTTCACACGAGTCTTCGCTTCGTTAATCGCTCCTACTCCAACACCACCTGCAGCAGCAAAGATGACATTCACACCTTTATCAAACATTTGGGCAGCAAGCTGTTGACCAGCAGCAACATTATCAAAGGATCCTTGATATACTACATTTTCTTTCTTAATGGTAATTTTTGTGCCAAGGTTTTCGTTTGCATATGCTACACCTTGTTGGAAGCCCCAGTTGAATTTTTGCACTGGAGGAATTTCCATTCCACCGATAAATCCAGCTTCTCCTTCTTTTAGCTCAAGAGCCGTTGCCACACCCGCTACGAAACCAGCTTGGTGCTCAGCAAAGAAGATCGAAACCGTGTTATCAGCAACAACGGGATCATTTTTTCCGTCATTTGGGCTACCATCAATGATGACAAAGTTTGCATCCTTATACTTGTCTTGTGCCTGGAATACAGCTGTTTCAAATTTAAATCCAGGAGTAACGATAAATTTATAGCCAGCATCGTAAAGGTTTCCAATTTCTTTTAAATAATCAGCTTCTGTCGTACCGCCTGGCTTCAGATATTTTTCTTGTACGCCAAGCTCTTTACTTGCTTGAAGAATTCCTTCCCATGTACCTTGGTTGAAGGATTTGTCATCGATCGTACCTGCATCAGTAACCATACCGACTTTTAGAGCGTCCTTTTTATCTTTACCGCCCTCAGCACCATTACCTTCATCCTTACCGCAAGCACTTAACAATGTTCCGGCCGCTAGTACAAGTGATAAAGCTAATCCAAATCTACGCTTTTTCAAGGTTTGTTCCCCCTATTTTTTTGATTTAGTAGAAAACAATTGATTCATCCCGTTTCATACTCTCTTTCTGAGTACATGGAAACTGAACTTATCGGCTCTAAAATAGTTAACAGAATAGAGAATCGGTTCATCCATTTCGTCATAATGCATCTGCTTTAAAACAAGCAAAGCAGTCTCAGGATCACACTCTAGTATGGATGAAATGCGTTCGTGATATCCGATTGGTTCGATTTCAGCAACTGCATAAGTAATTCTTCTCTGTGCTGTCTCATCTAGTATGTTAAAAAGAGATTCCCCATCATGCGAAAAGGTTTCCGGCATGATATTGTGTGGAACCTTATCAACACAATAGACGACTGGTTCCCCATTTGCAGTTCGAACACGTTCAATCACTACAATCTTCTCATCCTGTCCGCAATCGAAACGACGAACATCCTCCTCTGTAGCATTTAGAGTATCAGAGCTCAAAAACTTTGTCCCTGGCTTCATCCCGACTTGAACAATCATATTAGTGACACTAATAAGTTGTTCAATTCCAGATGTGAACAGTGGTTTCGCGTTTACAAAAGTGCCCACGCCATGACGTCGGATAATTACATTTTCTTCTTCAAGAATACGAAGGGCTTCTCTAAGTGTCGCTCTGCTCACACCAAGTATCTTCGCTAAATCGAATTCTGATGGCAGCTGTTCCTTCTCCTTATAGATCCCTTTCTCAATATCTTGTTTGATCCGATCGATCACCTGTAAGTATAAATGTCTATTATCTGACTTGATGGACATTGCCCGCATCCTCCACTGCTTTTCTCCGAGACATCAGACCTCTGATGTATAATCATTCCTACTAATCGAAAATAATATACCATTTTTCCTAATATAAATAAATAGAGAATAACAAGATTTCAATAAAATTCCTTTGTTTCCAGTGAAAATTTGGTCTGCGCTTGTCTAAAAAAGGGGAATGGTTCATTGTTATGAACCTCCCCCTATGATGTTGCTTCATCAGATGGCTTTTCTATTAAAACAGCCCTCGGCTTACTTCCTTCGTAGGGTCCTACAACTCCTCTTAGCTCCATCTCATCAATCAAACGGGCCGCTCTCGTATAGCCAATTCGAAATCTTCTTTGCAGCATAGAAACGGAGGCTGTCTGCATTTCCAAAATAAGCTCAACTGCCTGATCATACAGCTCGTCCTCAACTTCTCGCGTGGTTTCAGGAAGCTCATCAGGAATCATTTCCTCCTGATATTGTGCCTTTTGCTGATCAATGACGAAATCCACAATTTCCTCTACCTCATCATCTGAAAGGAAGGCACCCTGTACGCGAATCGGTTTAGATGCACCTACTGGTAAGAACAGCATATCTCCACGCCCGAGTAGCTTCTCCGCTCCTCCCATATCCAAGATCGTTCTAGAATCTGTTTGTGAGGAAACTGCAAACGCGATGCGAGACGGAATATTCGCCTTAATCACACCAGTAATAACATCAACAGAAGGTCGCTGTGTGGCGATAATTAAATGAATTCCTGCCGCCCGTGCCATCTGGGCAAGACGTGTAATAGCGTCCTCAACATCTGAAGAAGCAACCATCATTAGGTCTGCCAGCTCATCGACAATCACCACAATATATGGAAGTAGCGGCTGCATCCCATCTTCTTCGGCATTATGGCGCCTTACATGTTCATTGTAGCCTTCAATATTTCTCGTTCCCGTATGTGAAAAGAGCTCATAGCGGCGCTCCATCTCACTGACAACCTTTTGCAATGCCTGAGAAGCCTTTTTTGCATTTGTGACCACAGGTGCCAGCAAATGCGGAATGCCATTGTAGACATTTAGTTCTACCATCTTCGGATCAATCATCATCAGCTTCACTTCATGAGGCTTGGCTCTCATCAAAATGCTCGTTATGATCCCGTTGATACAGACACTCTTCCCGCTACCTGTTGCACCGGCTACAAGGAGGTGTGGCATCTTGTTCAGTTCAGCTAGTACAGCTTCACCCGTAATATCCCGACCAAGTCCAATCATGAGCTTGGCATCTGGCTTATCATTCTGCTTAGATTCCAATACTTCACGAAGGGATACCATCGCTACCTCTGAGTTCGGAACCTCGATTCCAATGGCTGATTTACCTGGGATCGGTGCCTCAATACGAATGTCCTTCGCTGCCAGTGCCAATGCCAGATCATCACTTAAGCTTACAATCTTGCTAACCTTTACGCCAACATCCGGATGGACCTCATACTTGGTGACGGCAGGACCCAAATGCACCTGAGTGACCCGTGCTTTCACACCAAAGCTATGGAAGGTTCTCTCAAGCTTGGCCGCATTGGCATGAATGAGTTCATACTCACCACTCTGATCCGTATGCCTTGGCATTTTTAACAGCTGAAGAGGAGGCAGCTGATAGTCGACATTCTCCACTTCGGTAAAGGTCATAGGAGGGCTTGGCTCATCATCTATTTCGTGATGCTCGACTTCCTCAACAGGATGCATTTCAGACACAGCAGCCCTTTCCGTAAAGCTAGAAATAATGGGTTCAGGCTGCAGCTCGGCAATTGGATTATGTGTCTCAATTGGAATAACTGTGCCTCTTTCCTGTTCAGCCTCCTCCTCTAATTCCTCCACTTCTCTTCTTCTCGCTTCTTTTCTTTCCTGACGCTTTTGCTTGGAATTCTTCCAATCCTCTACAAAGGCAGCCCATTGCTTCTTCATAAAGCCAAAGGTGGCCCCGACAATTTTCCCGACCGCCTCGCCAAAGGTCTTCCCTGTGAGGAGAACGAGGCCCGTAATAATAAGAACACCTGCAATGATCTTAGTACCTACTGCATCAAAGAGGAAATAAAATAAAGCAAACAAAATGGAACCGATCATCCCTCCGCCTAGGTCGGTCGTACTTGTTTCCCCTTTCACCTCCATCCAAAAGAGCTCCCACGTATTTTTAATTACGCTCGGATCCTGGAATTTGCCGTCATTTAAGAGATTTTTAAACAAGGTTACATGACTTAGAAGCAAGAGGGAAGCAATGATCAGGTATATCCCAACGAGCCGCGGATGAAAAAAGCTCGGGATTTCCCTTTTCCAAATAAAATATCCACCAATGAAGACAAGACCTAAGAGAAATAGCATATACCATTCTCCGGCAAAAAAGCGGAAAAAAAGAACGAAGGCTGTTCCAACAGCGCCCAGTCTTGCAATGGAGATAGCAGCTAAAGCAATCAGTATAAGTCCTATTAGCTCAAAGCGGATCGTCCGTTTTAAATTTTTGTTTCTCTTTGTTTTTCTTCTTTTTCTCTTCGCCATTCAATCACCTAAAAAATTAGTAGAATTTAAAAACGAAAGCAGCCCGAACCGGCTGCTCTCCATGAAGTTTAACCTTATTATACCATAAGCAAGTCCAACCCGTACTAGTTGACAGCGACGATTAGAACGAAATCTTTGAACCAGGGGCATATTTTTGATGTAAGAAATGATTCGGATCACTGCTTAATACACGAATCACTCGATACTCAGCATTCTCCGTTTTTTCTACCATTAAAGGGATCCCGTCATAGGTAACCGTCAGTTGTTTTCCATAGTCATTTTCATCCGTAGGAAAAATGAGATCATGAGGCATCATTGTGTATAGGATCATTGTACCAATCCCTCACTTTGCTCATCGCTCTTCTTATTCAAGTCAATCAATTCATTGAGCTTTCTGATAGCTTGACCAATTCCACCGACCTCGTCAATCAAACCATATTTTACTGCATCCGTTCCAATCACATTGGTTCCGATATCCCTTGTCAGATTTCCTTTCTCAAACATGAGCTCCTTAAATTTTTCTTCAGGGATTTTGGAATGCCTTGTCACAAAGCTCACAACTCTTTCCTGCATCTTGTCAAGATACTCAAAGGTTTGCGGGACCCCGATCACAAGTCCAGTCAAACGGATCGGGTGAATGGTCATCGTTGCTGTTTCTGCGATAAAGGAATAATCACAGGAAACCGCAATCGGAACGCCGATGGAGTGCCCTCCGCCAAGGACAAGGGAAACGGTTGGCTTAGAGAGGCTTGATAGCATTTCTGAAATGGCAAGACCCGCTTCCACATCCCCGCCCACCGTGTTTAAGATAATGAGAAGCCCTTCGATTTTCGGGTTCTGCTCGATCGCTACGATCTGTGGAATGATATGTTCATATTTTGATGTTTTATTCTGTGGAGGCAGTTGCAAATGCCCTTCAATCTGACCTACGATCGTCAAACAATGTATATTAGAATCCTGGGAAAGCTGCGGAACATTCGTTTGTCCAAGCTGTTGAATTTTTTCTAATAAGGGTGATGTCTTCTCTTCCTTAGGCTGTTGCGGCTGTTGTTCCTCATCATTTTCAGCATTTGCAAATCGATTCTCTTGATCCATCTAACATTCTCCCTTCAGACATTATAGTATAGGCTCTTTTCTTAAACTTGGTTGCTTTGGAACGCATAGAATAAATGAAGCCAGTATTCATAGGGCTAAGCTATTGTAGCAGCTAAGAAAAGTGCCTGGTCACTCGATGTGTATGACCCAGAATCATACGAAACGGAATGGTCGGTAATTGGACCATTCCTTAACCACTTGCATAAGTATACCTAGTTATATTATGAGACCGTCTGGAAGATTTCATTCAGTTGCTAGAATACGGGATCAAAAAACGACACACGAGGTGTCGTTAAATTTCCATGATAATCGGTAAAATCATTGGTCTTCGCTTCGTTTTTTCAAATAAGAATTGGTTCAGTCCGTCTCTCATATCCTGCTTGATGCCAGACCAATCAAAAAACTCTCGATTAATATTTTTCTCGACAATTCCTTTTACTAGCTTAACTGATTCATCCATCAGCTCTTCAGATTCACGAACGTAGACAAACCCACGTGAAATGATTTCAGGTCCAGCAGAGATTTTTTTCTCAACCTTATTTAGAGTAACAACAACGATTAAAATTCCGTCCTGTGACAGAAGCTTCCGATCTCGAAGAACGATATTCCCTACATCTCCAATGCCACTTCCGTCTACCAAAACATTGCCAGCTGGAACCTTTCCTGTGATTTTCAGCTGGTCAGAACTGATTTCGACTAAATCTCCTTTTTCGATTACAGCGATTCGATCTACGGGAATCCCACATTCTTTGGCGATTTTTTCATGCGCCTTGAGCATGCGATATTCTCCATGAACAGGAATAAAGTATTTGGGGTTCATCAAATTGATCATGAATTTAAGCTCTTCCTGGCTGCCATGACTGGAAGTGCTCACTAAACGTTTGCCTGATATAACATTGGCACCTGCTCGACTTAGCATATCAATCGTTTTATAGATAAAAACCTCACTGCCACGAAGAGGTGACGCTGCAATTAAGACAGTATCTCCACTCTGGATATTTACCTGTTTATGAGCCCCTTTGGCCATTTTTTGAAGGGCTTCAATGGGCTCTCCCTGCATACCCGTTGTTAAAATGACGATTTCATCATCAGGATAATCCTTTAGTTCAGAAATGCGGATGATTAAATCATCTGGGACATATAAATAATCCATCTCAATCGCAATATCAAATACTTGCTGAAGGCTTTTTCCCACTACGGCTATCTTTCTTCTTGCTTCATAGGCGGCGTCGAAAATATGCTGAATCCGATTCAAATCAGAAGCAAAGGATGCGGCAATGATCCTTCCCTTCGCATTGTAAAAGGCATCCTTCATCTCTCTTATTACGATCGCTTCTGAAGGAGTATAGCCTGGTTTTTCAGCATCTGTGCTATCTGAAAGCAAGCAAAGGACTCCTTGTTCACCTAGCTTTGCCATCTTTCCGATATCTGCCTTATACAGCTCTGACGCCGCTTGGTCAAATTTGAAATCACCCGTGTACACAATGGCTCCTTCAGAGGTATGGATCGCAATTCCCACAGAATCCGGAATACTATGATTGGTTCTGAAGAAGGAGACGGAAACAGAGTCAAATTCTACGATGGAAGAAGAATCAATTTCAATAAACTCCGCATGCCCTTTGAACTCCTGTTCTCTCAACTTTGCTTTCGCTAAAGCGTTCGTTAATCTTGTCCCATAAACAGGGACTTGGAGCTGTCTTAATAGATAGGATAGTGCCCCGATATGATCCTCGTGACCATGTGTAAGAAAAATCGCTTTAACGCGCTCCTTGTTTTGTGTGAGATAGGTGATGTCCGGGATCACGATATCAATTCCCAGCATTTCATTCTCTGGGAACATAAGACCCGCATCCAGCACAAACAAATCACCATTTACTTCTGCGATGTACATGTTCTTGCCAATTTCACCCACTCCTCCGAGCGCCACTACCTTGATGTGTTTATTTTTTTCTGTATCCAATGCATTACTTCCTCCTACAAGTTGTTTCCGACCCAAGATCAGTTACCCATATTATACTTGAAATTTGCAAGCCTTTCCAACCAATTCGAGTAAGAATAAAAAAAACCAGCTCATAAGCGGGCTGATTGTTCAACCATCTTATGAGCCGATTCCTAAGCTTTTGGTTTTAGTCTTACTGATTAATTTTCAATAATGAAATTAGACTATTTCTTTCCTGCTCGGTCAATGGAACTAAAGGCAAGCGTACGGAACCAACATTTAAGCCCTTCAATTGCAGTGCAGTCTTTACTGGAACCGGACTCGGTGCCTTGAATAAGCCTTCCATTGTTGGAAGTAAATCTTGGTGCATCCTCGCTGCTTTCGAATGATCCCCGTTCAAGAAAGCTTGCACCATTTCTTGCATTTCCTTCCCGATAATATGGGCTGCTACTGACACAACCCCTGCCCCACCAATCGATAGTACCGGCAGTGTCATGCCATCGTCTCCACTATAAAGATAAAAATCATCAGGGGTACTGGCAATAATTCTTGTCATCGCATTCAAATCGCCGCTTGCTTCTTTCACCGCTACAATATTGGGGATTTCGGAAAGACGGATGATTGTTTCTGGCAAAATATTCACAACAGAACGGCTCGGGATATTATACACCATCACAGGCAAGGTTGTACTTTCTGCAATCTCTTTAAAATGCTGATAGAGTCCCTCTTGATTTGGTTTGTTATAATAAGGGCCTACTACCATGATGGCGTCAACCCCCACCTGCTCCGCTTTTTTGGTTAGTTCGATTGAGGCGTAAGTGTTGTTGCTTCCTGTACCCGCAATGACAGGAATGCGCTTATCCACAACCTTGACCACATGCTGGAACAAGGCAATTTTTTCTTCTTTCGTTAAGGTTGGAGATTCACCGGTTGTTCCTGAAACAACGAGCGAATCTGTACCATTTTCAATCAAATAATTGATCAAGCTGGTTGTTTTCCCAAAATCAATATGCCCCTTGTTATCAAAAGGGGTAACCATCGCTGTTGATACTCTACCAAATATAGCCATAATTACACTCCCTTAATCCTTAACTTTGCTCATATTCAAATGAATCCTTCTCTAACTGAAAAGCATCATGCAAAGCATTAACAGCTGTAACGAGATCGGTTTCCTTTACTAGCACCCAAATGGTTGTGTGACTATCGGCTGATTGCAGAATTCGAATGCCTTTTTCAGATAATGCCGTAACGATTTTGGCAGTAATTCCAGGTACCCCTGTAATGCCAGCACCTACGACCGATACCTTTGCACAATCTCTTTCTAACTCTGGTTCATAACCAAGGCTTGTTAAAATCTCCTCGGCGCGATCGGTCATTTCTTCGGTCACGGTGTAGACAACACCATTTGGAGAAATGTTAATAAAATCAACGCTGATTTTTTCATTTGCCATGGACTTAAAAACCTCAGATTGAAGGTTATACTGTCCCTTTTTAGCGGTGACCTTAATTTGTGTAACTGGAGAAACATGGGCAATCCCGGTCACTGTTCGCTCTCTTACATCACTGCCACGGCTGCTTCTGTTTACCGTCGTTACCAATGTGCCAGGACTGTCAGAATAAGTGGAGCGAATTCTGATTGGAACTTTTGCTTGCATCGCAATCTCCACCGCTCGTGGATGAATGACCTTGGCTCCCTGATAAGCCATATTGCAGACCTCATTATACGTGACAACAGAGAGAGGTCTAGCATTCTCTGCAATTCTCGGATCGGCCGTCATAATCCCCTCTACATCTGTGAAAATATCAATCCACTCAGCCTGCAATGCTGCACCTAATGCCGCGGCAGAGGTATCGCTCCCGCCTCGACCAATCGTCGTTGTGTCTCCATTTTTCGCCATTCCTTGGAAACCTGCCACAACCACCACATCATACTTTTCAAGTTCACTAACTAGTCTAGTGCAGTCCATTTCAATAATTTTCGCATTGGTAAAATCATGGTTGGTGCGGAATCCCGCTTGAGCACCAGTTAGAGAGGTAGCGTTAATGCCATTCTCTAGAAGCATGTTTGAAAAAACAACACTCGAAATAGCTTCCCCACAAGAAAGCAGGAGGTCCTGCTCCCTCTTTGTCACCTTACTCTTGGAACCTCCAATTAAAGAGAGCAAGGTGTCGGTTGCATACGGCTCCCCACTGCGGCCCATTGCTGAAACAACCACTACTACCTTGTATCCTTCATCCAATGCTTTTTGAATATGATTTCTAGCGTTTTGACGGGTTTCTTCATTTCGAACTGAAGTCCCGCCGAATTTCTGAACAATAATCTTCATTGTTACACCTCGTTGAAATGCGTAAGCGCCTTGATCTGTTAAAAATATGTGTGCATTCATACAGAAAAGAAAGTCGTTGACCTCTTCTTCGCTTATTTTACCAATCCTAGTTTAATTAAGCTCTCAGCAATCTGAACAGAGTTCCAGGCTGCACCCTTCAAGAGGTTATCAGAGACAACCCACATATGAAATCCTTTGTCCTCATCAAGATCCTTGCGGATACGTCCGACAAATACATCCCTCTTACCTACACAATCAGCAGGCATTGGGTAGATTTGGTTATCTGGATCATCCTGCAGCACGACTCCCGGAGCATCCATGAGCAGTGCTTTGATTTCCTCAGCAGAAACCCCATCTTTTTCAATTTCAAAATAGACAGATTCTGAATGACCAGTGGCAACAGGGATGCGTACGCAGGTTGCTGCAACCTTTAATTCTGGTAAATGCATGATTTTCTTCGTTTCATTGATCATTTTCATTTCTTCAAATGTATAGCCGCTGTCCTCAAACTTATCAATTTGTGGAATGGCATTAAAAACAATTTGATAATGCTTCTTATCTGATTTAACCGGTAAAATTTTCGGCTCAAAGCTTTCATTATTTATTATGGATTTTGTTTGCTCCTCTAGCTCTTCAACAGCTTGGGCACCAGAACCAGAAACTGCTTGGTAGGTCGAAACAATCACCTTGTTTAAGCCAAATTTCTCTAGAATTGGCTTAAGTGCAACAACCATCTGAATCGTTGAACAGTTCGGATTCGCAATAATCCCGTTATGGTTTTGCAAATCATCCTCATTCACTTCTGGTACGACCAGTGGCGTATTTTCGTCCATTCTAAAAGCACTTGTATTATCTACGACGATCGCTCCACGCTTAACAGCCTCTGGTGCCAATTCCTTTGAAACACTGCCACCTGCACTGAAAAGAGCGATATCTACATCTTCAAAGCTCTCAGGCTTTGCCTCTTGAATGATATATTCTTTTCCCTTAAACTCAACCTTTTTACCAGCAGAACGAGCTGATGATAATAGAGATAGCTTGGAAATCGGAAAATCTCTATCTGCTAACGTCTTTAGCATTTGCTGCCCTACAGCACCTGTTGCACCTACTACTGCGATGTGAAATGAATTTCTTTCTGCCATGAATGTTTCTCCTTCCCAACAATAATATTAAAAAGTGAAGGGAGGGCATTGTCTACCGCTCCCTCTTATTTCATTCCTCAGCTATCTATAGAATGCTTGATTTATAATATTTCTATTTTAACATATTCACACTTTAAAGAAATGAATTTTTATCTATTATTAACAAGAAAATTATTTAAGGCTAGACTTCATCCTTATACCTTTCTACTAATACTGGTTGTATTTGTTCGCCATTTATGGCTGCTTCAATTGTTGGTGTCAGCATCGACATTCTTGCCACAAGTGAGTTGGGCTTTTTTATAGGGTCATCCTGTCCATATGGGATGAAATAGATATGCTTTGTCGCCATCAACCGCATCAGGTTAACCCCATTTAGACCAAGAGCATCGTTCGTTGAAATCCCTAAAACAACGGGCTTTCGATTCCTTAACGTAGCCTTTGCTGCCATTAGAACAGGACTATCAGTCATGGCGTTTGCGAATTTACTCATGGAGTTCCCCGTAAGCGGGGCAATAACCATGCAATCTAAAGGAATCTTCGGGCCAAGCGGCTCTGCCTTCACAATGGAATCAATCACCTTATTCCCTGTTAAGTCCTCAATACGCTTTATCCAATCCTCGCCGTCCCCAAATCGAGTATCCGTATTTTTGACGGTAAAGGTCACGACAGGCAATACCTCTGCACCTGCATTTACCAGTTTCTCAATTTCTGGAAAGACTGCATCATACGTACAATGGGAGCCCGTTAACCCGAATCCGATTCTTTTACCATTTAAACTCATGCTGCTTACCCCTTTCGTGATTGTAAATCCTCTTTTAACACTCGTGAAAGAACGTTCGCCAATATTTGCCCCGCCGTTTTTGGAGCCACAATTCCTGGGAGACTCGGTGCTAATAGTGCCTTTATGCCCCTCTTTTCTGCATAACGAAAATCGGTTCCACCTGGTTTTGAAGCAAGGTCAATAATAAGAGTGTGTGGCGGCATTCTCGAAATAACGGAAGCTGTCACAATCAAATGTGGGATCGTATTAATACAAATATCAACGTCCTTTACATGTTCCTTGAGGTTCTTTAAGTGAAACGGGGTGAGCGACATTTCTGTAATTCTCGCTATATGCTCTGTTTTCCTTGCACCCACCTTCACATGGGCGCCTAATGAATCAAAGGTTCTAGCAACACTCATTCCTACTCTTCCTAGCCCAAGAACAAGAACCTTTGAGCCATGAATTGTGAAATCCGTATGTTGGATCGCCATCATAATCGTTCCTTCGACCGTAGGAATCGAGTTATAGATCGCAACATCATCTCGTTGAAAAAGCTGAACAAGGCGGCGGTCCGCATTTCTAGTGATTTCGTCCAGATATGAATTTGATATTCCAGAATATACGGTGCAATGTGCTGGAGTATTTAGAAGAATATCCTCTGTTAAGAATACTTTTTCGTTGGAAAAAATGGTATCGACTTGACCATCTAATCCCGTACCTGCCACAGGCAAAATGATGGCATCAATGGTGGCGAAATCAACCTCACTCACTTTTTCCTTTATTGCACCCGTAAATGCATGATCAAGCTGTTCAAAGCCAATTAAGGATAGTTTTGCATCGAGCTCAGTTAATCTCCGGACTATTTCTAGCTGTCTTGCGTCACCACCGATGACTGCCAAATGCAATCCCGTCAGCATAAAACATTCACCTTCTTTGATTTAAAAATACTTCAGGGAAGAACCTATCACGTACTACTCCAACATCTTATGTAAAATGCACGAATTGGGTGAGTATTGTTAAGGAATATGGACAAAAAAAGAGATTGACAAGTTGTCAATCTCTCCCATTTTCCCCATCTGGAATATCAATAATAATCATATCTGCGCCTATTTTTTGAATATGTCGCCATGGGACTCTCACTTCTCCCCCTTGTTTCCTGAAGCCAAACCATTTTAATGATGGGATTAAAAGAGCCTTGATTTGTCCGCTATTTTCATCTATTTCTAGATCGGTTTGACCCAGCACTCCCAAGCGTTCCGCTTTTTTGACATCAACGATTTCCTTTCCGCTTAATTCACTTAGCCTCAAGCGATATCCCTCCGTTTCCACTTGTCTCTTTATATATGTATCGAAGGAGACGGCCTTTTAGAATGATTCTGTAAAAAAACGTGAATCTTAGGGTTAATAATGTCGGTAGCATCCCTTCTCTTCGTTGTTGCTCCAAAAAGCAGGAGCAAAGACTCATTCAGGCATGCCACCGACCATTCATTAATCGCTCAGTAAAAAAGAATACAACCCGTGATTTTCACAGGTTGTATCGCTTTAAGATAGATTTTTGGGTAGGACTCCCTCTGGACTGATGAGTGAAACGGAAAACTTATCCGTAAATACCTCATTGGCTAATTTATCGACTCCAGCTTTTGTCACTTCATCAATTTGCTGAACAATCTCATCTAAGCTGCGGTGACGCTTAAGCAGGAGCTCATTCTTTCCGTTGCGGCTCATGCGACTATTGGTGCTCTCTAAGCTAAGCATTAAGCTTCCTTTCAATTGCTCCTTACAATTTCGCAGCTCTTTATCTGTTATGCCTTCTGCCTTCAGCTTCTCAAGAGTTTCTTGAATCGTGTCAAATAATAGATCTAACTGCTTAGCCCCCGTACCCCCGTAAATAGTGACGATCCCTGTATCCTGGAAAGCTGAGTGATACGAGAATACAGAGTAGGCAAGCCCCTTTTGTTCCCGAACATCCTGGAAGAGCCTTGAGCTCATGCTTCCACCGAGGACATTATTGAGGACAATCAAGCTGTATATATCTTCATGCCCTACCTGCAATCCTTCAAACCCGATGCACAAATGGGCCTGTTCCGTATCCTTTTTGCGAGCAATTCGGTTCGTATGAAAAATAGGTTTTTCCTCGGTCTGTTCATACTTGCCACCTTCATAGGAGCCGAAGTATTTCTCAACCTCTGAAATAAACGAATCCGTGATATTTCCTGCAATGGAAATGACCACATTTTCAGGTGTATATGTATCATGCATGTACTCCTTCAGAGTGTCGCCGGTAAAAGTAGCAAGGGTGTCCTCTGTTCCAAGGATCGGATAGCCCAAGGCGTGATTTTCATAGATCGCCTTACTTAGTAAATCGTGGACAATGTCGTCTGGTGTGTCTTCATACATCTTAATTTCCTCATAGACAACATTCTTTTCTTTTTTGAGCTCCTCCTCTACAAATGTAGAGTTAAAGAACATATCTGCTAAAATATCTAAGGCGAACTGGGCATGTGTATCCAGCACCTTGGCGTAGTAGCATGTATATTCCTTCGAGGTGAAGGCATTGACCTGGCCGCCAATGCTATCAAATAATTCGGCAATATCACGGGCCGTTCTTGTCTTCGTCCCTTTAAAAAACATATGCTCGAGAAAATGAGAAATCCCATTATTCTGTTGATTTTCATTGCGAGAACCTGTCCCAATCCAGACACCTATTGCAACAGAACGAACGGTTGGGATATTTTCTAGTACAATTCTTACTCCATTTTGACATGTATATTTCTTGATCACGTATTGACTCCTCCTGTTTCAAAAGCGTGGATTGTCCTTGAACTTGTCTTCATAGCTTGTCTTTTGAAGCCCTTTTTATCCAGCATTCCGACAAAGCGTCCATGTAAGCACTTTTTTTAAAAATTACCGAGTAGTCAAGGTTTGATTAATCCTTTCCTCACTCAGAAGCTCTGTTACGGTATCCACTCTAAATCCTTTTTCCTTCATTTCTTTAATGAGCTGATCTAAAGCCTTAGCCGTTGGTTCTGTAGGATGCATAAGAACAATGGCTCCTGGATGAATCTTGCTCATCACGCGCTGAATAAGCACTTCAGGTGCTGGCTTTTTCCAATCAACGGTGTCCACACTCCACATAATCGTCCCTAATTTTTCTTGCGCGGCAATTTGCACAACCTCATCACGAAAGCTACCGCTTGGGGGAGCAAGCCATATTGGTTTCTCTCCAGTTGTAGCTTTAATCACCTCGTTTGTCTTCTGAATTTCCTGCCTGATTACTCCAGAAGAAATTCGTTTCATATCCGGGTGCGTATAAGAATGATTCCCTACCTCATGGCCGGCAGCAACAATCATTTTCGCTAGCTCTGGATGGTTCTTTACCCATCTCCCCTCTAGGAAGAAGGTAGCCTGTACATTGTTCTTTTTTAACGTTGCTAGCATGGGCGACAAGTATTCATTTCCCCAAGCGACATTAATAATGAGACTCACCATCGGTTTATCTGGATTTCCTTTGTAGATGGGACTAGGTGGCAAATCTTCTAGATGCACTTTTGGTTTTACTTGCTTAAAAATGAGCTTGGCTTCAGAAAATTTTTTATCCTTTTTCATTTTCTTGTAGGAAGCATCTATATCTACCTTTAGTCCGTTATAACCAGGGATTGCCTTCCAAATGGGGTCAATCTTGGCATCAATCGGAGGTTTTTCGTATTCCTTTGCTTTTATGCTGATTTCTTCATACAAGGGATCCATTTTCTTGCTTGTTAGTATGGCGTCACCTTTTAATTTTACTAAATATTGTTCCGTCAGTGAATTATTAACTATCAGAAAACCGAGCAAAAAAACCACTGCTACTGAAATGAACTTTTTCATATCCTTTGCCTCCTTCCCTAAAAATTATGAAAGGAGGGGACAAGATAGAACAAAAAGCACTTCTCCGTGATTATTGAGAAAATCTTGCATAACTCATCCATTTGAAAAATAAAAAGCCAGGGCTTCCCCTGACTTCTATCCAAAGCAAAGGAGCAAAACAGAACGATTATCCTAAATGCTACTCTTTACTTCTCAGCTTGTTCTCTTTGTTCACGTTGTTCCTTTAAAACCGCCTTACGGGATAGATTCACACGACCTTGTTTGTCGATTTCAGTGACTTTCACTAAAATTTCATCCCCAATTTTGACAACGTCCTCTACTTTTCCAACACGTTCCTCGGCTAACTCAGAAATATGAACTAAGCCATCTTTTCCGTTAAAGATCTCAACAAAGGCGCCGAATTTTTCAATCCGCTTGACTTTTCCAAGGTACATTTGTCCAGCTTCAACCTCGCGAACAATGTCTTCAATAATTTTCTTCGCCTTTTGATTCATGTCTTCATTTGTGGAAGAGATGAAAATCGTTCCATCCTGTTCAATATCAATCTTAACGTTTGTTTCTTCAATGATTTTGTTAATCTGCTTACCGCTTGGTCCAATCACATCACGAATTTTATCTGGGTTGATGTGCATCGTTAAAATTTTTGGAGCATATTTCGATAGCTCTGTCTTCGGTTTATCAATCGTAGCCATCATGGATTCAAGAATTTGCATCCGACCGATCTTCGCCTGCTGCAACGCTTCTTCAAGAATTTGACGGGATAAGCCTTCAATCTTAATATCCATTTGAAGAGCTGTGACCCCTTTTGCCGTTCCAGCTACCTTAAAGTCCATATCCCCGAGATGATCCTCCATCCCTTGAATATCGGTCAAAACAGTATAATGTTCACCTGACTTAACAAGTCCCATGGCAATTCCAGCAACAGGGGCCTTGATTGGTACACCCGCATCCATCATCGCCAATGTACTCGCACAAATGCTAGCCTGTGAGGTAGAACCGTTAGACTCCAGAACCTCTGAGACAAGACGAATCGTATATGGAAAGTCACTTTCCGGTGGGATAATTGGTTCTAATGCACGTTCTCCAAGAGCACCATGTCCAATTTCTCGGCGACCTGGTCCTCTAATTGGTCCGGTTTCCCCCACGCTAAAGCTTGGGAAATTATAGTGATGCATAAAGCGTTTTTCCTCTTCAAGTCCCAAACCATCAAGGATTTGAACATCACCTAGCGCTCCAAGGGTACAAATGCTTAATGCTTGAGTTTGTCCACGTGTAAATAAGCCTGAGCCATGGGTACGTGGCAATATGCCAACTTCAGAGGAGAGCGGGCGAATTTCATCTGGGTTACGACCATCAGGACGAACCTTCTCTTCTGTGATTAACCGTCTTACTTCCCCTTTTACAAGCTTGTCCAGAATGATGCTTACTTGTTTGAGGTCATCCTCATCTGCTTCTTGTTCTTCATAATGAGCGATTACTTTAGCCTTAACCGCCTGGATGGCATCCTCACGTGCATGCTTTTCTGGAACCTGAATCGCTTCGATCATTTCTTTTTCGCATGCCTCGCGAATCTCCTGCTCCAATTGTTCATCCGTATTAAAAAGCACAATTTCCATCTTCGGTTTGCCGACCTTAGCTGCCACTTCTTCTTGGAAGGCAATGAGACGCTTAATTTCTTCATGACCAAACATGATCGCTTCCAGCATGGTTTCTTCAGGTACTTCATCCGCTCCTGCCTCTACCATGTTGATCGCATCCTTTGTGCCGGCAACAACCAAGTGGATATCACTCTGTTCGGATTGCTCAACATTTGGATTAATAATAAAATTACCGTTGACACGACCTACCGTAACACCTGCAATCGGACCTTCAAAAGGAATATCCGAAATACATAATGCCAAGGAAGAGCCAAACATCGCAGCCATTTCGGAGGAACAATCCTGATCCACGCTCATGACCATGCTAATAACCTGTACCTCATTACGGAATCCATCCGCAAATAACGGACGAATTGGACGGTCAATTAGGCGGCTTGCTAAGATCGCCTTTTCACTTGGACGACCTTCCCTTTTAATAAATCCACCCGGAATTTTTCCAACGGCGTATAGTCTTTCTTCATAATTAACTGTTAATGGGAAAAAATCGAGCTTCTTTGGCTCTTTTGACGCTGTCGCTGTACTCAATACAGCTGTGTCCCCATAGCGAACCAACACGGCACCATTTGCCTGTTTTGCCAATTGACCAATTTCAACAGTCAGTGGGCGGCCGGCCCATTCTATAGAAAAGATCTGCTTTTCTTGTACCATATTTTTCAAACCCCTCTCTTACTAACTCCTGGGAGATTTAGCTTATTCAAACTTTATAATTAATTTCATCCCATTCAGAAATGAGGATGACCATTATTTTCAGTTTTAGCAGGTATTACTTTTCTTTGTCCAGCTACACTAAGAAATACTTCAAAGGTTGAACATCACACTGTCTATAGTATGCACCGGATAGCCAATACTTAAAATAAGTGATTATGTATATATTTTCCAAGTTTTTCATGCTAACAAAAAAGCGGGAAAAATCCCGCTTTTCTGTAATGAAAAATCTAGCTACAGGGATAACCCCTTCTGCTTTAGATTTTATCGACGTAATCCAAGTCTGTTGATTAACTCACGATAACGTTGAACATCTTTGTTACGTAGGTAAGTTAATAGGTTACGACGTCTACCTACCATTTTTAAAAGACCGCGACGTGAATGGTGGTCTTTCTTATGAGTACGTAAATGTTCATTTAAGTTGTTAATCTCTTCTGTAAGGACAGCGATTTGAACCTCTGGTGAACCAGTATCAGTGTCGTGTGTTTTGAACTCGTTAATAAGCTCATTCTTACGTTCTTTTGTGATTGCCATCCGTTTCACCTCCTAATTCTTAATCCCCAAATGCTCTAGCAAGCGTCGGTGAGTCGACTTGCCAAGCAAAGGTTCTCTTATTCATTCACGTTATTAAGAATACAACTTTTTATGACAAAAAGCAAGAACAAACTATATTTTTCGCTTATTGGATCACCATGATGACTGAAATTAGTTGTTACGTAAAAGAAAATAATCTTGGGCAATCTGCTTGTCTTTTTCAATTTGCTGAACGAGCTCCTCAATGGATGAGAATTTCATCTCGGAACGAATGGGCTGATGCCATTCAATGATTACTTCCTGCCCGTAAATATCCTGATCAAATTGAAAAATATGCACCTCAATGGAGGGCTTGTGATTCTGCTCAGCCTTGAATGTTGGTTTATGCCCAACATTACATACGCCTTCATGCCAATTCCCATTCACGTAGAACCGGACGGTATACACTCCAACCGGAGGAACAAAATAAGATTCATCAATGCTTGTATTGGCTGTCGGAAACCCGATTGTTCTCCCTCTTTTATCCCCGTGCACAACGACACCGCTCGTTGTATAGTATCTGCCTAAAAAATCAACAAGCTTATGAACTTGCCCCTCTTTAAGAGCTTTGCGAATTAAGGTTGAACTAATTTTCTCATGGCCAAATGACAGCTTTGGCACAACGGTAAAATCAAATTTATTCCGTGAATGAAATGGCAAGGTTTCCATTGTCCCTTTTCCCATTTTTCCATAGGTATAGTCAAATCCCGCCACCACATGGATTACATTTAAACCAATGATATATTGATCAACAAATTCCTGAGGCAATAGATTCGCAAATTCGCTCGTAAAATGAACAATAAATAAGTAGTCAACCTGTA
This sequence comes from Anoxybacillus andreesenii, assembly GCF_030813005.1. Classification (NCBI taxonomy): domain Bacteria; kingdom Bacillati; phylum Bacillota; class Bacilli; order Caryophanales; family Anoxybacillaceae; genus Anoxybacillus; species Anoxybacillus andreesenii. Next base: position 49,511 of record NZ_JAUSTU010000015.1, read on the forward strand.
ATTCAGCAATTAATCTTTCCTTTTCTTTGATCGGAGTGATATATTCTACATGCTTTACATTTCCTCGAAGCACCACAGATGGATGCGGATCAAAGGTCATGACCGCACTTTTTACTCCTCTTTTTTTCGCAATTGTAACGGCTGTCTTGATGACCTCCTGATGTCCTAAATGGACCCCATCAAAAAAACCAAGAGCCATTACCATGGGTGAAAAATCGGTTTGTCTTATCCGATGGGGATGATGAATATGAATTACTTCCACTTTGCTTCTCACCTAATTCCTCTAGAGGAGGGTTCACTACCCGCTAAGGTACGAAGAAGCTACCCTCGTTTTAAAAAATAATTATTTTTAAACACGTAACACTTTTGTAGGCTTCATTAGGCCTTCCTTCATAGGATGGGCCTGATATATAGCAAGAGCTTGTCCGTCAGCTTCTGTGACCACAATAGGGCCCTTTTCAGCTTTGAATAGTTCTGGGACGGACAGAATAGCACCATTTTTCACTTTCTCAATTAATTTATCACTTATTACGTATTTCGGCAAATCATTAAGAGCCATTTCAATGGGTCGTAACACTTCATGAATCGTGCCTTCCACTGTAAGCTTCTCAACATCTGAGAATGAAAGGCAATCCTCTAATGTGAAAGCCGCAGCTTGAACTCTTGTTAAAGATGACATATGTGCAGGGTAACCTAATTTCTCTCCGATCATGACTGCCAGCGTTCTAATATAGGTCCCTTTACTACAAGAGACTCTAAAGCGAAAGGAGACTGTCTCTCCTTCATATAGAGCTTGCTCATCCAATAATTCAATCGAATAGATCTTGACCACTCTTGATGGACGTTCCACTTCAATTCCTTGTCTTGCGTATTCATAAAGTCTTTTTCCATTTACCTTTACAGCTGAATACATGGGAGGAGTTTGTGTAATTTCACCGGTTAACTCTTCTAGAACACGTAAAATTTCTTTCTTAGTTATGATTTTGTCCACTGATTTTTGGCAAACGACTTCCCCAGTAGCATCCTCTGTTGTTGTCGAAAAGCCTATTGTCACTTCTCCTTCATACCTCTTCCCTGCATCTGTTATGTATTCTGCCACCTTCGTAGCACGGCCAAGGCAAATGGGCAAAACACCATCCACCTCAGGATCTAGAGTTCCCGTATGTCCAATTTTCTTCATCCTTAATATTTTTCTAAGCTTGAAGACGCAGTCATGGGAGGTCATTCCCTTTGGTTTGTATAATGGTAATATCCCGTCCATACCATTCCCTCATTTCAGTTATTAAAATAAATAATCCGTATGAAAACAGTTTTTCAAAATAGCAAAAGGATAGACATACCCGTCTATCCCTCCACTTGATATCCTATTCTTCCGTTTCTTTATCCTTCGATTGATTTTCTTCGTGAAGCTGATAAAGAAGGGAATCGATTCGATTACCATAGTCCATTGATCCATCAAATTCAAATGTAATTTCAGGTGTTTTCCGTAAACGGATTCTTTGCCCTATCTCTGAACGGATGAACCCTTTAGCTTTGGCAAGCCCCTTCAAAGTGTTTTCCTTTTGTTCTGCGTCTCCCAATACGGAGATAAACACTTTTGCTTGCTGAAGATCCCCAGTAACTTGAACATCTGTCACCGTAACAAAACCAATTCTTGGATCCTTGATTTTTCGTCCGATAATGTCGCCAAGTTCTTTTTTCATTTGCTCCCCAACACGGTGCGATCTAAGGCTCATAGTAAATCACCTCTAGTTTAATCAAAAGACTCCTTTACAAAAGTAAAAGATTGAAAAGGAGTCTTGGAACAGAAAATCTAGTCCTTTTAACGTTCCACTTCTTCCATAATATATGCTTCGATGACGTCGCCTTCTTTAACATCGTTGAAGTTCTTGATGGTAATTCCACATTCGTAGCCTTGGGCTACTTCTTTCACATCGTCTTTAAAGCGTTTCAGTGCGTCAATTTCACCTTCATAAATGACAATTCCGTCACGGATCACACGAACTCCGCTATGGCGAGTAATTTTTCCATCTGTGACATAGGAGCCTGCAATCGTTCCGATTTTGGAAACCTTGAAGGTTTGACGAACCTCAGCTTGACCGATAATTTTCTCTTCAAATTCTGGATCAAGCATTCCCTTCATGGCCGCTTCAATTTCTTCAATGGCCTTATAAATGATGCGGTGAAGTCGAATATCAACACCTTCAGCCTCTGCAGTACGCTTCGCATTATTGTCAGGGCGCACGTTAAAGCCAATCACGATCGCATTGGATGCTGCTGCTAATGTAATATCAGATTCATTTATTGCACCTACGCCTGTGTGAATGATTTTAACATTGACTCCTTCCACATCAAGCTTTTGGAAAGCTGCAGCAACGGCTTCAACGGAACCTTGAACGTCTGCCTTAACGATTAGATTTAATTCCTTCATTTCCCCTTGCTTCAAATGGTCAAAGAGATTATCCAGACTTACTCTTGTCTTCTCGCTTCTTTGAGCTTGGATAGCGCGGGATGCACGTGCCTCACCGACTTGACGAGCTGTTTTCTCATCATCGAAGACGACAAAGCGATCCCCTGCTTGTGGGACGTCATTTAAGCCCATAATTTCAACAGGAGTAGATGGACCCGCCTCTTTTACACGTCGACCGAGATCGTTCACCATCGCACGAACACGACCATAAGTGTTTCCAACAACGATTGGATCTCCAACCTTTAATGTACCATTTTGAACCAAAAGTGTGGCAACAGAACCGCGACCCTTATCTAGCTGTGCCTCAATAACCGTACCAACGGCTTTACGATTAGGATTTGCTTTATACTCTTCTACTTCGCTGACAAGAAGAATCATTTCTAAAAGGGTATCAATGCCTTCACCAGTTAACGCAGAAATCGGTACGAAAATGGTATCCCCACCCCATGCTTCTGGAATTAAACCATGCTCTGTTAACTCCTGCATGACGCGATCAGGATTCGCTGATTCCTTATCCATCTTATTCACTGCCACAATAATCGGCACTTCAGCAGCTTTGGCATGGTTGATCGCTTCAATCGTTTGCGGCATGACACCGTCATCGGCTGCAACGACTAAAATGGTAATGTCCGTAATTTTCGCACCACGAGCTCGCATGGTTGTAAATGCAGCATGCCCTGGTGTATCAAGGAACGTTATTTTCTTTCCATTTTCCTCAACCTGATAAGCGCCGATATGCTGAGTTATTCCACCAGCTTCTCCTGCTGTTACCTTCGTATTACGAATGGAATCAAGGGTTGTTGTTTTCCCGTGGTCCACGTGACCCATGATCGTTACAACGGAAGGTCTCTCCTGCAGCTCTGTCTCATCATCCTCAGTGAAATACACCTCTAAATCGGTAACATCCACCTTAATTTCTTCTTCCACTTCGACCCCATATTCGGAGGCAATTAATTCAATGGCATCTTTGTCAAGGTCTTGATTAATCGTTGCCATCACACCTAAAAGGAATAATTTTTTAATGATCTCAGAAGGCTCGCGGTGAAGTTTTTTTGCTAATTCCGCAACCGTTAAAGATTCACTAAATACAATTTTTGTCGGGAGTTCTTTTTCCTTTTTTGGTTGTGGCGGCTTAGTATTTGTGTGAACCCTTGCTTTTTGCTTATTATTTTTGTTCTTATTTCTGTTTTGATTATTTTGATTGTTGCCCTTAAACACTTTATTATTTGATTGATTTTCCCCAGTACCCTTTTTGCCATCACGAGGCTTTGGTGCTGTTTTTACTTTCACCTTGGATGGGCCTGAGTTTTTGTCGTCCCCTTCATCATAAGAAGTTTTCTTCGCTGGTTGGTCTACCTTTTGCTGAGGAGCAGGCTTCGCCTGTCCTTTCTCCTTTTGAGGCTGTTTTTCTTCTTTATTGTTATAAAGACGATCAAGCTTCTTGATTGTATCCCCTTCAATTGTTGTCATATGATTAGAAACCTCAATATTCATTTCTTTTAGTTTTGTAATTACGTCCTTACTAGACACGTTCTGTTTTTTTGCATATTCATAAACTCGTAATTTACTCATACTTTCACCCCCGCATAAATTAATCGAGCACTTGTTTCAGCTTATTTGCAAACCCTGCATCTAAAACGGCCACCACTACGCGGGCTTCTTTTCCAATCGATTGACCGAGTAAAGTACGGTTATCAACCATTCTGTATGGAACTGAAAAGGATTTGCATTTATCAGTCACTTTTTTGGTGGTATTGGCGGATGCATCCGCGGACAGTAACACGAGCTTCGCTTTGCCACTTCTGATTTCCTTAACGACCAGCTCTTCACCTGAAATAATTTTTCGCGCTCGATTGGCTAATCCAAGCAATGACATCCATTGATTTGCTTTCATTAGGATAGTCGTTTCTCCTTCTCAACTAGCTCTAATAACTCTTCATAAATACGTTCATCAATCTCTACTTCTAAATGAGTCTTTAATGTGTTCTTCTTCTTAGCTAAAAGGATGGCTTCTTTGTCTTTAGAAAGATAGGCACCGCGACCGTTCTTCTTTCCTGTTAGATCAATGGATACTTCTCCCTCTTTAGAGCGAACGATGCGAACGAGTTCTTTTTTCGGTCTCATTTCACCAGTAGCGACACATTTTCGCATCGGAACCTTTCTCCTCGTGTTCATTGATCAGTCACCTCACCCTTATTCCATCATATCTTCATTATCAAAATCGAGACTTAAATCCGTATCAAGTTCGTCATCCTCTTCATCAAAGGAAAGAATACCAGTTTCCCGTGGGTATATTCCCGCTTCCCTTGCATCTGTTTCCGATTTGATGTCAATTTTCCAACCTGTTAATTTGGCTGCTAGGCGGGCATTTTGTCCACGTTTACCAATGGCTAATGAAAGCTGGTAATCAGGAACAATCACAGTTGTTGCCTTTTCCTCCTCATTAACGATCACATCAAGCACCTTAGAAGGACTTAGAGCATTGGCAACAAATACGACGGGATCATTTGACCACTTCACGATATCAATTTTCTCACCCTTAAGCTCATTCACCACTGCCTGAACCCGTGAACCCTTTGGACCTACACATGAACCAACTGGATCAACCTCTGGATTATCGGAATGAACAGAAATTTTCGAACGATCTCCCGCTTCCCTCGAGACTGATTTAATTTCAACCGTACCGTCATAAATCTCTGGAACTTCGATTTCAAAAAGACGCTTCAAAAGTCCTGGATGCGTTCGTGAAACGAAAATCTGCGGACCCTTCGTAGTCTTTTCTACCTTAGTAATAAATACTTTGATGCGATCATGAGGCTGATATTTCTCATTAGGCATTTGCTCATTGGCTGGCAAAATCGCTTCAATTTTTCCGAGGCTCACATAAATAAATTTTGAATCGACACGTTGAACGATTCCAGTCATAATATCTTCTTCACGGTCAATAAACTCAGAATAAATAATTCCACGCTCTGCTTCTCTCACACGCTGTGTCACAACCTGCTTAGCAGTTTGCGCGGCAATTCTTCCAAAATCCTTAGGTGTTACCTCTAGCTCCACAACATCCTCGATTTGATAATTTGGATTAATTCTGCGAGCATCTTCAAGCGATATTTCTAGCCGTGGATCAAAGACCTCATCCACCACATCTTTCCGAGCGAAAACCCGCATCGTTCCTGATCCTAAATTAAGATCTATACGAACATTTTGCGCCTGATTGAAGTTTCTACGATAGGCTGATACTAAGGCTGCTTCAATCGCCTCAATAATTACATCTCTTGAAATCCCTTTTTCTTTTTCAAGCAAGTCAAGAGCATCAAGCAATTCACTGCTCATTTGAATATATCCCCCTTTAAACACTAATCATCAATATGAACTGCTAACTACATTAGAAAATGGATATGTATCCACAAGCTAATTTAAGAAAAGGTCACAGCAAGCCGTGCAGCAGCTATTTTCTCAAGCGGTATCGTCACCGTCTTTTTCCTAGTCTTGACCATGATCTCTACTGTTAATTGCCTATCACTAAAATTGAGCAGCTTTCCTTCAAAGGTTTTTTCACCGTCAATGGGTTCATAGGTCTTAACAAATATATGCTTCCCAACTGCCTTTTCAAAATCTTTTTCCTTTTTCAAAGGGCGTTCCGCCCCAGGAGAGGAAACCTCTAGGAAGTAGTTATAAGGTATTGGGTCGATTTCATCCAGCTTTTCGCTCAGCCGTTCACTAACGATTCCACATTCCTCTATATCAACGCCGTTTTCCTTATCAATGAATACACGGAGGAACCAGTTTTTCCCCTCCTTGACATATTCGATATCTACCAATTCAAGTTGGAGTTCATCGACAATCGGTTTCACTAGTTCTTCAACAACATCGACTACTTTGCTCATATATTCCCTCCTAACCCTATGTGATGTGTAACTCATCATGATTGAGATCATATAAAAATATCCAACACAACACGAAAGAGTGGGGAATCCCCACTCTTGTTAACGAGAGTTATCGATAGTATTTCCAATAAAACTATACCATAACCAATATTTTAATGCAAATGAGAATCTCATTTCTACTTGACAAAAGCTCCTGCAAATAGAACACTGTAATTTCTATTGTTGTTCCACATACCGCCTTATACGTGTGCGTTCTCTAAGTTATTCGTTCCGAATAAAACCCGTTCACGCACACGTATAAGGCTAAAATCAGTATTTTACATTAAAAGCCTAAAATAAAGAGAGCTGGTTTTGCTCTGGCATATCCGCTAAGCAGCCGTGATTCTCCAGATATTCCATAATTGTCTTTGAAACCTTTCCGCGCTGCTGCAGATCCTCTTTCGATAAGAATTCCCCATCTTCCCTGGCCTTCACAATGTTCAATGCTGCGTTTGTTCCAAGCCCAGGAATCGAATTAAACGGAGGAATAAGAGAATTCCCATCAATGATAAATTCTGAAGCACTTGATCGGTAGAGATCGACCTTTTTAAACGTAAAGCCCCGCTCATTCATTTCTAATGCAAGTTCTAATACCGTTAAAAGGTTCTTTTCCTTTGTAGATGCTTCAAGTCCTTTTGCATTAATTTCCTCTATTTTGGCACGTATCGCCTGTGAGCCCTTCACCATCGCTTCAATATCAAAATCCTCTGCCCGCACCGTGAAATAAGCAGCATAGTAGTACAGTGGCATATGAACTTTAAAATAAGCAATCCTGACAGCCATGAGAACATAGGCTGCGGCATGCGCCTTCGGGAACATATATTTGATCTTTTTACAAGAATCAATATACCACTCTGGCACATTGTTCTTGCGCATCTCTTCTTCCATTTCATCGGTTAGCCCTTTTCCTTTGCGCACCGATTCCATAATCTTAAAGGCAAAGGATGGTTCAAGACCTTGATAGATCAGATAAACCATGATGTCATCCCGACAGCCAATGACCTCACTAAGTGTACAAATTTTATTCTGAATAAGCTCCTGGGCATTTCCAAGCCAAACATCCGTCCCGTGAGATAGGCCAGAGATTTGCACGAGCTCAGAGAAGGTTGTTGGCTTCGTATCCTCAAGCATTTGTCGGACGAACCGTGTTCCAAACTCAGGAATGCCAAGAGTTCCTGTCTTACACATGATCTGCTCTTCCGTTACGCCAAGGGCCTCTGTACCACTAAAAATTTTCATGACTTCCTTATCGTCCGTTGGAATCGTCTTCGGGTCAATCCCACTCAAGTCCTGCAGCATGCGGATGACGGTCGGATCATCGTGTCCAAGGATATCAAGCTTTAAGACATTGTCATGGATGGAATGGAAATCAAAGTGAGTTGTTTTCCATTCAGAGTTGCGGTCATCCGCTGGGTATTGAATCGGTGTGAAATCATAAATATCCATGTAATCTGGAACAACGATGATTCCACCTGGATGCTGCCCAGTTGTCCGTTTTACTCCCGTACATCCTGATGCGAGCCTTTCTACCTCGGCACCTCGAAGCTGAAGATTATGATCCTGCTGATAGGCTTTCACATATCCAAAGGCTGTTTTATCTGCAACCGTACCGATTGTACCGGCACGATACACATAATCCTCACCGAAAAGCACCTTTGTATAGTTATGAGCACGCGGCTGATATTCCCCAGAGAAATTCAAATCGATATCAGGTACCTTGTCTCCTTTGAAGCCTAGGAAGGTCTCAAACGGAATATCATGGCCATCCTTCGTATATTTTTCCCCACAATTTGGACAGTTCTTGTCGGGAAGGTCAAAGCCGGAGCCGACCGAACCGTCATTGAAGAACTCAGAATGCTTGCAGGAAGGGCAAACATAATGCGGTGGAAGCGGGTTAACCTCGGTAATTTCCGTCATCGTCGCGACGAGTGAGGAACCGACCGAACCCCTTGAACCAACAAGATAGCCATCATCCAATGATTTTTTTACAAGCTTATGAGAGATCAAATAGATAACCGCAAACCCATGTCCGATAATGCTCTTCAGTTCCTTCTCCAAACGGGCTTCCACAATTTCAGGAAGTGGCTCCCCATAAATGTCTTTCGCACGCTTATAGCTCATCGAGCGGATTTCCTCTTCTGCTCCTTCAATTTTTGGAGTGTATAGGTCATCCTTAATAGGCTTAATGGTTTCGATCATATCTGCAATTTTATTTGTATTTGTAATGACAATTTCCTTCGCCTTATCAGCACCTAAGAAGGAGAATGCATCAAGCATTTCATTGGTTGTACGAAAATGTACATCAGGGAGCTGATGGCGATTAAGTGGATTGGCTCCACCTTGTGAATTCACCAAGATTTTTCGATAAATCTTGTCATTGGGATTTAAATAATGAACATTTCCAGTTGCCACTACTGGAATATCCAGCTTTTCACCAAGCTTAACTAAATTCTTAATAATATCTTCTAGCTTACTTTCATTTTGCACAAGCTCCAGCTCGATTAAATGAGCGTACACCTCTTTTGGATGCACCTCGATATAATCATAGAAGCGAGCGATTTCCTCTACTTCTTCAAATGCTTTTTGCATCATGCCTTCAAATACTTCGCCTTTATCACAGCCAGATCCAACGATGATGCCCTCACGATATTTCTGCAAAACAGAACGAGGAATTCTTGGAACCCGATAGAAATAATCAATATGTGAAATTGAGATAATCTTGAAGAGATTCTTTAGCCCAACCTCGTTCTGAGCAAGTAAAGTACAATGGGAAGGACGAGCACGCTGATAGGCATTGCCTTTTCCCATATTATTGTTGAGGTCATCGTGATACGTAATCCCTTTTTCAAGTGCCTCTTTCAATAGAATCAATAGGATATAGCCTGTCGCTTCCGCATCATAAATCGCCCGGTGATGCTGGGTTAGCTCAACGTTGAATTTCTTAGCTAACGTATTGAGACGATGGTTTTTCATTTCAGGATGAAGGAAGCGAGCAAGCTCTAACGTGTCGATAACTGGGTTCTTTGCCTTTTCCAGGCCAATTTTCTTGTATCCGACATTTAAGAAGCCCATATCAAAGGATGCGTTATGCGCCACAAAGATAGCATCGCCTGTCCATTCGTAGAAGTCTTTCAACACCACTTCCACATCAGGAGCATCTTTGACCATATCATCTGTAATTCCTGTTAAGTCAATCGTGGTCGCTGATAATGGGTGATGTGGATTAGCAAAGGCTTCAAAACGGTCGATGATCTCGCCGTTTTTGATTTTCACTGCCGCTAATTCAATGATTGTATCATAGACTGCTGATAAACCCGTTGTCTCGACGTCAAATACCACGTACGTGTCCTCTGCTAGTAGTCGATGTGCATCATTATAGGCAATTGGAACACCATCATCGATGAGATTCGCTTCTATTCCATAAAGAATCTTAATATCATGCTTCTTCCCTGCACTATAGGCCTCAGGGAAGGACTGAGCCACCGCATGGTCCGTAATGGCAATCGCCTTATGTCCCCACTTTTTCGCCTGAGCGACTAAGCTTCCGACTGAGCTAACGGCATCCATTTGACTCATTGGGGTATGAAGATGGAGCTCGACTCGTTTTTCTCCCTCTGGTGCTGTATCCTTTCTTTCAATCGGCTTTACTTCGTTAATATCGTTACAGATCATGACTAAGTCGCGGACGAACGTATCGTTTTGAATACTTCCTCTCACCTTGAGCCACATACCTTTTTTCACCTTTTCAAAGAGAGCGGCATCCTCCTTGTCCCTGGAGAACATTTTGACGATAATTGAGCTTGTATAGTCAGTAATTTTAAAGGTTAACAGCGTTCTTCCGCTCCGCAATTCCTTTGTTTCGGCAAAAAAGACATAGCCTTCGATTGCCACTCTTCGTTCCTCGTCAATAATATCGATCAGTCTGCGGAACTCCGCATCATCCTTGATGGTTAAGCCAATGGTCAATGGCCCAGAAGGAACCTCTCCTCCTGCATCCTTCTCAGCTTCCTGCTTCTCTAATTCCATCAGCGCTTGAAAACCTCTTTCCTGATCCTCTTTCTGTTTCGCTTCAAGAAACTGTTCGTATTGTTTGTTGGTTATATCCTCTTGGATTTCAGTGTCAATGATGAAGCTTGAGAAGCCACATTGATGATAAATATCAGAGATCATTTCCCCGTACTTTTTCTTGATGGTCATTTCCTCTAATTCATTGCTGACCTTCACAATCATTTTGTTTCCAACGATGTTTGGAAGCTGTTCATTTAAGAGTTTTTGGTAGGGTGGGGCGATTCCCTCAAGCTGTCCAATACAATAATTCCAATAATCGATCATCAATTGTTCATGTATATTGGGATGTTTCACTTGAAAAGAATAGGAAGTTCGGGCAATATGAGCGAAAGCTTTCTCAAGCTTCGAGGTAAATAATTCAAATACTTTAAAAGGCAGTATTTCATCCATACTAAAATAAAAATGCCATTTTTTTGCTTTTCTTTCGACAACGACCTTATCAATTTCTGCATGGTGAAAATGAGTCACTACACGGTCATCTGTTAATTGTATTTGCTGGAGCAAGTGTTGAAATGCTTCTTTCTTCTCCGAGGCACCGCTCATCCACTTTCTCTCCTCTCTATCAACTAATCTATCTAGTACGAACATCATTATAACATAAACAAACGATGCTAGATTTCCCTTTTCACAAAAACAATTATCAGGAACACGTCAAGTAATTTCTTAACAATAAGGCGATGTCAAGTTCGACAATCAAAAATAACAGAGCCATCAAAAAAAATAGGGCCCCTCTTCAAGGGACCCCGTCCTCCTACAAGGTAGGCAGTAATTCTTTTATCTTATCGAGTAAGTCATCCTTATGGATTTCAATCATTTCACCTGTTTTTCTTACCTTTAGTTCGACAATTCCTTCAGCAGCCTTCTTCCCAACAGTGATTCGTAGAGGTAGGCCTATTAAATCGGAATCGGCGAATTTGACCCCTGGGCGTTCTGCCCGATCATCGAATAATACTTCGAAACGATTGGCGTTAAACAGGGAGTATAATTCCTCCGCTAATGAAGCTTGGACTTCATCCTTTAAGTTAATCGCAATTAAGTGCAGCTCATATGGAGCGATATTTGCTGGCCACACAAGTCCTTTGTCATCGTTAAATTGCTCAGCAACTGAAGCCATTGTTCTTGAAACACCGATGCCATAGCAGCCCATAATCATTGGCTTTGCCTTGCCATTCTCATCAAGATAGGTTGCACCCATTGCTTCACTGTAACGGGTACCAAGCTTGAAGACGTGACCAACCTCAATGCCCTTGGCAAACAGAATTTTCCCTTTTCCATCAGGGGACGGATCTCCTTCTTGAATAAAGCGGAGATCGGCATAGCGACTTACTTTGAAATCACGTTCCGCATTGACATTGATATAATGGTAGTTGTCCTCGTTCGCACCGCAAACACCATTGACAACATAACGGACAGCTTCATCCGCAACAATCTCGACATTCTCTACATTAATTGGTCCCAACGAACCAACTGGACAGCCGAGAATTTCCTTTGTGTCCTCTCCAGATGCAAGCTCCACTACACTGGCTTCAAAAAGATTTTTCAGCTTAATATCATTTACTTCATGGTCGCCACGAGCGAGTACTAATACATATTGCTCATCTACTTTGAAAAGGAGTGATTTAATGCATTTTCTTGTCTCTACCTGAAGGAAGCTTGAAACCTCTTCAATCGTCTTCTGATTTTCCGTTAATACCTTTTCTAATTCCTTAGCCGGCTCGTTTTCTTTTTCATACGTATTGATCACTGGAGCCATTTCGATATTGGCCGCATAATTCGATGTATCAGAATAAGCAATTGTATCCTCGCCTACATCAGATAACACCATAAACTCGTGGGTGTCTTTTCCACCCATTGCCCCAGAGTCGGCAATGACCGCACGGAAATCAAGGCCACAGCGTCTAAAAACATTGGAATAGGCTTGGAAAATTTGCTCGTACACTTGATCAAGGCTCTCGTGAGAAGAATGGAAGGAGTAAGCATCCTTCATAATGAATTCCCGTCCACGCAATAAGCCAAAGCGAGGACGCTTCTCATCACGAAACTTCGTTTGAATTTGATAGAGCGTTAATGGCAATTTTTTATAGGATTTTACCTCATCCCTGACAAGGCTCGTAATCACCTCTTCATGGGTGGCACCAAGGGCAAACTCTCGTTCATGACGGTCCCTCATACGCATAAGCTCAGGTCCATATGTATACCAACGGCCAGATTCCTGCCACAGCTCTGCCTGTTGAAGGGCTGGCATCAATAGCTCGACCGCACCAGCTGCGTTCATTTCTTCCCGAACAATTTGCTCGACCTTTTGTAAAACCCTTGTTCCGAGTGGTAAATAGCTGTAAATCCCGCTTGCATTTTGTCTCATAAAGCCTGCGCGAAGCAATAATTGATGGCTCTTAATTTCTGCATCAGCTGGCACTTCACGTAGCGTTGGAATAAGCATCATACTTTGTTTCATATACTAGCACCTCTTTAATCGCATCGATTATTTTTATCTGAAAGCTTGTTAACACTGGCTGTTGACTTTAGCCTTATACGTACGTGTGAACGGGTTTTACTCGGTACGAGTAACGTAGAGAATGCGTACGTATAAGGCGGTACATAAGATCAACAACTAGCTTTAACTCTACCTAGCTAAAAGATCACTGGCTACCTCGACTGAGATAGCCAATGTTATCAAGAGTATAAATTATAGAAAGAACCTTTGGATATCGTTCCAGGTCACAACAAGCATTAACAACATCAGGAGGGCGAAGCCGATAAAGTGAACCATCCCTTCCTTTTGTCTGTCAACAGGCTTTCCTCTTAAACCTTCGACGGCAAAGAACATGAGCCGTCCTCCGTCAAGTGCAGGGATTGGTAAAAGATTCATGATCCCTAGGTTAATACTGAGCACACCAGCCCATTTCATTAAGTATAATATCCCTGATTTGGCCACGGTATCTGTTGAAACATAAATTCCTACCGGCCCGGACAGAGCATCAATGGAAAATTGGCCTGTGATCAGCTTTCCTAGCATCGAGAAGATTTCTTTTGTCCAAACATACACGTCTTTGGCACCATATACTACCGCTTTTAGAGGAGCTTTTTCCATCGGATTGTATACTCCAATAATTCCTATTGTTTCTCCATCTTCTTGCTTTTGCTTCTTCGGTGTAACCGGAATGGTCATCTCCTTGCCGTCTCGTTCAAGCAGGAAATCCAATTGTTTCTCCGGATTTTTTTGAATAACCTCGACAACATCTTTCCAGCTTGAAATCTCTGCACCATTAATAGAATGAACAATATCGCCTTCCTGAAGACCAGCAGCAAGTGCCGCACCATCAGGAGTAAGCTTTCCAAGCATTGGTTCATTTGTCGGGATCCCTTGAATGAGGGCAATTATCACAAAAACGACAAAGGCGAGCACAAAATTCATCATCGGGCCGGCAAAAATAGCCATTGTCCTTTGTCCAAGTGTTTTCGATGCAAATTGGCGATCATATGGGGCAATAAGCGTCTCCGCCCCATTCTCGATTAACCTGGCTTGACGGCTTATCTTAAATGTCTTGAGCGTGTCATCGTCTCCCTCTTCATAGCCTTTAATGACAAGCTCGTGCTCAAGATCGCAAGCTTCGACTTCAATAATCCTGAGGTCTGGATATTTTTCTTTGTTACTAAGAATAATCTTATTTACTTCTTCCTTCACATCAAACAACAACCCCACTCGATATCCAGGCTTGATTTCAATCATTTCCGGATCATCGCCAGCCATGCGAACATAACCGCCTATTGGCAATAGTCTTATCGTATACAAAGTCTCATTCTTGGTAAAAGAAAATACCTTCGGGCCCATTCCAATTGCGAATTCTCGACAAAGGATTCCTGCCCTTTTCGCAAAAATTAAATGTCCTAATTCATGAAAAAATACTAACGCCCCGAAAATAATGATAAAGGCAATCACTGTACTCAAAATAAAACCACCTTTTATTTTGGCTGTTTTTCTAATTAACATGCTTTTTTAATTATCATGCTTCTGTCCCATTGCAGCAGTTACGTGAAATAAGCCTGTACGAAAACAGTCTTATGAAATGAGAGAGCGGACAACAGCTCGCGTCTCTAGGTCAACCCCTTGAATGATGTCTAAATCTGGATTTTTAACAGAGCTATGAGCTTCTAATGCTTTCTCAATCAAATCCTCAATTTCAAGGAATGTAATTTTTCCATCTAGGAAAGCCTGGACAGCAATTTCATTTGCTGCATTAAGGACGGTTGGCATCGTTCCTCCCACTTTACCAGCTTCAATGGCAAATCGTAAACAGCGGTATCTTTCTAAATCCATTTTTTGAAAATGGAGCTGTCCAATTTCCGCTAAGTTCAATTTAGCCGCAGTTTTAAGGGGGATTCGATCTGGATAGGTCAAGGCGTATTGAATTGGAACTCTCATATCAGGTGTTCCAAGCTGTGCGATCACACTGCTGTCATGAAACTCCACCATTGAATGAATAATACTTTCTTTATGAAGTAGGACATCTATTTTTTCATATGGAATATTAAATAACCAATGAGCCTCGATAACCTCTAACCCTTTGTTCATCATGGTTGCAGAATCGATCGTGATTTTTGCACCCATTGACCAATTCGGATGGTTCAATGCCTCCGATACTGTTACATTGTTTAATTCTGCTCTTGTTTTATCACGAAAGCTTCCACCAGAGGCCGTAATAATGAGCTTTTCAATATTTTTGACCTTCTCACCCTGAAGGGCTTGAAAAATGGCCGAATGCTCACTATCGACTGGAAGAAAGGCAACGTTATTTTTCCTAGCTGCATCCATTACCAAATGCCCTGCCGTCACCAATGTTTCTTTATTAGCAATGCAAATTGTTTTTTTCGCTTTTATCGCTTCAAGGGTTGGAAACAGCCCGACACTTCCGATAACAGCATTCACTAAAGTGGTAGCCTTCGGATATGTGGCCACTTCTACTAAACCCTCATGCCCAAAAGAAAAATTCATCTTTGGAAACTCTTGTCTTAGTTCTTCTGCATCCTCTTTGTTCGCAACTGACACAAGCTCGGGCTGAAATTGAGTTATAATTTTCCGTGCTCGCTCAATGTTTTGTCCAACTGACATAGCGACTAGCTGGAACTCAGTTGGATGCTCATTAATGATATCTAATGTTTGAGTTCCGATCGAGCCAGTTGCTCCTAATAAACTAATATATTTCACCAAATTCACTCCAAATCAAACTAAAGCAGCTGTAGAAAATGCACCAATGGCCAAACAAATAAAAGACTATCAAAACGGTCCAAAATGCCTCCGTGACCAGGGAGAATCGTGCCAGAATCCTTCACATTGTAATGACGTTTTAATGCTGATTCAACTAAATCTCCTACTTGGCCAAATACCGATAGCACGATGGTTACTAGAACAAGCTTCAGTAATGAGGCATCCATATCAGAGAATAGGATGAAGAGAATGGCGACAATTACGGCGCAAAAAATACCACCTAAAAAGCCTTCAACTGTTTTATTTGGGCTAATTTCTGGCCAGAGCTTTCTTTTTCCAATGGCACGACCGATAAAATAGGCACCTGAATCCGTCGCCCAGATAATAAATAACGAATAAAAAATATAAACAAGGCCAGCTTCTCTTGTTTCAATAAAATACAAGAACCCCATACCAACATAAAGGGTTGCCATAATCGAAAATGCTACATCGTCAAATGTAAACTTATTTTTCGTAGCAACAGTATAAGTCAAAAATAACAAAACTGCCAGTAAGGCGAATTCAACCTTCGTATATCCTAAATCCGTCAAAAAATCTTGATATTGTTCTGGCAAAAGAAAAATCCATAATACCAGTAATGAAATAAGACCCGGAATAGAGAATAGGCTCAGATGACGCATTCTTAATAATTCATATAATGCAATCGAGGCTAAAAGATAAGCCAACAAGATAATTGGGAATCCTCCAACGATTACAATCGGTAGAAAAACAGCTGCTGCGATGATAGCTGTGATTATTCTTTGCTTCATTGTAATATATTCAACACCTTTATTTATACTCCACCAAATCGCCTTTGGCGACTCTGATATGTTCCGATTGCTTCTAAAAAATGATTCTCATCAAAATCGGGCCAAAGAACATCCGTAAAATAGAGTTCAGTATAGGCCAGCTGCCAAAGCATAAAATTACTCAACCGGATTTCTCCACTCGTCCTTATTAGTAAATCAGGATCCGACAATCCATTTGTCATTAAATAAGTGGAAAGGGATTCTTCATTAAGCTCCTTTTCATTTATTATACCATTTTTATAATCATCCAAGACGTGCTTCACTGCATCAAGAATTTCAGCCCTACTTCCATAATTCAGAGCAAAATTTAAGATAAGGCCATTATTATCTTTCGTTTCACGCATTGCCTTTTCAATTGCTCTAAGTGTCGCGGAAGGCAAACTCTCTTTATAGCCTATCATTTCGACACGGACATTCTCCTCCACTAGCTCCGGAAGGAAAGTACCAAGAAATTCCTCTGGTAGCTTCATCAAATAATCAACTTCCATTTTGGGACGCTTCCAATTTTCCGTCGAAAATGCATAGAGCGTGAGTGTCTTTACACCAACCTCATTCGCAAGTTTGGTAATCTTCCTAACAACCTTCATGCCTTCATGATGTCCAGCAATTCGTGGTAGAGCCCGTTTCTTGGCCCATCTTCCATTTCCGTCCATAATAATGGCAACATGCTCAGGGATCATTTGCTCTTTAATCGCATTCTTTTGTTCTCGGAGAATGGAAGAGTTGTTCTTGTTCTTCCAAGGATTCATCTTATCTAACATGATTTTGCTCCTCCAGTAAAGAATTTCTCTCTGGCTGATGATTTCAGATATTTATACTTAATGCTTATATCATACCAAAAATAAAAGGAGATATCTCCTTAAAAAATATGTACAGGCTAAAGAAATAAGAATAAAAAGTTGGGTGTGTAAAAGAAAAACCCCCTATGGATAGAGGGTTAATCTTTTACACTTCCAAAATTTCTTTTTCTTTTTCTTTCGTAAGATTATCAACCTTGGCTATGTATTCATCTGTGATTTTCTGAATATCATCAGCATAGCCTCTAAGATCATCTTCCGTAATTTCGCCATTCTTTTCTAATTTCTTTAATTCATCGTTTCCATCGCGACGAATATTTCGAATGGCAATCTTCGCTTCCTCCGCTTCCTTCTTCACTAGCTTAACTAGCTCTTTGCGGCGGTCCTCTGTTAACTGAGGAATGGAGAGTCGAATAACGCTTCCATCACTAGAAGGGGTCAAACCTAGATCAGATTTAAGGATTGCTTTTTCAATATCTCCTAATATAGATTTGTCATAAGGCTGAATAACAAGTAGGCGAGCCTCTGGCACAGAAACACCAGCAAGCTGGTTAATAGGCGTTGGTGCACCGTAATAGTCTACGGTAATACGATCCAATAATGATGCATTGGCCCTGCCGGCACGAATACTTGCAAGCTCACGCGTATAAGCTTGAATAGCCTTTGTGTTTCTTTCCTTAACGTTTGCTATCACTTGTTTTGGCATTATCTTTTCCCCCTTACGATTGTACCAATTGTTTCACCTAGTACAGCTCTTTTAATATTACCATTTTCCATGATTGAAAAAACGATTAGTGGGATATCATTGTCCATACATAATGATGAAGCTGTTGAATCCATGACAGCTAAACCTTCCTTCAAGACATCGAGGTAGGATAGTTCGTCATACTTCTTCGCATTCACATCCAGCTTTGGATCTGCGGAGTAAACACCATCCACATTATTCTTTGCCATTAAAATGACGTCAGCTTCGATTTCAGCAGCACGCAAAGCAGCAGTTGTATCTGTTGAAAAATAAGGGTTTCCGGTTCCAGCAGCAAAAATAACAACACGCTTCTTTTCTAGATGACGAATCGCACGACGTCTTATATAAGGCTCAGCCACTTGTCTCATCTCGATTGAAGTCTGCACACGTGTTTCAATTCCAAGCTGCTCGAGACTGTCCTGAAGAGCTAATGAATTCATGACCGTTGCTAGCATGCCCATGTAATCGGCATTGGCCCTGTCCATGCCCATCTCCTCACCGATTTTACCTCTCCAAATATTACCTCCGCCAACTACTACAGCAACCTCAACACCTAACTCAGCCAATTCCTTGACCTGATTCGCTACAGACTTGATGACAGTAGGGTTAATGCCAAATCCTTTTTCGCCAGCTAAAGCTTCACCACTAAGTTTTAAGACTACTCGTTTATATTTGGGACTGCTCATTAGAACCTCCGTATGTATAATTAGACGTCAGTATAAGGGAAAGAGTTTCTAACGAAAAACTGTCCCCCACCAAAAAACGACATCCTTTTTTACATTAATCACTTTCATAATCCTGATTTGTATTATGAAATGGACTCACATGTATTCTTTTAAAAGAAGGGAACACATCGTGTTCCCTTCATCCGCCTTAATGAATTATTTTTTAACTTGGCTCATAACTTCTTCAGCAAAGTTATCTTCGCGCTTTTCGATACCTTCTCCAACCTCGTAACGAACGAAATCGCGGATTTTTCCACCCTTAGATTCAACAAATTGACGAACCTTTTGATCAGGGTTCTTAACGAAGGCTTGGTCGTTGACGCAAACATCCTCAAAATATTTTCCGAGACGGCCCTCTACCATTTTTGCCACAATGTTCTCAGGCTTGCCTTCGTTTAGTGCTTGCTGTGTTAGAACCTGGCGCTCACGTTCTACTTCATCTGCAGACACTTCATCACGTGAAACATATTTCGGATTTAAAGCAGCGATATGCATGGATACATCCTTAGCAGCCTCTTCGTCAGTTGTGCCTTCAAGAACAGATAGCACACTAATGCGGCCACCCATATGTAGGTATGCACCAAAAGCATCGCTGTCAGTCTTAGTCTTAACTGTAAAACGGCGAAGAGTAAGCTTCTCACCAATTTTTGCAACCGCAGCATTGATATGTGCTTCCACAGTTGCCCCGTTGTCCATTACTTGAGAAAGTGCTTCTTCAACGGAAGCAGGTTTTTTAGCTAATAAATGATCTGCTAGTTCTTGAACAAGTGCTTGGAATCCTTCGTTCTTCGCAACAAAGTCAGTTTCAGAGTTTACTTCAAGAATTACTGCTTCATTTCCGTTTACTTTTACAGAAGTAAGACCTTCAGCCGCAATACGGTCACCTTTTTTCGCAGCTTTTGCAATTCCTTTTTCACGAAGTAAATCAATTGCTTTCTCCATATCTCCATCTACTTCTTGTAGAGCCTTTTTACAATCCATCATACCTGCGCCTGTTTTTTCACGCAGTTCTTTCACCATTTGTGCTGTAATAGCCATTATGAAAAATCCTCCTTAGGGTTTATGTACTTATTTTTAACAGGACTAACAGCAGCTAATCCTTTATTCTCGAAAAAAAGGTGATAAAGAAGGGTAAAGCCCTCTTATCACCTTCCTTGTGTTTCGTTATATTGTCTAGCTCCAGCACCTATCTGGTCAAGGCACTTCCGCATTTCGATTTACGCTGTTGTTACTTCTTCGCCTTGCTTAGCTTCTAAAATAGCATCTGCCATTTTACCAGTTAAAAGCTTAACCGCACGAATTGCATCATCGTTCGCAGGGATAACAACGTCGATTTCATCTGGATCACAGTTTGTATCAACGATACCTACGATAGGAATGTTCAATTTGTGAGCTTCAGCAACAGCAATGCGCTCTTTACGAGGGTCGATGATGAATAAAGCATCTGGAAGCTGCTTCATATCTTTAATACCGCCTAAGAACTTTTCAAGACGCTCTTGTTCTTTTCTTAACCCGACAACTTCTTTTTTAGGAAGTACGTCAAAAGTTCCGTCTTCAGCCATTCTTTCGATATCTTTAAGGCGTGTAATACGCTTTTGGATTGTTTCAAAGTTTGTTAAAGTACCACCTAACCAACGTTGGTTAACATAGTACATTCCAGAACGTTCTGCTTCTTCTTTAACAGAATCCTGAGCTTGTTTCTTTGTACCTACGAAAAGAACTGTACCGCCATTAGCAGCTAATTCTTTTACCCAGTTGTAAGCTTCTTCAACCTTCTTAACTGTTTTTTGTAGGTCGATGATGTAGATACCGTTACGCTCAGTGAAGATGTATTTCTTCATTTTTGGGTTCCAACGGCGAGTTTGGTGTCCAAAATGTACACCAGCTTCAAGCAATTGCTTCATAGAAATTACTGACATTGTCTTTCCTCCTAATGGTTTTGTTTTCCTCCGCTCATCTCATCTTTAAACAAAAACTGTTTGCTAACAGCACCATTTGTCTAAATCCATGAACGTGTGTATTAACACCATTTGTAAATATAGCATATGAAAGATATAGAATCAAGTTATTCTTTCTTATTTTGTCGCAATTTGAATAAAAGTTCTATTTCCGTTTTCCCCTTATTCAGCCTTCGAGCTATATCCTCAATCGATAATCCCTGCTTTTGCAATAGAAGAGCCTGGTAATAAAAGGACTGGGTGTAGAGATCACTTGATGTTGTATTGTTTTCCTTTTGCTCAGCCTTTTCCTCGGGCAAGTTTTTTTTCAATTGCAGCTCTGTCTCTGTGGTTAGAGGTGTTTCTTTATGCTTTTTATTATCACTGTCACTTATGTTCTTATAAGCCTGAACAGCCTGAAAAACAGTTCCCCTTCGGAATGTCGGCGGTTCCTGCTTTTCCATTTCAGGCTCAAAACCTTGAGGTCCTTTCAGGTTAACCTGGGCTGTATCAATGGTTGAAGATTCTTCAGAAGGGGGAGCTTGAAAATTTGGAATCAGCTCCTTCACCCTCTGAATGAACTTTTCGTTTTCTTCTGTCATCTCTACTAAATAGCTTGAAATAACCTCTTCCATTTCGCTGATAAGCTTTTCTTGTTTTTTTTCTACTTCAAGAAATCGATTTTGTCGCAAATAAAGAATAATGATACAAAAAAACGCTATACCATTAAGGACGAAGCTTAGTATTAAAAATAGATTGACCATACTATCCCTCTATCCACTAATATCCACTTTTGTCCCCTTATAGGGATGCAGCTCAGTTCTTTGTTGATGTTCTTGCCCATCTTTCTTCCTTCCTTTTTGTTCTTTATCGTCTCTATGATGCCCATCCTTGTGAAAATGCGCCTCATCCTTTCGCTCTTGTTTGACCACTGTAGATTTTTTCTTATCTTCTTCCTTCTTCACAGTTTCTGTGGCAAAATCCTGCTGAAGCTGCCCTCTTTGCTGTAATTGTTCTTGTAGTTTGCCAATATCCTGCGTTCTTGGAAGTGCAATTTGCATTTCAATCGCTTTTAGACTCACATGCGTCACTTCCTTACAATTCTACTTTAGTCAATTCCTCACCCAATCGGTTCAAAAACAATTTCACTTTGATCAACATAGAATTTCACATAGCTATGTACCGTTTGAATCAGCTTTGAATATTTACCAAAGTGAAAACAAGAGTTTGGATGAACATTATCATAAACATAAATACAATGCTTCCTGCTATTTTCCTTTTCTTCTTCCATCAATTGCAGCTGTTGTTCTAGTTCATTTAATTGCAGCAGCATCTGGTTCTTCGTTGTCCTTTGCTTCGTTATAAGGTTCTTTTCTTGTTCCGATAGCTGTCCTTTTGCCTTTGCTGTCTCAAGCATCATGTGTTCAATCTTATCTAACTTTTTTACATTTTCAGATATTTCATCCGCCTCTGCTTTAAGCTTCTTTTCCCTTTGCTCTAGAGAGGGATTATACCCTACCGTTAGATCCGTTTTCGTATACAGGTGATTGCCGAGTTCCTTTACATGAATATCTTTTCCTGCTTTAAGAATCCCACCAATAATCGTACCATTTTGACATCGAATCGATCCCCCTGCCTCTATTTTACTATGTAGGGAGGAAGAATGAATGATCACATCCTGACCTGCTCTTAAGTCGGCCTGATTTAAAAAACTCGCCTGTATACTCCCGTTCGCAACAATTTTCCCACGATTTCCCCCTGTGATTCCACCACTGATGACAATATTTCCCTTCGCTAGTAGCTGTGCACCCTCAACCAGTCCATAAATCTTAATATCTCCTCCAGCTATCACTTCATAGCCTGTTGGGACATTGCCGCGAATCACAACATTTCCAATAAAGTTAACATTCCCTGTCTTTAAATCAAGGTCCCCCTTTACTTCAAAAACAGGATTAACAGCAATCGATTTATTGGTAATACTAACCTGCCCATCTATAATAGAAATGAACTGATTCCCATCCTTCACAACATTTTTTCCCGCTCGTATCAATAACGGTTTGCCATCACGAGCTGGCAGTAAACGACCAGAGACCCCTCTACCGCTCTCCCCTACCGTTTGTGGAACACAGCGTGCAATCACCTCTCCATTCTTTACAGAAGGAATATCAAGGATGTTTCTGAAGTTTACCTTTTCCTTTTTCTTTGTTTCTTCCTTTTGATATTCAACAACCAAATAAGCATCCTCACCGTGCCTTGGTGGGATTCCCTTGGCAATCACAAGTGGATATTCGAAGCTTTTTGGGCTGGCTGCCACTTCAAAGAGCTTCGTCTCATCGATTCCGAAATGGATGTTTTTTTCTTTTAAAAACGCTTCTAGGCTTTTTACTGAAACAGTAATATTATCGTCAAACTCTCCTATTAACTCTATTTCTGCGGTTAATTGATCTCTAGAGATCTTGACTCGAAAGGGCATCTCCATCTTTTTTCCTCTCCCTATGCTTAAATTTGCAACCAGTAGGCTCAAATTAAATCATCTTGCTTAAGGATTGTCTTAGCTTAAAAATAGCTTTTGAATGAATTTGAGAAATTCTCGATGTAGATAAGTCCATTACCTGTCCAATTTCTGTTAGCGTAAGCTCTTCATGATAAAAC
Organism: Anoxybacillus andreesenii; assembly: GCF_030813005.1. NCBI lineage: Bacteria > Bacillati > Bacillota > Bacilli > Caryophanales > Anoxybacillaceae > Anoxybacillus > Anoxybacillus andreesenii. The sequence continues at coordinate 72,888 of NZ_JAUSTU010000015.1, forward strand.
AAACTCAATACTAGTTGTTCTTTTTCGTTTAAATGAGAAATCATTTCGGCCATTTCTTTAATAAGCTCATCTTTTACGATTTTTTCCTCAGGAATTTCCGCCTTATGATCTTTAATGGCGAAAGGTTGACCATCCTTGTCATCCGAATCATGGGGATGTTCATCGATAGAGAGAATGCTAGAAAAAAACTGCTCGTTCATGGTTGTTTGAACTTCTTCCTCTGACATATTAAGTTCTTTGGCAACATCCTTCGCCGTAATATTTCTCATATGTTTTTGTTCGAGCATTCCGATTGTCGCTTCGATCCTTTTGGCTTTTTCCCTTGTTCCCCTTGAGAGCCAGTCCTCTTTTCTCAGTCCATCTATGATAGCTCCACGAATTCTAAAAGAAGCGTATGTATCAAATTTCAAATCTCTGGCAGGGTCAAATTTTTCAATCGCATCATATAATCCCACCAGCCCAAGACTATGAATATCATCTCTGGAAACGTTTTTTGGAAGACCAACTGCTACCCTTTGAACATGATAGCTAACTAAAGGCATGTATTTTTTAACTAAAAGGTTCCCAGCATCTGAGTCGCGTTCCGATATCCATTTTTCCCAAATCAATTGTTCCTCAGTGGTTAATACATGTCCCATTGTTACCTCCACAAGAATCGACAATTTTCTTATGCTCCTATTATAGCAAATTGAAGACTATCATATTAGATATTGTTCGTAAATTGTTCAAAACCATTATTAGGGAATTCACGAATTCGTTATAATTGACTAAATTTGGGTCCTGAAATCTCGAAATTTCCTTTTATCAAGGCAAGATGATCGACATTGGGACCAACAAGAGCAGTGTCGAAAGTCGCAGAAATCATACCAAACCACTATTTGAAAGGTCGCCACCTAACAGAAAATCAGCCCCGAAAAACAGGACTGATTTGTGTTGGAAAAAGTTATTCTATAAATCAAAAACACCTTTGTTAACAGTACGTATATTAAGCAAACAGGTTTTCGGGTCGAACTCAATCGTCCTGCCGCTGTTTCCCCCAACATCTTCACCAACAATCGCGATTCGTAATAATGATAGTTCTTTTTTGACCGCCTCTACATTACGAGGGCCGATTCGCATCATGTCATTCGAACTGGTATATTGAAACATTTGAGCGCCACCAGCAATTTTTGCCTTTAAGGAATAGGAACGGGCTCCGTTTTTGATGAGGCAATTCACTAGCTCCTTTACCGCTGTATCCGCATACTTAGCGATATTTATGGTGCTTCCCTTTGCTAATGATGAATCAGGCAACATGACATGAGCTAACCCAGCAAGCTCCTTTCCCTGATCATAGACGACTACACCAACGCATGAGCCTAAGCCAGAGGTTCTTATATGATGAGGGCTTCTGACAATATTCATATCAGCAATCCCGACCTTCACCACTTGAATACTTTCACTCATTAGAATGTACTCCTAAAGCTCGAAAAATAATCTCAAAGGAGTCTGGGTCCGGCAATAAAAAGAAATGTCCAGTAATGCTTTCTGAAGCCGATAAGTTATCATCATCAAGAGCAGTATCAATCACGATCGCATAATCACTTACCTGAGACAGCTCGATTAACCCAAAGCTTATGATGGCACCAACCATATCTATGCTTAAAGCAGGAACGGAAGGGTACAGGTCAAGATTTGTAAAGTCAGAGAGGGATGATAAATACGATCCCGAGAGAATATTTCCTAATTCTTGTAATGCTGATATCGCTAGTTCATTGTAGGGTGGCTTTTCAAAGGAAAATTGTACATCACCAAGCATCTGCCTAATAAACATATGTGCTTGTTCAATTGATAATACAAAGAACATGCTTCCTGGTGCGTCACCCTCAATTCTTAGAAAAACACTTGCCACAATATTTTCGGGCCCACCGGCCATGTCCATCATTTCATCAAAAGAGACGATGCGAACTTTTGGAACTCTCATATCTATTTTCTTATCTAATAGAGTAGAGAGTGCAGTAGCTGCATGGCCAGCACCAATATTCCCAATTTCTTTAAGAACATCAAGGTGGACATTAGTAAACTTATCAAGAAAAGCCATATCGATTATCCTTCATTTCCGAGATTTACTCTAACTTCGTCTGTAGTTAGTACTTTTTCAAGATCTAATAGAATCAGCAAGCGTTTCTCAATTTTGGCGACTCCACTTATGTACTCAGCCTCAGCTACGCCTACTATCTCAGGTTGGGGTTCAATGGAATCGACCTTCACATCAATGACATCATTTGCGGCATCTACAATTAGTCCCACTTCCATATCCTCCAAAGCCACAATAATCACACGAGTACTGTTCGAATATTCCTCTTGTTCAATATCGAAGCGGAGTCTCAAATCTATCACTGGAGTTACTACACCTCTAAGGTTAATAACCCCCTTAATATAATTTTTCACTCCCGGAACTCTTGTAATATGTTCAATTTTTTCAATGGCATTGACCTGACTAACAGGAATTGCATACTCTTTTTCCTTGAGCTGAAAAACAATTAACTTGATTTCATCCTTTAGAGTCTCTGTCGTTTCTGTCATTTTGTCAGCCTCCTTTTAGTCCAAGACTATATTCGCAAAATTTGTGGGAATGCTCTCTATTCCGACCATTCCCCTGGTCTTGACTTTCAAACATCTATTTGATCAAGGCATTACAATCAACGATTAATGCTACTTGACCATCTCCAAGAATGGTTGCACCGGAAATAGCAAAAACGTTAGTTAAGTAGTTTCCTAGAGATTTCAGGACAACCTCTTGCTGACCAATGAAGGAATCAACGACTAACCCTGCCATTTTGTCTCCCTTTCTTACGATAACAACGGAATAGAATTCATCCTCTTCCTCATAGCAAGGAACTTGGAAAATATCCTTCAGGAATAATAGAGGAACTACCTTCCCACGAAAATCAATGACCCTCTGGTTATGAGCGTTTAAGATCTCATCCCGTTTCACAATGGCTGTTTCAATAATTGATGAAAGCGGTACCGCATATTTTTCCTTTTGAATCTCAACGAGCATGACAGAAATAATCGATAATGTAAGTGGTAATTGAATGGAAAAAATAGAGCCTTTTCCTTCTTTGGAATCGATGGAAATCGAGCCACCCAATGACTGAATCGTGTTTTTAACGACATCAAGACCCACTCCACGACCAGATACATCCGAGATGACATCTGCAGTGGAGAAGCCAGAAGCAAGAATTAATTCAAATACCTCTTTATCCGTCATCGTAGCAGCAGTTTGTTCATTCACAATTCCATTCTTAAGCGCTTTTTGGAGAACCTTATCCCGGTTAATTCCAGCCCCGTCGTCCTCAATTTCAATGAAAACATGGTTTCCACTATGGTACGCTTTAAGAACAACTGTACCTTCTTCATTCTTTCCTTTTGCTTTCCTCACATCAGGAGTCTCTAATCCGTGATCAAGGGCGTTTCTAATTAAATGAACGAGCGGATCTCCAATTTCATCAATAACCGTACGGTCTAATTCCGTCTCCGCTCCGATAATTTCCAGGTTTACCTTTTTGCCTAAATCACGAGCTAATTGGCGCACCATTCTTGGAAAGCGATTAAACACCGTCTCGACAGGGACCATTCTCATATTTAAAATAATATTCTGCAGCTCACCCGTACACCGTGACATTCTTTCTACCGTTTCATGAAGCTCTTGATTCTTGAGATCATTGGAAATTTGCTCTAAACGGCCACGATCAATGACAAGCTCCTCAAATAAATTTAAGAGAATGTCAAGCCTTTCGATGTTGACCCGAATCGTTTTATTGCCTGGTTGTTTCGTCCCATTGCTTGCCTTCTTTTGATTAGCGGCCGGCTGTGTGATTGAATCGTTATTCTCTTCTACCTTTTGACTTCCCTCTTCAACCCTTTCCGTAACGATCGAATTATTGTTATGACGGATGGACTCGAGAGAAATCGGTTGTATATCGACTCTCTCAACTTCGGATACCTTCATGACCTTTTTCTTAATGTCTTCAAGCGGCTCTTTTGACACTAAGGAAACGGTAAATTCTTGGTCAAATTGTTCCTCTTCTAGCTGTTCGGCAGGAGGTGTTGATTTAATGACTTCCCCGGTTTTCTCCAATACTTCAAAAACCATATAAACCCTTGCTGCTTTTAATAAACAATCCTCCCTTAGGGCGACTGTTATTTCATAAGCATCAAAGCCCTGTTCCCTAGATTGCTGGAGAACCGTATATTCAAACTCATCGTATTCACTCTTTACTGCTGAAACATTTGAGGTTGTTGTAGTTGCAGCGACCTCTGTTTGAGCTTGGGCTTGTACGGGGCTTTCACCTTTTTCAATTAATTTCAACTTTTCGACGACTGCTACGACATCTCGCTTACCGTCTCCACCACCTGCAATATCAAAAACCATCGCCTCTAAATCATCAACGGCCTGAAAAACGACATCCAAGATTTCCGCTGTCACCGATAGCTTGTGGTTACGAATGGCATCAAGTACATTCTCCATCTGATGCGTCAAATTTGCTAAATCCTCATATCCCATGGTCGCGGACATACCCTTTAACGTATGAGCAGAACGGAAAATATCATTGACAATATCAATATCGTCAGGGTTTTTTTCTAAATCTAGCAGCCTCTCATTACAGCTTTGCAAATGTTCTTTACTTTCTTCAATAAATACCTCTAAATATTGATTTAACTCCATCGTCTTACCCCCTCCGACTTCATTATAGGCCTCCTTAAGCGCCTTCAAAAAGAAATCACAGCTTGTCCTAGAAGAGCCTATACATATTTCATAATAGTTTCAGCAATTTTATCGACATTTTGAACTTCATCTACAAGATTTGTAGCAACCGCCGCTTTTGGCATTCCATATACGATGGATGTCTCCCTAGATTCAGCAATGGCTATAACAACGCCCTTTTTTTTCAAATCCATTAATCCCTGCGAACCGTCTGCACCCATTCCTGTCATGACAACAGCAATCTTCGAGTAGCCCGTAATATTACTGATAGATTCAAACATAACATCCACTGATGGTCGATGTCCGTTCCTCGGTAATGTACTTCCATCCAATTGGATTCTTAAATTTCCTCCCATCTCCTTAATCAGCATATGATAGCCACCTGGTGCAATATAAACTGTTCCGTTTTGAACAATTTCTCCGTCACTCGCCTCTTTAACAGCAACATCAGAGAGGGAATCCAGTCGATTTGCCAGGCTTTTCGTAAACCCCGCTGGCATATGTTGTACAACAAAAACAGGAGCGTCTAAATTCTTAGGTAATTTCGTGATAACTTGCTGTAAAGCTCTTGGCCCCCCTGTAGATGTTCCAATACAGACAAGTTTCTTGTTTAAAGCTCCTTGTTGAAGAGGCAATTTACTCCTATCTCTTCGTTCTATTTTACTATATTCTCTCGTCTGTGTAATAGTACTTTTAACATATGTTGGTTTTTTTGCTAATGATGTCATATTCGCATTACTTGCTGAAATTACTTTTTGAATAAGTTCCTCTTTGATTTTATGGAGATCTAACGAAATCGGCCCCGATGGTTTTGCAATAAAGTCAATTGCACCGTAAGCCATCGCCTGAATTGTATTCTCTGCACCTTGCTTCGTAGTGCTAGAAAGCATGATCACAGGAACGGGATGCTCCTCCATTATGAGCTGAAGTGCCTCTAAGCCGTTAAGGACTGGCATCTCAATATCCATCGTCACAACATCCGGCCTGAGTGTCTTTATCTTCTTTAAGGCATCTCGTCCATCTCTTGCTGTCCCAATAACTTCAATTGCTTGATGCTCAGATAAAAAGTCATTGATCATTTTTCGCATGAATGCTGAGTCATCAACAATTAGCACTTTAATATTCTGCATACGTAGAGCACTACCTTTCAAAGAGAAATCGCTTTAACTTTGAAACAAATGGAAATGTGTTCAGTGACTGAAGCTCCATAAATGATTGGTCTTCATACCGTTCACTTATCTTTATAATTGCTTTTGCGGCGGACGATTTTTTATTGAAAATAACCGGCGTTTGATTCTTAACTGCGAGTTGTATGGCTCGATCATCAGGAATAATTCCCAAATGCTTTAAATCCTTTCCTAAAAATCTCCTTGCCACGGACTGCAATCGATGAAATGCCTCCAAACCATCCTTTTCAACGACGACACGATTGACGACAATCAAGAATGGAATGTGATCATTTTTGATATAAACATGCTTCAACATGGCATAAGCATCTGTTATGGAGGTAGGTTCAGGTGTAGTAATTACGATCATTTCATCCACAGATAGGATAAAATGCAATGATTCCTCCGTAACCCCGGCACCCATATCAAAAATAACATAATCGTATAAATCCAGAAACTGTGATAGCTGGTCCGTAAAATTATTTAACAGATGATCATCCAGTTTAACAAGACGATTGAGTCCTGTTCCGCCAGCGATATAGTGGAGGTTGTTCGGTCCTTCCATGACAATGTTCTGAAGCGTTTCTTTCCCATCAAAAAAATCTACAATCGTATGTTTAGCACTATTTCCTAAAAGGATATCAATATTGCCCATACCTACATCCATATCAAATAGTAACACTTTATACCCTTTTGTAGACAAGGAGATGGCAAAATTTAACGAAAAATTCGATTTTCCAACTCCACCCTTTCCACTTACAACCGCAATTGTTTTGGGAGCGTGCGTCTTCTCTTTTTGATTCATTCTTTTTCTGAGTGACTCAGCTTGATCTTTCATGGCCGAACATCCTCAAAAATTAGATTCGTGATGATTTCTGTAGATGCCGAAACCCGATCATCTGGAACATTTTGTCCATTGGTTAAATAGGCGGCACCAATTCGATATTTATCGATCAAATTATACATAGACCCATAGGTCGCCGTTTCATCAATTTTCGTAAAAATAAACTGCTTGATATCAATGCTTGAAAATTGTTGATAGATTTCCTCCATATCACTTTGCTTGGAGGTAAGTGAGAGAACGAGGAACGTCTCCATCTCATTCCCGTAATCGATAATTTGTTTTAATTCTTCTACATAATATGAATTTCGAAAATTTCTACCAGCCGTATCAATCAAAACAACATCATAATCCTTATAGGCTTCACAAGCTTTTTCAAAATCTTCAAGATTATAGCAAACCTCTAAAGGAATAGAGAGGATTTTCGCATAGGTCTTAAGCTGTTCAATTGCTGCAATCCGGTAGGTATCGGTCGTAATAAGGGCAACCTTTTTGTTGAATTTAAGCATGCAATCCGCCGCAATTTTTGCTAAGGTCGTAGTTTTTCCGACCCCAGTTGGTCCAACGACATCAACATATTTCTTTGAAAAGGAAAGCTCGCCAAATGGAAGGTCTGAGAGTCTTGCTTTCATTAATTCCTTGCACCATTCGAGCACTTCATTCTGTGAAGCCTGGGAGCCTCGGGAGTACCATCTTTCTAACAGGGCAACCAAAAGGTCTTCGCGAATTGTTGCTTCAATTCCCTGTTTGATTAAATGTGTATTGACTGTCTGAATGGGTGCTGGATAAGAAATTCGTCCCTGCCCTGACGAAGAAATGCTCCCCAGCATTTGCTTTAATTCGGAAAGCTCCTTCAGCACCTCCTCCGAGGGCTTGATATCCTTTTCCACTACATTTTTAGGACTGCTAACTGGTATTTTTTTCGGTTTTTCCTTCACAACCGGTTCCATCTTTGCAACCTGATCCATCGCGGCTATCACTTCAATTTTCTTTTTTCGAAAGAAACCAAGGAAACCTCCCGTATAGACTACTTTCGAGTTAAGGATGACCGCATCATTTCCTAGTTCTGCACGAATTAACTTCATCGCTTCGGGCATTGTTGCTGCCACATATTTTTTCACCTTCAATCGATGTTCACCACCCCGACACTTTGTACTTCCACATTTGCCTCGAGTTCGTTATAAGACAAAATTGGGATCTGCGGAAAATATCGTTCTGTTAATTGACGGACATACATGCGAACAGCTGGAGAGCATAAAACGATCGGTGTCTGTTCCATCAAGGAGAGCTGTTCAACCTGCGATGCAATTGATTCTAAGATCGACTGTGAAACGGAAGGATCAATCGACAAATAGTTTCCATGCTCCGTCTGTTGTACCCCATCGGCAATTGTTTTTTCCACTTTACCGGATACGGTCACAACCTTTAATGTTTGTCCATTTGTACTATATTGATTTGTAATTTGTCTAGCCAAGGCTTGTCTCACATATTCAGTCAAAACATCCGTATCTGAAGTAACCTTCCCAAAATCAGCCAGTGTTTCAAAAATAATCGGTAGGTTTCGAATGGATACATTTTCTCGGAGTAGCTTCGCAAGTACCTTTTGAACCTCTCCGACAGAAAGAGGGTTAGGTGTAACCTCCTCGACCAAAATTGGATAGCTTTCTTTTACATGATCGATTAATTGTTTCGTCTCTTGTCTTCCAAGAAGCTCATGGGCATTGGCCTTAATGACCTCCGTTATATGAGTCGAAACGACGGAAGGCGGATCTACTACAGTATACCCAAATATTTCCGCCTGCTCCTTCATCTCCTCCGTAATCCATTTGGCAGGCAGACCAAAGGATGGTTCGATCGTATCGATTCCTTCAATGGAGTCATCCTCTACCCCTGGGCTCATAGCGAGATAATGATCAAGAAGCAATTCGCCCCTTGCCATTTCGTTTCCCTTAATCTTCAACCGATATTCATTTGGCTGCAGTTGGATATTATCCCTAATTCGCACAACCGGAATGACGAGTCCAAGCTCAATTGCGAGTTGTCTTCTAATCATCACGATTCGATCGAGCAAATCTCCTCCCTGATTGGAATCTGCTAAAGGGATTAGTCCATAGCCAAATTCAAATTCAATCGGATCTACGTTGAGGAGACTAACCACACTCTCAGGGCTCTTTAATTCATCAGATTGAATTTCTTCTTCCAATTCCTCAAGCTGTTCTTTGTCCTGTGCTGGTATTTGGCTCATTCTAAAACCAGCAAAAATCAATAATCCCCCAACTGGTAGTGTAATGACAATCCCGATAGGTGTTAATAAACCTAATACAATAATCGTTCCACCTGTAACATAGAGCATTTTCGGCTGAGAAAGAAGCTGATTCGAAATATCCTCAGATAGACTTCCATCGGAAGCACCTGCTCTTGTTACAATTATTCCCGTTGCTGTTGAGATAAGCAGGGCGGGAATTTGGCTGACAAGACCATCTCCGACCGTCAATAAGGAAAATCTGGTTGCTGCTTCAGCTATTGGTAGTCCAAGCTGCAGCATCCCAATGACGATCCCAAAAATCAAATTTATAAGGGTAATGATAATCCCTGCGATGGCATCCCCTTTAACAAATTTACTCGCACCATCCATGGAACCATAAAAATCAGCTTCACTACTGATTTTTTCACGACGAATTCTTGCTTCATGCTCTGAAATCATGCCTGCATTCAAATCAGCATCGATACTCATCTGCTTACCTGGCATCGCATCGAGGGTGAAGCGGGCAGCTACTTCTGACACACGTTCCGTACCCTTTGTAATAACAATAAAGTTGATAATAACCAAAATAAAGAAAACAACTAAACCAACAACAATATTCCCACCGACAACGAAGGAGCCAAAGGTATCGACAACGCCTCCAGCATCTCCCTTTGAAAGAATCGAACGGGTTGTTGAAACATTCAAGCCTAATCGGAATAACGTTGCCAATAATAGAAGAGAGGGAAAAACCGAGAATTGAAGTGGCTCATTGGTATTCATGGATATTAAAAGAATCAGTAATGCTAGCGAGATATTCACGATCAAGAGCAAGCTCAATAACCAGGTTGGCAAAGGGATAATGAGCATAGCCACGATTAAGATGACAGCTAGCAATACGGTTAAATCTTTTGCACGCATAGTATTTCCCCCATTAGTAAAGCGTCACGGTTGATCCGTTTTATGTGAAAAATTCACTCCACGATAGAATAAAAGTACAAATGCAAGTTGAAGTACTATCGTTTTCTCATTCGTTTCTAGATTTTTTTCTTTGTTCGGTAGACGTAGGCTAGAATCTCCGCCACCGCTTTGAAAAACTCCTCAGGGATGGCATCCCCAATTTCTGTCTGACTATATAAAGCCCTTGCTAGAGGGCGGTTTTCCACCTGAATAACTTCATTTTCTTTCGCAATCAACTTGATTTTTTGAGCGACATAATCGACGCCCTTTGCCACGACATATGGAGCATCAAGCTTATTCTCATCATATTTCAAGGCGACGGCATAATGGGTCGGGTTCGTAATGACCACATCAGCATTTGGGACCTCCTGCATCATTCGGCGCATGGCCATTTCCCGCTGGCGCTGTTTGATTTTTGACTTAATGAGCGGGTCCCCTTCCATATTCTTATACTCATCCTTGATGTCTTGCTTTGACATCCGGATATTTTTTTCAAAATCATATTTCTGATAAAAATAGTCAAGTGCAGCCAATATGATAAGTGCGGCACACGCAATTAACCCCATTTGGACCGTTAAATTGGCAATGGTAGCCAGCCCAGCACCAACCGATTTCTGGCCCAAGATCAGGATCTCATCCTTTCTTGCCCATAAAACAGAGAATGTTACGACTCCTACAACACTTATTTTCAGGATCGATTTTAACAGTTCTACAATGGCTCGAATAGAAAAAATTCTCTTGAGGCCTTTGATGGGATCTAATTTTTCCAGCTTCGGCTGTATCGTTTCTGTTGAAAATAGGAAGCCAAACTGCATATAATTGGCCGCAACACCAGCAACCATCGCAATAGCCATGATCGGTGCTAGCACATATACGAGCTCCTTCAATATATCCAGGAAAAGCATCTGCAGGTTATTCTCTGTAATATCCATCCCAATATATTGTTCATATGTGTGCCGAAACAGATATAAGAGGGTGTCAAAAAAGTACTTTCCTCCAAACAGAAGAACGAGAAAGACAGCTAATAAGACAACGGCTGTGTTAATATCCTGACTTTTGGCAACCTGTCCTTTTTTACGACTATCCTGCCGTTTTTTCGGTGTTGCTTTTTCCGTTTTCTCACCAGAAAAATACTGTAAATCTAACTTTAAGAATTCCATTCTATGAACCCCCAATGAGCTCCATCAGGCCTCTCATCGTAATGAGCGTATACTCAAACAACTGGGATACCACTCCCATCATCACCGTCATGACAGCGACAATCACGATAAAGCTTACACCGATCTTTAACGGCAGTCCTACAACGAACACATTTAGTTGTGGTACCGTTCTGGCCACAATCCCCAAGGCAACATCGACAAGAAAAATGCTACCTACGATGGGTAGAGCCATTTGTAGTGCAATCATGAACATGGTACTGAAAGCTTTTAATACAAACTCCACCAATGATTCTTTTCCAAAGGGGATCCACGCTTGATCGATGGGAACAAATTGATAGCTATAATAAATTCCATCTATCAATAGATGATGACCATTAACACTAAGCAAAAATAGCAAACTTACAATATAGAAGTACTGGCCCGTGATCGGACTTTGGGCACCTGTCTGAGGGTCGATGACATTGGCAATTGCAAATCCCATTTGAAAATCAATAAACCCTCCGGCAATCTGAATTGCGGAAAGAATTAAATAGGCAATGAACCCTATCAGTATCCCAACAAGGGCCTCCTTCATGATTAATAAAAAGTATGCACCGTTAATCTCCAATACCGGTGCATCGATCGTGTAGAACATAATCCAAGCAAGAAAGAAACCCAACCCAATTTTAAAAGGTGCCGGAATCGTTCGATAAGAAAAAATGGGCATCATAATGAAAAATGATGTAACCCTCACAAATATTAACAGGAATACTGGAAATTCTGGAAGTAAGTCTACCATCGTATCATCCTATAAACCTCGTTAAATTAGAAAATATATCATTGGCATAGGATAGTATACGGCTCAGCATCCATGGACCAAAGAACACAATGCCCAGTAAAACCGCTACGATTTTTGGGACGAAAGCTAAGGTTTGTTCCTGTATCTGAGTGGTTGCCTGAAAAATACTAACAATTAATCCGACAACCAATGCAAGCAGGATTAGTGGTCCACATACGAGCAATACTGTCCATATGCCTTGCTCCGCGATTGAAATTACATGTTCTGGTGTCATCTATTATCACCTGCTTAGAAGCTTTCAAAAAGCGATTTAACGACAAGATACCATCCGTCGACAAGAACGAACAAGAGAATTTTGAAAGGCAATGAGATCATCACCGGCGGCAGCATCATCATCCCCATTGACATGAGCACACTCGCCACAACCATGTCAATAACGAGAAACGGAATAAAAATCATGAAACCAATTTGGAAGGCTGTCTTAATCTCACTAATCGCAAAAGCTGGAACCAGTGTCGTTAAGGGAATGTCTTCAATTGACTTAGGCTGTTCCGCTTTGGAATACTGTAAAAACAAAGCTAAATCCTTTTGCCTCGTATGGGCACTCATAAAATCCTTTAGTGGAGCAGCAGCCTTATCGTAGGCCTGCTCCAACGTGATTTCTTCATTAAACAATGGTGTTAAAGCATCCTTATTAATCTCTTGAAACGTTGGTGCCATGATAAAAAATGTTAAAAACAAGGAAAGACCTACAATAACTTGGTTTGGTGGCATTTGCTGTGTGGCAAGCGCCGTTCTGACAAAGGAAAGAACAATAACAATACGTGTAAATGATGTCATTAAGACTAGAATGCTAGGAGCCAAGGACATGACCGTAAGAAGAAGCATAAGCTTAACAGATGTCGAGACATTAGCAGGATCGCTATTGTTAAAAAACTCCATAAACTGACTCATCGTTCTTCTGGCCCCTTCTTCTCCATTTCATTTAGTAGCTTTTTTCTTTCTTTCGTAATCGTGTCTAACTGTTTCTTCAGAATTGAAGGAAAAGCACTATTTTCTTTTTCGTTCTTCTTATTGTTAAGAGTTGATGTTCTTTTTATCAGCTTTGTCACAATATCGCTTGGACTCATAAGCTGTTCCATTTTGTTGTTGTAATCAAGGATGATCTGACGAGCCTCTTCTTCGTCTTCGATTTCTTTTAACAGCTGAATATTCTCTCCAACCCCAATAATCAGCACCCTCTCGCCAACCTTAACCATTTGTACAGAGCGGTTAGCACCTAGAGAGGTTCCACCAATATTTTGTATGATCTGGGATTCCTTATATCCATGGCTTTTTTTATTAATAAATTTGAGCAGAAAGTAAAGAAGTGCAATGACAAAAAGAGTTGCAAAAATCATTTTTGCGAAATCCCAAGCAGTCAGTCCAACCGTACTCACATCATTTTGATTGTGATCTGCTTTATCCTGTTTAGGAGCTTGGTCCTTCTCACTGCAACTCTCTGGATGCTCAATGCAGTCTTTTACGCTATTTAATTGTTCTGCATGTACGCTGGTTCCAGCTCCAACTAGAACAATAAATAAGAGAAGTAATACTTTCATAAATGACCGAATGGATTGCAACTGGATGCACCTCTTGTACTAGAATGATTTCCTTTTAGAAAAACATAGCTTTGGCGGCAAAACGCCGCCAAGTTGTTTTATCCTAAGGTTTTAGATATTGCTTCAATTACCCGGTCGGCCTGGAAAGGTTTGACGATAAAATCTTTTGCACCTGCTTGAATCGCATCGATAACCATTGCCTGCTGTCCCATAGCCGAACACATAATCACCTTGGCATTCGGATTAACCTTTTTGATCTCTTTTAAAGCTGTAATTCCATCCATTTCCGGCATTGTAATGTCCATTGTCACAAGATCTGGATTGGTTTCTTTGTATTTTTCAACAGCCTGAGCACCATCAGCTGCTTCGCCAACTACTTCAAAGCCGTTCTTTGTTAAAATATCTTTGATCATCATACGCATAAAAGCAGCATCATCTACGATTAAAATTTTGTGCGCCATTAATCTCTACCCCCATTGATTATCTAAGTTTATTAAGTCTATCACTTTGACTAATAATATCTGTCACACGGACACCAAAGTTCTCATCAATTACGACTACCTCACCCTTGGCGATAAGTCGATTATTGACCAAAATATCAACTGGTTCTCCTGCGAGCTTGTCAAGCTCAATAATGGAACCAGGTGAAAGTTCAAGAATCTCTTTGACAGACCTTTTTGTTCTCCCCAGCTCGACCGTAACCTGTAATGGGATATCAAGGAGCATGTTCAGGTTCTTTGTCTCTGACTCCTGCAGTGAAACCTGTTCAAAGTTTGAGAAGACAGCCGGTTGAACCGTCGGCTGTGCTCCGCCAGGATATTGCGTCCCATAATATTGTGGGCCTGTTTGCTGCATGAGCGGTGGCATTTGATAGCCACCAGGAGCTGGTCCTTGCTGCCAATTTCCCGGGTATCCTGTTCCACCGTTCATAGGCATGGTTTGCTGTGCATCCATGGAGGGATTTGCTTGTCCATGATACTCTACATTTTGAGTCTGTTGTGGTTGATTCATGACAGGTTCTTCAATTCTAGTATCTTTAACCTCTTCTATTCTAGCAGAAGCTTCAGTGCTTGAGGCTTCAGGATTTAACAATTCTGCAACTAAACCCTTGGCAAATTCTAGTGGAAGTAGCTGCATGATGCTCGAATCGATTAATTCTCCAACCTTTAACCTGAACGATACCTTCACAAGCATATCATCGTTTGGTATCCTATCCGTCCCTTCTCCATGCCTGAGATCTAACATATCAATAGAAGGTGGGGAAATATCTACTCTTTTACTAAAAATCGTTGACATGGAAGTAGCGGACGAACCCATCATTTGATTCATCGCCTCTTGGACAGCGCTCAGCTGTATCTCTCCCAATAGTTCGGCAGGGTTAATTCCATCTCCGCCAAGCATGAGATCGGCAATCACCGCTGCATCCTCCTGCTTAATCACTAGCAAATTACTTCCTGAAAAGCCTTCTGTATAGCTGACTTGGATGGCTACATACGGATGTGGAAATTCCTCCTCTAATTGACGCTGTGGAATAACGGTAACAGTTGGGGTTGTAATATCAACCTTTTGATTCAGTAGCGTTGAGAGGGCTGTTGCCGAGCTTCCAAAGGAAATATTACCAATTTCCCCCAGTGCATCCTGCTCCATGGAAGAAAGATAATCTTCTACTTTTGTCTCTTCAATGTCATGAACCTCGGGCTCAATGTCATCTGTACCTCTTAGTAAGGCATCTATTTCATCTTGAGAGAGCATATCATCACTCACCATCGTCGTCGCCCCCCTTCATAATTTCTAATACTTGAACAGCTATCTTCTTATTCGCTAACCCTGGCTGTCCATGAAACTTTGGCATCCCACCAATTTTTATCGTTAGTGGGTGTTCAATTTGTTGATTCAATTCAATTACATCCCCTACATCAAGCATTAAGAAATCTTGGATGGAAATCTCCGTGCTTCCTAAATCTATCGATACTGGAATATCGGCCCGTTTTAAGCGTTTCTCCAAAACTTCGATTTCTTTAGGCTCCCTTTCCTTCTTGTCTGTCTGCATCCAATAATGTACAGAAAGCTTAGGGATAATTGGTTCCAGCACAACATGAGGTATGCATATATTAATCATCCCAGTCGTTTCCCCGATGGTTGTATTTAATGAGATGACTACAACTGTTTCATTTGGAGAAACCATTTGCAAGAATTGAGGATTCACTTCAAAATCTGTTAGGATTGGGTCAATATCCGCAATCGTTTCCCATGCCTCCCGTAAATTTTCAAAGGAGCGCTCAAACGTGTTGGACATAATCTTTGTTTCAATTTCGGTTAAATTTTCAACTTTATTGATGCTCGAGCCCTTGCCACCCATCATTCTATCCATCATTGCGTAGGCGATGTTGGGGTTGACCTCCATCAGAATCCTACCATCTAGCGGCGGAACCTCAAATACATTTAGGATGGTCATTTTCGGGATGGACCGAATAAATTCTTCATAAGGTATTTGGTCCGCGGATGCCACCGTGATTTGGACATAGGTTCTGAGCTGTGCTGAGAAAAAGGTAGTGAGTAACCTTGCGAAATTCTCATGGATTCGTGTTAAGCTACGAATTTGATCCTTTGAGAATCTCAAAGCCCTCTTAAAGTCGTACACCTTTACCTTTTTCTCCGTCGTTTCTTTCTTCAGCTCATCGGCATCCATTTCTCCCGTTGAAATGGCAGAAAGTAGGGCGTCTATTTCACTTTGTGATAAAACTTCTCCAGACATGAATCCTCACCTCCATTCGCTATACTTTTTCATAATGGTGATCAAATTATGGAAGGAGTGATCCCGTTATATAAACCTTTTCAACTTTCCCTTTTTGCATAAGCTTATTAATCTCTTCCTTTAGCTCATTTTCGAGCTGAGTTTGTCCCTCATTCCCAGAGACCTGCTCTGCTGTCTTTTCTGAGAGGGTATGAATAATAATATTCTTCACTTGAAAATCTCTCTTTTCTAGCTCTTCTTTCGCTTTCTTCCCGTCTGTTTGAATCTTAAAGGATATTCGAATAAAATCATTGCTGGCTAGGTTCGTAGTAATTTCCGGAACATCCACTGAAGCTTCGAGCACTTCATCTATCGTTGGCTCCTTGTCCTCATCAGTAACCTTCAGAATAACTACAACGGCAACAGCGCCAACGAGGGTGATGGCGATAAGAAGTATTAACATAATCATGACAAGTTTATTATTTTTCATCCTCTGGCTCCTCCATCTGTAGTCCTAATAGGTTAATCGTTTGATAGAATCTCGTGACAAGCTGCAGGACCTCGTCCTTGCTTTCCTTTACGACATACTTTCTCCCATTCGTAAGGGTAATGGTCGTATCAGGAAACGATTCAATCGTTTCAATATAGATGGCATTAATCGTAAACCCTTTTCCATTCAATCTAGTCACATTAATCACTTGTCTATTCAGGACTGAAGACAATCATCTTCAGCCCTGTCCCTCCCTTAACCTATCGTTTTAAATTAACAAGCTCTTGAAGAATTTCATCGGATGTTGTGATGATTCGAGTGTTTGCTTGGAAGCCACGCTGTGCGACGATCATTTCGGTGAATTCCTCGGATAAGTCGACGTTTGACATTTCGAGGGAACCTGAAACGAGTGTACCGCGCCCCTCTCCTGCAGCTCCTATATTAGCTGTGCCTGAGTTAATGGTTTCTTGGAATAAGTTATTTCCTGCTTTCATTAAACCAGAGGTATTACTGAATTTTGCAAGTGCTAGGCGCCCTAATGTCACTATCTCTCCGTTGGAATAGACACCTGTTATATCACCGGTTGCGCCAATATTAAAGCTTTCTAGTTTGCCTTCTGTGCTACCATCAGGATCTAACAATGCAGAGGCGGTTCCAGAGTTTTGTGATAGTTGAGATACATTTAAAGTTAGTCCATTATCACCTAATTCTAATTCAATGTCATTTCCATCTGCATCTTTCCCAATTGGAATTTTATTTGTAATGTCAATTTCTTCATCTGAATCTAATGTTCCATCAGCTTTAAATTTTATCTCTGTTCCGGTAGAATCTGCCTTATTGGGATCCTGATTTATATAAAGACTCCATTCATTTTCCCCAGTTTTTTTAAAGTGAACATCTAATGCATGTGCATTACCGTTTTTGTCTACTACTTTTATCTGTTGTGTATAAATAAAACCTTTCACTGGTGGAGTAGCGGTCGTATCTTCAGCTATAGCATTGGCTGGGAGATTCCCTGCTGCAGAGATAATTGTTGTTGTCTGTGCTGGCATTACCGCGTTAACATTTACTGCTATGTCTCCTAGTCTATTCGTTAAATTTCCAGCATTATCATATTGATAAGCTTGAACCGCCAATCCATCACCATTTACGAGTAAGCCATTATCATCTAAATAAAAGTTCCCAGCTCTTGTATAGTATTGTGCTGTCCCTTGACGTACGACGAAGTATCCATCCCCATCGATTCCAAGATCAAGGGAGCGATTGGTTGTTTGTAAACTTGAACCGTCATGAATTGTATCTATAGTTGCTAAAGTGGAACCTAATCCAACCTGCTTTGGATTTGTTCCGCCCCTTGTTTCATTAGATGCAGATGCACCAGCAACCGTCTGACTCATCATATCTTTAAATGTTACACGACCTTTTTTAAATCCGTAAGTATTGACATTGGCAATATTATTACCAATTACGTCAAGTTTTGTTTGCATGTTCTTCATTCCGCTTATTCCTGAGTACATGGAGCGTAGCATATAATTATTTCTCCTTTCCATTTGAGCTGCTTCGATCGGTCCACAGCTCCGGCTTCCTAAATAGGTCCAGCCACTTTTTTATTCTAGTACAATTGTCCCGTTAATGTTAGTGAAAATTTGTGTCGTTGCTTCCTGGCGATCCATTGCAGTTATGACCGTATTGTTTTTGGCGCTGACAATCAGTGCTGCATTATCCAACAATACTAGAGAATCCTTTACTCCCAGTTTTTTGGCCTCATTTACTCTTTGTTCGATTTGCTCCCAGCGATTGTCAGAAATATGTATATCTCGCTGTATCAACCGCTCCTTTGCATGCTTGCTTAAGGTTAACTTGTTGTCACCTTCTTGAATCGCCTGTTGTAAATGAAGTGAGAAAGCATTTCCCTTGATTTGATTTGGCTTCTTGGAATGAAGCTGCCCGGTTGTGAGCGGCTGAGCTTGTATTGGCCTAAATGAAGACTTATCCATTCAACCTACCCTCTTTATTCGATTTTCGTTATCTGTGATGCAGTGATATTAGTGTTGTTTTCATCGTTTAATTGAAAAAATGTCTTTCCATCTTTAAAGAATACGGATTTCACTTGAGCAACTAGCTCTTCATTATCCTTTCCTTTATAGGTGACCGTTTTTCCAATTAATAGACTTGCTTGAGTTAATTGATTTTCTGATGAAACAGAATTAATTTGTGAAACATTTCCCGGCTCTAATTTCGTCCCATCTTCTAATATAAAATAAACATTGTTATCTTTAAATTGCAGCGATACGACCTTACCAGTACCTTCTTCGATAACTGGTTTTGGATTTTTTTCATCCGTGTAGCTAATTCGATGCCAAGTAATCTCTTTACCAATAAATTGGTTATAAGCAATGAGTGTATTTTGCTGCTGTGAGTCGATAAACTTTTGCATCGTATTGTTCATGTTGGTCATTTGCTCCAATGAAGAAAACTGAGCCATTTGTGAAATAAACTCTCGATCCTGCATCGGATTTGTCGGGTCTTGATTTGCAAGCTGTGTAATTAATAGCTTCAGAAAATCGTCTTTCCCAAGCGTATTTGAACCCGTTTTTCGTTGACTGTTCTGATACTCAGATAAAAGCAGCGACGGATCAATCGTATTTGTCATCCTAACCACCTACACTTCCGTATTTACAAGAGCCTCTTCTAATGAAAAATTAAATGCTTCATTTTCTAATTTCTCATCCTGCTTGTTCTTTTCTTCATTGTCTTGCCATTGTTGTTGTGACTGCTGGCCTTGCTCTCGGCCGAAATATCGATCCTGCTGCTGCGCCATAGCCTGTGAAACCTCCACTCTGTCCACTTGGATGTTTTGCGAGCCAAAGGCTTGTCTTAATCCGTTCAAGTGGGTCTCAAGGGCATCCTTGGCTGCCTGAGTGGTCGTCATAATCCTAGCCACTAACCCCGCATCCCTTTGAATTAACTCAATTCTAAGAGCCCCTAGATGTTCAGGATTTAATTTGATCAATAGCTTTTGCGCACCTGCAACATTTGAAAATTGACTTCTGGCTAGAATATTTTCGAATTGTTTAATAAGCTCTGCCGAATTGGTAGGCCTTCCTGATTGACTTAAATGTAAAGTCAATTGCTCAGCTTTGCTCATTTGCTGAAATGGGATCACTCCGCTTACGGCTTCTGTCTTCGTGTTAATAGGTCTTTGCTCCGTTTGTGCTTCACTATTCCATTCCGCAGCAACCGTGTTAAAGGTTCGATGAAGGTATTCCATTCTTGAAACCTGTTTTCCGGAATCCAGCAACAATCCCTTGCCATTCTCTCCTAATAATTCAAGTTTCTTTGTTAGCTCATGAATTAAAGCCTTTAACGGTGCATCATCAAACCCAGGATTCCTCTCATTAAAAGTTAAGTCAATGAGTTTAATCGCTTTGATCACATTCTGCATTTCACCATTGAGGAGCTTACTCAATTCCTGTATAGGCATGGATAAAAGCTGTTCCACAACTTGAATTAAGTCTTCAATTCTAGCTGTTCCCTCTTTAGCTGACCCATTTTCTAGGTCCTCTAGTTGTCCCTTATCACTAATTTGCCCAGAAGCTAGTTCAACCAAATTCTTCAAATTTGAATCTCCTAAAACTAAGCTCTTAACAAATGAAATGATTTCTTGCTCATTATCAGTTGATAACGCCTTGTTTAGAAGCTCCATTCCACCTTCAACATCAAGAATATCCTCTGTTTTTAATAATTGAATCAGATTCAGCAGCTCTTCTTTTGATATTGGATTTGCTCCAAGTGAGGCATTTTCGATTGAACTATTTTCTTCAGTTAGTAAAGCACCAAAAACACCGAGAAAGCCGCTGACCTGTGAGCTTTGGGAATTGTCATTTGCTGAAGAAATCAACGTCTTCACTGTGCCCAATCCACCGATCTCCATTCTTTTCACCTCCTTTCAAGAAAAACAATATTAATTCTCTGCTTCATTTGTTAGCAACTCCGTATATTTAGCAGCTTTATCCGGCTGCAAGCTTTCCATGATGGCCGCTAAATTGTCCGCCTTGATATTGGATAGAATTTTTAATGCCTCTTGATCATTCATTTGCGAAATAATCGGTGCCGCTTTTTTGGCTGACATCGTTTCATAGGTTTTAATAATATCCTTGAAGGCCCTCTTATTTTCTTCCTGAATTGCCATTAATTCGTCAATTTGCGCCTGCAGTTGCTCGATTTCTAGCTTGCCTCGTTCAACTTCCTTGTCCTTACCATCAAGCTCTGTCTGAAGCTGTTCAATTTGTGCTTCCTTATCCTTAATCTCGCCTTCAAGCTCAATGAGACTTTTTTCCCATTCTTCAGTAGTCTTGGTTTCATCTTCTTTAATGAAATTTGAGACAAACGGAATCTTTTCTCCAACTTCCTTAGCCTTTTCAAACACATTAATTCCCGCAAATGAAAGGACAATAAGGACGACTAGGATAGTGAAAAGGAAAGGGATTAGACCTGTGTACACAAACCATTGGAATTTGTTAAATTTTTTCTGTTCTTTTTCATCTAATACTTCTTTATCTTCCTTTGTCTTCGCCATTTCATCACCTAACCTCCTCGATGCATATAATGTTGTATCGAGATATCATCCATTTGCTTACTTTCATTTGCCTTCAATTCTCTTAAAAAAAGTTCAAAATCCTTTTCACGAATTTTTTCATATTTTTTTACTTCAATATTTTTCTCCATCAGTTTCTCTTGATGAAGATTCATCCGATTCCTTGCATTTATGACCATTTTTTGATAATGATGAATCGTTTTTTCGATGTTTCCGATGAATAACTGTTGCTGACGGATATCCATGATGGAAAGTCCCTTTTGCAATCCAGTAGCTTGATGGGCTTCTAGATCTTCTTTTTTCTTCAACAGCTCATAGAGCTTTTGGGCAGCTTCCTCAAACTTCTTGACAGATTCCTGATAGAGAGATAAAGCCTCATCCTTTTCTCGTTCCTTCAGGGCAAGCACCCGACCAAACTTATATTGATAATTCATCGGTTTAATCACCTTTTCCAATCAATCTGTAAAGCCCAGCTATAGCCTCGTTCAAAGAAACCTTCTCATCTGTTTGCTGCTTAAGAAATTCAATAATTTCGGGGTATAACCGAATCGCTTCATCAATTTGCCGAGATGAGCCTTTCTTATAAGCTCCGATATTGATTAAATCCTCAGCATTGATATAGGTGCTTAACAGTTCCCGCAGTCTCTCCGACGAGTGACGATGCTCACTCGGAACAATATTGTTCATAACACGACTAACACTTTTTAATATATTGACAGCTGGATATTGTCCCTTATTAGCCAAATCCCGATCTAAGACAAAGTGGCCATCCAAAATCCCCCGTACAGCATCTGCAATAGGCTCATTCATGTCATCGCCGTCCACCAAAACAGTATAGAATGCGGTAATCGAACCATGCAGGTTAGTCCCTGTTCTTTCTAATAGCTTAGGTAAAATGGCAAATACAGATGGAGTATAGCCCTTTGTAGTCGGTGGTTCACCAATCGCTAGACCAACCTCACGTTGTGCCATTGCGACACGAGTAACCGAGTCCATCATCATCATGACATTTAGACCCTTATCACGGAAATATTCCGCTATCGCCGTGGCTGTAAATGCTCCCTTGATTCTCATGAGAGCTGGCTGGTCAGAAGTGGCCACCACCACAATCGAACGTTCTAACCCTTCTGGTCCTAAATCTCTTTCAATGAATTCTCTAACCTCACGTCCACGTTCACCAATGAGCGCAATGACATTTAAATCAGCCTTTGTATTGCGAGCAATCATACCAAGCAAGGTGCTTTTTCCCACACCACTACCGGCAAAGATCCCTACCCTTTGACCATTCCCAACCGTTAGTAAGCTGTCAATCATCCTTACGCCGACCTCTATTGGTTCGGAAATGGGCGGACGATTTAACGGATTAGGCGGCTCCTGCTCAGTTAAGACCGGTGTAAGGCCCTTTGGCAAGGGGGAATCATCTAAAGGATTTCCTAATGAATCCACAACACTGCCAATTAGACCAGGACCAACCTTCACCTCTAAAGGTTTTAGAGTTGCCTCCACCAAGCTTCCTGGAGCAATATCATTGACCGTTGTGTAGGGCATTAAAATAATATTTTCATCTTTAAAGCCAACTACTTCTGCTTGAATTTTACGTTTCTGCTTATGGCCGACATGAATATAGCAAACATCACCAATGGAGCTTTCTGGACCCTGGGATTCAATCATAAGCCCTACAACCTGTTTTACCCTACCGTAACGTTTAAATGTATCGATTTGGTTGATTTGCGCAATCAGTTCGGCTGCCCTCACGTTATTCACTCTCCAACATTTCAAAAAGCTTAGCCTTGATTTCTTCGAGCTGTACATCGACGCTAGCATCAATTCGCCCATTTGCAGATTCTATGATACAGCTTTGTTCTGATAAATCACTATCTGGATAAATATAAAGCTCTGTTTCCTTAGGAAAAATGCTTATTAAATCATCCTTTTGCTCGATCAAAAAGTCATAATAACGCGGATGAATATGCAATTGAATCTCACGATACTCTCTTGCTTCCTTTAAAGCACGCTTGGCTATGCTTAAAAAAACCTCTTCGTTTTCTTTAAGCTGTGTACCAAGGATTCTTTCCGCTACTTTAAGGCCAAGATTTAAAATCGTTTCTTCAGCCGATTCAATTTTTTTAAAATAGTCCTCTTTTGATTTATCGATAATCTGTTTTGCCTCATCTATTAAACTTTGAGTCTCATTGTAACCTTGATTTCTTCCCTCATGGAACCCTGCTTCAAATCCACTTTCCTGAGCTTGATTCGTAAGAAGAACCTTCTCTTGCTCCCAGTTTAATTTTTCCTGCTGCAATTGAATCTCAATGCTTTCCTTGTAGGCATTTGCCTCTGCAACAATCGAATCTGCTTCAGTCACGGCCTTTTCGATAATTTGTTCTCTTTCTTTCATTGCATCAATACTTGTATAAGGTTCACCCGATTCTTCCTGATGAACTTTAAATGTTTTGATGGAAATGACCCGATTTTCAGATTTGTCAGGAATTGTCCAACCTGATTTGATAAGCCTAGACAATAATATCATCTCCTCCGCCGCGAGCAACGACGATTTCACCGGACTCCTCAAGACGACGAATAATGGCAACAATTCTTGATTGGGCTTCCTCTACATCACGCAAGCGTACAGGTCCCATGAATTCCATTTCATCCTTAAAGGTCTCTACCATCCGTGTTGACATATTTTTAAAGACGATATCCTTCACCTCATCGCTTGACACCTTCAAGGACAGCATCAGATCCTCATTCTCACAATCTCTAATAACCCTTTGAATGGCACGATTATCAAGCGTGACAATATCCTCAAAGACAAACATTCTCTTCTTGATTTCTTCTGCAAGCTCTGGATCTTGAATTTCTAGAGCATCGAGAATGGTTCGTTCAGTTGCTCGATCAACACCATTAAGAACCTCAACAACTGCCTCAACTCCACCTGTTTGAGTGTAATCCTGAGTCACTGTCGATGACAGCTTCCGTTCCAGAATTTGTTCAACCTCATTAATAATTTCAGGTGAAGTACTATCCATTACAGCAATTCTTCTCGCAACATCTGCTTGCATTTCCTGCGGTAATTCTGAAAGAATTTGCCCTGCTTGCGCAGAATCTAAATAGGACAAAATTAAGGCGATCGTTTGGGGATGTTCATTTTGGATAAAATTCAATATTTGTCCTGGGTCAGCTTTTCTCGCAAAATCAAACGGGCGTACCTGCAAGGATGAGGTTAGTCTATTTATAATAACAGCCGCTTGTTCAGCACCCAGTGCCTTCTCAAGCACCGTCTTCGCGTAGCCAATTCCACCTTGTGCAATATAGTCCTGTGCCAAGGCAATGTTATGAAACTCTTCAACGATTTCTTCCTTGGCCTGAGTATCTACTTTTTTTACACCTGAGATTTCTAATGTGAGTTTCTCAATTTCTTCTTCACTTAAATGCTTATAAACAGACGCAGATACATCAGGTCCCAGCGAAATAAGAAGGATGGCTGCTTTTTGTTTCCCTGATAGCTCTTTATGGTCTTTTTTTGCCAACTTTCATACCTCCTAGTCTTCTGAAATCCACGTCCGTAATAGTTTAGCAAAGTCCTCAGGCTTGTCCTTCGCCATCTTTTCAAGTTGCTTACGTCTTAACGAGCTTTCCGTTTCCTGCTCGTCATTTACATCTGGGATAGTCAACTGTGGTCCATTATCCATGATTTCCTCCATCTCCTCTTCTTCCTCACGTTTCTTACGTGAACGGATAAACAAGAAGATTCCCAAACCAATGACTAAGAGAAGAATTCCACCTACCACATATGCCCACCAAGGCAATGTAAATTTCTGTTCAGAACTGAACTGTGGCTTACCGTTAAATGGTTGAACAGAGACGACAATTTTGTCTTGAATTGCTTCATCTGTTAGCTCAGCGCCTGCTGCATCCTTATCGATGGTAGTACGCACGATCGTACTTAATATTTTGCTAATGTCATCTACTCTTTCTTGCGGAAGAGACGTTGCATCCTCTGGATCTGGTGGCTCAACCATTACCTGAATTCCTAAGTCTCTAATCTTATAAGGACTCTCAACGATTTCCTTTCGGATCTTATTCACTTCATTGTTGATGGTCTCTTCAATTCTTTCGTAATCGCCGTTCCCATTAGCGCCTTGCTGGTAGGTTCCGCCTAACGTATCAGCAGGATCTTCTCCCTGAGGTACACCCCCTGCTGCTGCCCCTTCGCCTGAGAAGGTCTCTGTGATTTTTTGGGCACTGATCTTAATGCCTTCCATATTTTCTTCATCCACAGGGGTGACGAGATTTTCCTCTCTATTCTCTTGCGTGAAATCAACATCAGCCGTTACCGAAACCACGACCTTATCCTGCCCCATCAAAGTACCAAGCATGCTTTGAACCTGGCGCTGTACATCACGTTCAATTTCCTTCTTGATCTGATTTTGTGTAGCAAAGGTTTCACCTGAAGAATTTTCACTATTTTTTAGATCGAAATACTCAAAATTTTGGTTATAAATGACGATATTATCAGTAGGAAGGCTTGGAACACTCTTTGAAACAAGATGATAGAGGCCCTTGATTTGTTTCTCCTCAAACTGATAGCCCGCTTTCGTCTTCAAAACGATCGCAGCAGAGGCTTCCTCCTTTGTATCACTCACAAAAATGCCTTGGGGAGGCAGGGTGATCATCACATTTGCATCCTCAATCCCATCAATCCCCTTTATGAGGTTAGCCAACTCCGTTTGCATGGCATCAAGCTTCATGACATTAAACTCGTTATCCGTCATCCCAATCCCAGCGTTCTGACTAAAAAAAGAGTAGTCAATTCCTCCAGACTTTGGCAGCCCTTCAGCAGCAAGATCGACCAAAAGATTATCGGCGTCCTTTTCTGGAACAAGAATTTGCGAGCCCGAAATCTCATATTTGACGCCCTTTTCATCCAGACTTGCCTTTATTGTTCCTACCTCAGATAGTGATAAATCTTTGTATAAAGGAACCATCTTCGTTCGTGTAGCAAAAAAAGTTGTTAAGGAAATTAAAATTACAAGTAACAGAATAGAGCCGATAATGATCATTTTTTGTTTCTTAGAACGGCCACTCCAATATTCTTTTAATTTATCTATATATTTTTGAAACGAAACTGTCATTCTTATCCCCCGGCTATTCTGTCTAATTGTTGGAAAGAACTACAACTATACTAGACCTGCATTCTCATAACTTCTTGATAGGCTTCAATTACTTTATTTCTTACTTCCATTGTTGCTTGCAAAGTAATACTAGCCTTTTGACTAGCAATCATGACTTGATGTAAATCAACGTTTTCACCGCGTGCTAGTTTTTCAGTCATTACATCCGATTGTATTTGTGCTTCATTTACTTTTTCAATAGATTGCTTAAGTACGGAAGCAAAGCTCTTTTGTGCTTCGTAAGGTGTAGCTGTCGTTTTTGACACATCAGCTTCTTTAAAGATTCGAGACATATTTGGAAATGAAACATTGTTCATTTATATTGGCTCCTTTACTTTCCTATTTCTAACGCCTTCATCAGCATCCCTTTTGAAGCATTGAGTACTGTGACGTTGGCCTCGTAGGATCTTGATGCACTAATCAAATCAACCATTTCTCTTAAAGGGTCTACATTAGGCATTTGCACATAACCAAATTCATTCGCATCGGGGTGCTCTGGATCATAGACCTCTTTGAAAGGAGTGTCGTCCTCGACAATTCTTGTCACCTTGACACCATTCCCAACTTCACTCCTATTCATCGCAACATTTAAGAACGAAGAAAAGTTATTTTCCTTCGGCTCCAGTACGACCGATTTTCTTCTATATGGCACCCACTCTCCATTCACTTGTGTAGCTCTTGTCGAATCGACATTGGCCATATTTGAAGAAATAACATCCATTCTGAGTCTTTGGGTCGTTAAGGCCGACGCAGAAGTATTGATGCTATGAAAAATTGACATCGCTATTTCCCTCCTCTAATAACAGATTGTAAGGTTTGAAACTTACCGCTGATTCGCTCTGTCAAAGCATTGTAGTAGATTTGATTTGTCGCCAAATCCGCCATTTCTTTGTCAACATCCACATTGTTTCCATTATTGTTATAAGAGGTATTTTGGTTAGTTGTTATGGCTATACCATTTGTCTGTTGCCCTTTGAATTCAAAATGCCGAGCATCTGTCCGTTTAGCCTGCATGGACTGATCCATTGCATTTTGCAATGCAGACTTGAAACTGACTTCCTTCGACTTGTAATTTGGCGTATCGGCATTTGATATATTTTGAGCAATCACTTTTTGTTTGGTAGATGAATAGTTTAATGCTTGTTCAAGGGTTGTTATGGTATTTGAAAAAAGCTTCAAAGTTTGTCACCCCCATTTAATAATTATGTTGAATTTTGTAATAAAAAGCTGAATTATGTAGCATATTACTTATTGTAATGAATATGTAATAATATGTCTACGAATATTGAGCTAAAAAACATGGGAGATATGTCCTGTTTCACTATGGTTCTCCATTTTTTCTATGGAAAAGGTCCCTCTCTTCGTCCTATAAGTTAAAAACAACTCTTAATATACGATATTTTCGTTGATTATTACTATAGTAATGATAGTTTTGTCGAAAAATTGATCCTATCTTTATACATATTTTTGTAACAATTTGTAAATTAACTGAAAGTAGAATTCAATAATCGACCTAAAAACGACAAAAACCCCTAAGTTAGGGGTTTTCAGTGATCATATTTACTAACAAAGATTGTTCCTATTAGTTGGTTCTTAATTTATCTAGTTCCACAAGGAATTTATCATTTAATACCTTAATATATGTTCCCTTCATACCTAATGAACGTGATTCAATCACACCAGCACTCTCAAGCTTCCTTAAAGCGTTAACGATAACGGAACGTGTGATTCCAACTCTGTCTGCTATTTTCGAAGCAACCAGGAGACCTTCATGTCCGTTAAGCTCTTCAAAAATATGCTCAATTGCCTCGAGCTCACTATAGGACAATGAACTGATGGCCATTTGCACAACAGCCTTGCTGCGAGCTTCCTCTTCAATTTCTTCCGCTTTTTCACGAAGAATCTCCATTCCTACAACCGTTGCACCATATTCACCTAGAATTAGATCATCATCATGGAATTGCTCCTGTAATCTCGCAAGAATTAGAGTGCCAAGTCTCTCTCCCCCACCAATAATTGGAACAATTGTTGTCAATCCACTTTGGAATAATTCTTTATTCTCAACTGGGAAAGCAGTGTACTCACTATTCACATCAAGATTTGGTGAGGTTTCCTTAATGTTAAAAAGATTATTGGTATACTCTTCTGGAAATTGACGATCCTCAAGCATTTTAATCATACGATCATTTTCAATTTGTTGGTTGACCGCATAACCAAGTAATTTTCCACGGCGACTTACGATAAAGACATTCGCTTCAATTACTTCACTTAACGTTTCAGACATTTCTTTAAAATTCACTGGTTTACCTGCTGCTTTTTGTAATAATGCATTAATCTTTCTCGTTTTTGTTAATAAATCCATTGTTTCTTCCTCCTAATTGGCTAAAACCTTCAATATTTAATTTTATCTGCACTTACAAGATAAACTGACTCAAATCTTTATTTTTGGAGATGGCTCCAAGCTTTTCTTCGACATATTGTGGTGTAATTGTCACCTTCTCCATTGAAATTTCAGGAGCTTCAAATGACAGGTCTTCTAACAGTTTTTCAAGAATGGTGTGAAGGCGTCTTGCACCGATATTATCTGTATTCTGATTGACCTCGAACGCAACTTCTGCAATCTTACGAATAGCATCGTCAGAAAATTCAATTTGTATACCTTCTGTTGCTAATAAAGCTTGATATTGTTTAATAAGGGCATTATCCGGCTCGATTAAAATCTTGAAGAAGTCATCGACTGTAAGCTTAGTCAACTCTACACGGATTGGAAAACGACCTTGAAGCTCAGGGATTAAATCAGACGGCTTAGCAATATGAAAGGCTCCTGCCGCCATAAATAAAACATGGTCTGTCTTAACAGAGCCGTATTTAGTCACGACTGTTGAACCCTCTACAACTGGAAGGATGTCCCGTTGAACCCCTTCTCTTGATACATCCGCTGAAGAGCCACCATGATTCTTGCTTGCGATTTTGTCAATCTCATCGATAAAAATAATCCCGGATTGCTCTGCCCTAAATACAGCCTCCTGTGTTACCTCATCCATATCGATCAGCTTCTGTGCCTCTTCATTTGTTAAAACCTTTCGCGCCTCCCTGACAGTAAGCTTCCTTTTCTTCCGTTTCTTTGGCATAAGCCCACTTAAGGCATCTTGCATATTCATGCCCATTTGTTCCATTCCAGAGCCCTGCAGCAAATCGAACATAGAAGCTTGCTGCTCCTCTACCTCCACGGTGACAACTTCGTTTTCCAAATCGCCCATCGCCAGCTTTTCACGGATAATCTTTCGCTTTTCTTGAAGATTGTATTCCTCAGATGGATTGCTGTCTTGCTCCTGCTGGTTCCCACCACCAAAAAGCATTTCTAGCGGGTTTTTGTAGCTTGTCGCTTTTTTTTGCGATGGTACGAGCAGTTCGACAAGGCGGCGATTGGCGTTTTCTTCAGCCCGCTCTTTCACGCTGGCCATTTTTTCTTCTTTTACTAGACGAACAGCGGTTTCCACTAAATCCCTGACCATTGATTCTACATCTCTGCCCACATATCCGACCTCTGTGAATTTGGTCGCTTCAACCTTCACAAAAGGGGCATTGACGAGCTTTGCCATTCTTCTTGCAATTTCAGTCTTCCCTACACCAGTTGGCCCAATCATTAGAATATTCTTGGGATTGATTTCATCTCGGAGCTTTTCGTCTAATAAACTACGGCGGTAGCGATTCCTTAAAGCAACTGCAACTGCTTGCTTTGCATCCTTTTGACCAACAATGTATTGATCCAACCGTTCGACAATTTGCCTTGGTGTTAAGTTTGTTCCGTATCCCACCACTTCATTCCTCCTTTACAGCTCTTCGACTATGATATTTTCATTGGTATAGACACATATTTCTGAAGCTATTTCAAGGGCAGATTTGGCGATTTCCTTAGCAGTTAAATGATCACCAGCATAGCGCTTTAAAGCTCTACCTGCTGAAAGAGCATAATTCCCACCGGAACCAATCGCTAAAATTCCATCGTCTGGCTCAATCACCTCACCAGTACCCGAAACTAGAAGAATGCTCTCTTTGTTCATCACAATTAACATGGCTTCTAACTTACGTAGAACCTTGTCACTTCTCCACTCTTTTGCAAGCTCTACAGCAGCCCTCTGAAGATTCCCGTTGAATTCCTCGAGCTTTCCTTCGAACATTTCAAAAAGCGTAAAGGCATCTGCTACCGAACCAGCAAAGCCAGCTAATACATTCCCATTAAATATCTTTCTAACCTTTCTTGCTGTGTGTTTCATCACTACGGCATTGCCGAATGTAACCTGGCCATCCCCTGCCATCGCACAAATTCCATTATGATGCACAGCGAAAATGGTAGTAGCATGAAATTGATTCATCCCGTTTCCTCCTCGTATAGTAAGTTTAGAATCCTCTTTCGAGGTAATTTCCAGTTCGTTTATTGCTCTTTGATAACTTCATAGATGGTAGTTCAGATAG